>NZ_JANXSO010000044.1 GCF_025352645.1 Iodobacter sp. | reverse complement strand
ATCGAACAGGCTTCAAAGAAATGGACGATGCCGATTCAAAACTGGCGGATGGCGCTGAATCGTTTCGTTATAGAATTTGGTGACCGGCTGAACGGCCACCAGTAATTCCAAAGGCATTTACACAGAAAGATTTACAGGCTCGATATTTGTCAGTTCAGTGTTTTGCTTACTGCTATTTTTCTTGAATTTATAGCTACACTGTTTTTTCTGAGTGATTTGATTTTATATAGTTACAGCTGGCGAGGCATGACATTTTTTGCATTCCCTATGCTTTGATCGCTTTCTGCGTCTGTTAACCCGTAAAATACCCCTCTTTGCCTTCTGCTAGATTTATATCATGTCGATTATTCTTTCTACTTTAAACGCCCGCTATACCCATGCCTCTCTTGGGCTGCGCTATTTGCTGGCTAATATGGGTGATTTGCAAGGGGAAACCCAGCTGGCGGAGTTTGTAATCGGCATGAAGACTACCGAGATCGTTGAGCAGCTGTTGGCGAAGAAGCCCAAAATCATTGGGTTTGGCGTGTATATCTGGAATGTGGAAGAAACTTGCCGAGTGGTGGCGATGCTTAAATGCGTTGCGCCGCAGATAAAACTGATTCTTGGCGGGCCAGAGGTTTCATATGAGACGGGTGAGCAGGAGATTGTAAAGCTGGCCGATTTTGTGATTACTGGTTGGGGCGAAGTCACGCTGCCGCAGCTTTGTCAGCAGATTCTGAATGGCCCGCAGCCCTTGATGAAAGTGCAAGCGGGGGTGCAGCCGCCTTTGAATGACTTGGTGCTGCCGTATTCTCTTTACACCGATGAAGATATTGCCCACCGTACGCTGTATGTAGAAGCCTCACGCGGCTGCCCATTTAAGTGCGAGTTCTGTTTGTCGGCGCTGGATAAAACGGCGTGGCCGTTTGATTTTGATGTGTTTTTAGCCGAGATGGAAACGCTGTATCAGCGCGGTGCACGTTTGTTTAAATTTGTGGATCGCACGTTTAATCTGAATATCAAATCCAGTTTAAAGATTATGCAGTTCTTTCTGGATAAAATTGCGGCTCACCCCAATGACCCTGTATTTGCTCACTTTGAAGTAGTGCCCGATCATCTGCCAGAAGCCTTAAAAGCGGGCATTAGCCAGTTTCCGGCTGGCGCTTTGCAGTTTGAAATTGGTATTCAAAGCTTTAATCCAGAAGTGCAGAGCTTGGTCAGCCGTAAGCAAAACAACCAGAAAGCCGCTGAGAATATTTCTTGGCTGACGGCACATTCGCATGCCCATTTACACGTTGATTTAATTGCCGGTTTGCCTGGTGAAGATATGGCGAGCTTTGGCCGTGGTTTTGATCAGCTCTATGCTTTGCGTCCGCATGAAATTCAGTTTGGTATTTTAAAGCGCCTGCGCGGCACGCCGATTATTCGCCATACCCGTGATTTTGGCATGGTGTACGATCCTTACCCGCCTTACACCATTTTGGCCAATGATCTGATTGATTTTGCCAATATGCAGCGTTTGGTGCGCTTTTCACGCTACTGGGATTTAGTTGCTAATTCTGGCCGCTTTGCCAACACCCTGCCTGTGCTGCTGGGCGATGCACCATTTGAGCGTTTTATGGCGTTTAGCGATTGGCTATACGCTCATACCGACGCCACCCACCGTATTGCTCTAGATAGATTAGCTAAAATGGTTGGGGAGTGGCTAGTGGAGCAGGGCTTGTCCGAGCTTGCTGCTGCTGAGTTGATTGCTTCTGATTATGCAGGTAAGCAGAAAAAATCCAAGTCAGTGGGCACGGTAGCGCCACAACGGCAGGCTGTGCATTTGCATGCTTAGGATTTGGCTAGGAATAATTTTCTTAGCCTAGGGAGAGCAAAGCGCTGTACCTTAGGCCCCTAAAATGCTTAATTAAATGCTGGGCATTACAATAAACAGATAAAAAAACCTCCGTCCATTGCTGGGCCGGAGGTTTTTTTATGCAGTACGCTCGCTTAGCTGAGCGATTTATTCACAATCTCTGCCAGATCGCTGGATAAATCATCTTGCTGGGCAATGCGTTGCAACTCGGCCTGCATCATTTGCTGGCGTTGTGGCTCCATTTTTTTCCAGCGGTTAAAGCTGGATGCCAAGCGAGCTGCAACTTGCGGGTTGATTTTGTCTAGCTCGATAATCCGGTCTGCGGCAAAAGCATAACCATAGCCATCGGCAGCGTGGAAGTGCTGAGCGTTTTGCAGGCAGAAACCCATAATCAGTGCGCGTACTTTATTTGGGTTTTTGATTGAAAACGCGGGGTGATCCATCAGCGCTTGCACGCGGCTTAGCGCGCCTGGGCGGCGGCTGGTGGATTGCAGGGCAAACCATTTATCCATCACCAGCGCGTCGTCATGCCATTGCACGGCAAAGTCGGCCAGCTGCGCTTCACCACCATCGCGGTTAACCAACGCTTTGAGTGCGGCTAGGCGATCAGTCATATTGTCTGACAAACGATATTGCTTGCTGAGCATTTCGCTGACTAAAGGCTCATCCAGCTCGGCTAAGTAATCGAGACAGACGTTTTTCAGGCTGCGTTTGCTGGCGTTCTCATAATGGTAAATTGCGCCATCATTTAGCTTTTGGTAAATAGCCAGCAGCTCTGGGCGCAATTCGCGGGCGATTTGTGCTTTAACACTGCGATGCACAAAGTGTAGATGGCAGGGGTCTACTTGATCGATCAGCTCAATCAAGTAATTTTCGCGCGGTAGCTCTAGCATCAGCGCGATAAGGGCAGCGTCAATTTTTTCGCTAGTTAGTTTACGCAGGGCATTGATAAAGCTGGCTGGTGCCAAAGGCTTTTCATCGCCAGCGGCGTAAAGCGCTATCAAGAGCCGCGTGGCAAAGGTGTTGGCCGCTTCCCAGCGATTAAAGGCATCGCTGTCGTTGGCCATCAGAAACACCAGCTCTTCATCGGTGTAGGCGTAGCTGATCTTCACAGGCGCAGAGAAATCACGCAGCAAGGATGGCGTAGGCGCCGCCGTAACATTAATAAAGCTGAAGCTCTGCTCAGCTTGTGTTAGCTCTAAGACGCGGGTTGTGCCTTGTGCAGCGGCTTCGCCAGCGAGTTGCAGCGGCAGATCTTTGCCTTGCTTATTCAGCAAGCCAACCGCCAGTGGAATATGGAAAGGGCGTTTTTCAGCTTGGCCTGGTGTCGCTGGGCAGCTTTGTTTTACATTTAAAGTATAGGTTTGCGCGGCTGCATCGTAATGGCTGCTGATAGCCAGAGCTGGTGTGCCCGCTTGCTTATACCATTCTTCAAATTGTGTGAAATCTACGCCATTGGCATCTGCCATCGCGGCGCGGAAATCATCGCAGGTGACGGCTTGGCCATCGTGGCGCTTAAAGTACAAATCCATGCCCTTACGGAAACCTTCGCGCCCGAGCAGGGTGGCATACATGCGCACCACTTCCGAGCCTTTCTCGTAAATGGTCATGGTGTAGAAGTTGTTAATTTCTGAGTAAGCTTCAGGGCGAACCGAGTGTGCCTGTGGGCCTGCATCTTCGGCAAACTGCATTTCGCGCAGTGCTTTTACATTGTTGATACGCTCAACCGAGCGGCTACCAATATCGCTAGAGAATTCTTGATCGCGATAAACCGTTAGCCCTTCTTTTAAGCTGAGCTGGAACCAATCGCGGCAGGTCACACGGTTACCCGTCCAGTTATGGAAGTATTCGTGCGCAACCACGGCATCAATGCCGTCAAAATCAACGTCTGTGGCGGTTTCTGGCTTGGCCAACACGTATTTAGTGTTGAAAATATTCAAGCCCTTGTTTTCCATCGCGCCCATATTAAAGTCGCTGGTAGCTACGATCATATAAGTGTCTAAATCGTATTCCAGACCAAAGCGCTCTTCATCCCAACGCATGGCTTTTTTAATCGCCGCCATGGCGTGATGGCATTTATCTAGATTGCCCGGCTCTACAAAAATTTCTAAAGCCACACGGCGGCCGCTAGGCGTGGTGTGCTGATCAGCCAGCATGACAAATTTACCGGCGACTAGCGCAAATAAATAGGCGGGCTTTTTAAATGGATCAACCCATTTTACCCAATGGCGATTCTTCTCTAACTGGCCGCTGTCTACGCGATTACCGTTAGAGAGCAAAATAGGGTAGCGCGTCTTATCGGCAATGATGGTGGTGGTAAATTTAGCCATCACATCTGGGCGATCTAAGTAATAGGTAATCTTACGGAAGCCTTCGGCCTCGCATTGGCTTACAAAATTACCACTGGATACATACAAGCCATTGAGGCTGGTATTACTCAGCGGATTAATAATGGTGACGATTTCTAAAATAGCTTCGTCTGGCATGGTAGCGATCACAAGGCCGGTGGCCGATACGCTATAGGCATCGGTTTTGAGCAGTGCGCCGTCTAGCTTGATCGATTCAAGCGATAGCTCTTCACCGACTAGAGACAGTGGTAGGCCTGCAGCAGCTTCGGGGTTACGCTTCAGTACCAGTCTAGATTGGACCCGTGTTTGGCTTTCTTCAAGCTCAAAAGTGAGATCAACGCGGTCGATTAAAAAGGCCGGTGCGGTGTAGTCGAGGCGATTAATTTGGGTGCTTTGGAGTGTCATGCTGAGGATTCAAAGTTCGGTTGAAATGCGAGGATACCCCTCGTGCAAGAGCCGTGTAAATAAATCACGATGGGCAGGGTGAGGTGGGCCAAAAATAAACAGCAGGATAGGGGAATAAGCCTAGGGTATCGGCCGTTAAATAGCTTGTTTATTAAGGCATAATTTTTATTTGCCTGCGGGGCAAGATTCACTAAATTTAATGCACTGAAGGTGTTGCTTTTGCGTATAGCGATAGCGTTAATCTAAAAGCAAGATTAAAAGCAGCAAGGCCGCGCTTTATATACACATTGCGGCCTAACCTTATTCATAAATAGTCATTTAGTTTACAAAGTGCCACTGGTATAGTCGGAACAATAAATTGGCTTACTCGTCAGGCTGAGCAAGTACAGGGGTAGAAATCTCTGCAAGTGGCGAGATTATCTACCCTTTTTGTTGCCTGTTTATTGGCAGCGACGGATAGCACTATCCCTTTTTCTGGATGATTCAGATGTATATCTACGACGACTACGATCAACGCATCGTAGACCAGCGTGTGGTTCAGTACCGTGATCAAACTCGTCGCTATTTAGCGGGAGAGTTGAGTGAGGAAGAATTCCGCCCGCTGCGTCTGCAAAATGGCCTGTATATCCAACGTCATGCCCCTATGCTGCGTGTGGCGATTCCCTACGGGCATCTGACTAGTACCCAATTACGGAAGCTAGCAGAAATTGCGCGTAAATACGATAAAGATTACGCACACTTTACTACCCGCCAAAATTTGCAATATAACTGGCCTAAATTAGAAGACATCCCCGATATTTTGGCTGAATTGGCTACGGTGCAAATGCACGCCATTCAAACATCGGGCAACTGTATTCGTAATACCACCACCGATCAGTTTGCTGGTGTGGCGCATGATGAGCTGCTTGACCCCCGCCCGTGGTGCGAGATTATTCGCCAGTGGTCTACTTTCCATCCTGAATTTGCCCATTTGCCACGTAAATTTAAAATTGCCGTCAATGGGGCTGTAGAAGATCGCGCTGCGATTTGGGTGCACGATATTGGCCTGAATGTGGTGCAAAATGCTGCGGGTGAATTAGGCTTTAAAGTGATTGTGGGTGGTGGCCTGGGCAGAACGCCCATTATTGGCAGCGTAATTTGTGAGTTTTTACCCTGTATTCATTTGCTGACTTATTTAGAAGCGATATTGCGCGTTTATAATCGCTATGGCCGCCGCGATAATAAATATAAGGCGCGGATTAAGATTTTGGTTAAGGCGCTTACGCCAGAAGTATTTGCCAGCAAAGTAGCCACAGAATGGGCCTTTTTAAAAGACGGGCCACAGACTTTAACTCCAGCCGAAATGACGCGGATGCAGGGCTTTTTTACCACGCCTGATTATGTTTCTTTTGCTGGTGACGATCTTGACTTTATTCAGCAGCAATTAGATAACAAAGCCTTTAGCCGTTGGGTAGAGCGCAATGTATTTAAGCATAAGCAAGCGGGTTATGCTGCCGTTACTTTAAGCCTTAAAAAGCACGGCGCAGCCCCTGGAGACGCATCGAGTGAGCAATTAGCTGCCGTAGCCGATTTAGCCGATCGCTATGCTTTGGGTGAATTGCGCGTTTCTCATGAGCAAAATTTAATTTTATCGGATGTCAAACAATCTGATTTATTTGCACTATGGGAAAAAGCCAAGGAAATTGGTTTTGCTACGCCAAATATCGGCTTGATGACGGATGTGATTTGCTGCCCAGGTGGTGATTTCTGCTCTTTAGCCAATGCTAAATCTATTCCTATTGCAATTGCCATTCAAGAGCGCTTTGATAATCTTGATTACCTTTATGACTTAGGTGAAATTGATTTAAATATGTCTGGCTGTATGAATGCCTGCGGCCATCACCATATTGGCAATATCGGTATTTTAGGGGTGGATAAAAATGGCTCTGAGTGGTATCAGGTTTCCTTAGGTGGTCGACAAGGTAATGGTGCTACTTTAGCCAAAGTGGTGGGGCCTTCATTTGCTCAAGAACAAATGCCTGACGTGATTGAAAAGATCATGGATGTATTTGTAGAAAACCGCTTGGGTGAAGAGCGTTTTATTGATGTATTTGATCGCATTGGTATGCTGCCCTTTAAGACTCGTGTTTATGCGAAGGAGGCGGCATAATGGCGCGTATTATTAAAGATCACGCGATTATTGATTGCGAAGCAGAGCTGCTTAGAAATGCAGAAGACGGTAGCTTTGCGGTATTGCCAAGCAGTGGTTTAATTATTGTTCCTTTGGCTCAGTATCTTGCGCAAAAATTAGAGTTACAAACGCGTGGTGAGTTTGGCGTGTGGTTTGCTCCAGATGATGAGCCAGAAAGCCTAGGCAATGAAGCGGCTAGCCTTGCTTTGATTGCGGTTGAATTCCCTGCATTTACAGATGGCCGTGGTTTTTCTATTGGGCGCTTATTACGCGAGCGTTATGGCTTTACGGGCGAATTACGTGCTTTTGGCGATGTATTTAAAGACACGATTGTTTATTTAAAGCGCTGTGGATTTAACGCTTTTGTGGTAAATAGCGATAAAAACATTGAGGACGCTTTATTAGGCCTAGATGCTTTAGCTGAGTCTTATCAAACCGGCACGGATCAGCCCGTGCCTTTATTTAGACGTCGCAACTAAGAGCTTAAATAAATTGCTTACTTATAAATCCCCGCCGAAAAGTGGGGATTTATGCATTAAGGGGAACTAGTTTTTATTTTCCAAGTCTTATTCTTTATTGAATTAATTTCTGCATGGCAGATAGGTTTGGAGATCTAATGATGAGTGCATTGCCCCCGATTACCGTGTCGACTTTAGATTGCGATCGTCTTTATGCTTTGTTGGATAAACTACCAGCGGATGCTTTTCCTGATGCAGCGGCATTAGAGGCGGAATTAGGCCGTGCCACCGTGCTAGAGCAAGCCGATATGCCAGATAATGTGGTGACGATGCATTCTACGGCGCGTTTTTTAATGACGCCGAGCAATAAAGAGTTTGAGCTGACTTTATGTTTTCCTCACGAAATTGATGGCTCAACAGGCAAGGTTTCCGTTACCGCGCCAGTGGGCAGTGCCCTCTTGGGTTTATCCGTAGGGCAGAGTATTGATTGGCCTGCACCAGGTGGTCATGAGGTTAAAGTAAAAATATTAAGCGTCAGCCAATAATTGATGGCGTAAAAAAACACCGGCATAGTGGATATGGGCGGTGTTTTTTTTATTTAAATTTAATCAGCCTAGTTCATTCGCCCAGCTCATTGCGGCTAAGAGCGCTTCAAAATCACAGGGTGGATTCGCATTGCTAATTGGGTTGCTGTCCTCTGCCAATAAAGCTTGGCTAAGAAGAAGACCCAGTGCGTTTTTTTTGCCCATTAGCGCATCTTTTACATCATCGGCTAAATTGAGCGGCTCTAATAATTCTTGCAATGGCGCATTAAAAAAAACATCGATTAAAGAAAACATCCCTACCATAAATGCTTGATCGGCCAAACTGTGGTCATGGGGCTTTTGCTTTAAAGACAGTAGCTCCATAAATTTGCCACGAATTGCGGCTGTTTGCACTAGTGGATTACTGCCTATGGCTTTGCCCGATTGTTGTACATAGGCGAGTAAATGAATCCATCTCCCCATTTGGCGGCGCCCTAATACCGTAATGGCGGCAGCAATACTGTCTATTTTTTTGGGGGAGCTAGATCCTACTGAATTAACTAGCTTAAGTAAATTAATGGTTAAGTCGGGAGAGTGCTTGAAAGCCATCTCAATATCGCTATTGCCGGCGTTGCTATTAATTAACCCTAGTAAACGTAATAAGGCCATTTGAGAAGGCTGTGGTTTGCTGCCAGATAAAATGGTTGGCTTGGCAAAGTAATAGCCTTGGAAAAGATCAAAGCCTAATTTCATACATAAAAGATGTTGATCTGGATTGTCGACTTTTTCTGCCAAAATTTGTAAAGGATAGGCACGTAGCTCGTTAATCAGCACATTCATTTGTGCTTTTGCCATCCCTAGCACTTCTAGCTTTACAAAACTGATCTGCGGCAATAGGGCGCGCTGAGCATCATTTAAATGAATTACATCGTCGAGAGCCAGTTTAAAGCCCTTCTTTTTAAGGGCAATGCAGCGCTCAACAATTAAGGGGGTAATCTCGACTGTTTCTAATATTTCTAATACAACTTGCTGCGGGGGGAGTAACTCTAGAACATCTGATAATAGTAAATCAGCACTCACATTAATAAAGCCGAGTTTATCGCCCAGTACGCTGCTGGTGCCTAGGGTACTAAATGCATGCTGAATTACATCAAGGGTGGCTAAAAAATCGTCAGGAACAATGGCTTCATTGCGCTGACTATTGTTTCTAAAGAGTAATTCGTAAGCAACCAACTCTTGTTGGCGGTTTAAAATGGGTTGTCGCCCCAAGTGATATGAATTTTGCATGGCGGTCTAAATAGTGATGGTTGATTCAGTCTAGACCTTAATTTTTAAGGCTGGCGAATTCCATTTTATTTTGTTGTGGTGCGACAAGATAATCGGTTTAGTGACGGCTATTTTTTAGTGCGGCCTTTAATCGTAATATGTCATGCCAGGCACGTGATTTGTCGGGTAAGTTACGTAGAAGGTAGCTTGGGTTGTAGCTGACTACTAGCGGAATCTGCTTGTATTGCTGTAGCTTTTCACGTAATACGCTGACTGGCTCATCTGATTCAAGTAGCGTTTTCATGGCAAAGCGCCCAGTCAGTAGCAGCGTTTTGGGTTGAATAAGCTCGATTTGGCGCTTTAAAAAGGGTGCGCATTGTAATACTTCGGCAGCTTGTGGGTTGCGTTTGTTGGGGGGGCGGCATTTTAGAATATTGGTTTTATATACCTGCTCATCTTCACCAATCGTGGCCAGCATATTGTTGAGCAGCTTGCCTGCATCGCCCAAAAATGGCGTTTGTTGGGTTTCTTCATCTGCGTCAGGTGCTTCACCAATCACCATAATATTAGCTTGCATTGGGCCGCTGCCAAATACCGTTTGCCCGCCGGTTTTTTGCCTTGCCTCGCAAAGCGGGCAAGCGGTACAAGTGCTAACGGCGGCATTGAGTTCTTGCCAATTCATGCGGGCAATGCGTAGTGAACGCTCGTCCTCAATGGGGTCATTGGCAGGCAAGGTTTGGGCTGGTGGCGGGGTGAATTTAGCGGGGCTAACCAGCGGGGCAAGGGCTTGATGGGCCGCTACCGCCACGGGTGAAAAGCCTTGTGGCCGAGGCGCAGGTGAATTTGATGCTACGGCAACATGCGCAGGCTCAACAGGCTTGGCTTGTAGTTCGGCCAAGATCTCCTTACGTACCCATACAGGGCTTAAGCCTAATTCATCTAGTATCAGCGCCCGACGATTCATCAATGCGTATCCATCATCATGGCAAAAATCAAAGCATCTTCACGGCCAGAGCCGCTGGCCGCGGGGTAATAAGCGGGGCGAATACCGGTTTCTGCAAAACCGGCATTTTCATAAAAATCCCGCGCGCGGTGGTTGGATTGTCGCACTTCTAGAAATAAACTGTGTGCACCCGCGCCATGTAGTTTTTTGACAAGGGCGTTAAAGATATTTTGTCCGAGCCCTTGGCCTTGCAAAGCGGGCCTAACGGCAATCAAAAGTAGCTCGGCCTCATCGGCCATTTTCATGGCAACGGTAAAGGCGGCGAGCCCGTTTTCATCCTCTATACCTAGGCAAATATCGGCTTTTAGCGAGTGTTGCCAATGGCTATCTACCCAAGGATGCGAATTGGTAGCTGCGTCTAGCTGCATCAGCGCTTGGATGTCACGCTCATCTAATTGGCGTACTTGTTTCATTTGTTTATCCGCTCATGGGTTTTGAGCGCGACTTTGTTGCGTAAATACACCAGTTCCGCTTCATGCGCGGCCAAGCCTTTGCCCGCTATAAAATCAGGCAGGGCTAAGGCTAGGATGTCTTTGGCAAGGGGAAAACGCGTGGCATCGATGCTGCTGATGCGTGTTCCTAGGCTGTTTTTAAGTGCATCGCCATACATCGCAAAGCCGCTACCTGCTGCCAGCCAGTTATCCCCACTCGGTACGGGGATGGCGTCTGGATCGCTTAAACAAGGGGCGATTACCTCTGACCACACGCCATCTTGTTTGCGATAGGCCGCGCAGTAGACTTGATTCATCCGCGCATCAAGGCAGGCATAGACTTGATTTGCATCGCAGCCAGCCGCAAGGGCGGCTAGGGTTGAAACGCCTAACACCGGAATGCCACGTGCAAAGGCTAAGCCTTGGGTGATACCCGCGGCAATGCGTAAGCCAGTGAATGAGCCAGGGCCATTGCCAAAGGCGATGCCTTGAATATCTTCCATTGTAAGTTGGCACTCTTCAAGCAGCGCAGCTAAGCAAGGAAGAATCATCTCGGCATGTTTTTGCCCCGCAGGCCAGTTACGGGTAACGATGCCTTGCTGGGTGCTAATGGCTAGGGAGAGATGTTCGGTAGAGGTGTCGAGCGCTAGATAGGGCATGGGTAGGCAGAAAAACAATTAAGGTGAGATTCTACCATGCGCATGTGATTAGATATTGCAGATAAACAAAAGCCCACGCAGCGGTGGGCTTTTTTACGATTAGGAAGTCTATAAAAATCTATTTTTCGCCATAATATTGCGTTGTGTATTAAAAAATATGTAGCGTCGATTTTTTAACACGCGCCTTGTCTTATTGTGGAAAGATAGACTTTTTGGTATTCCCATTAGATGGTGCTATTCAAATAATTAATGAAATTGCACTTGGATCTGTTGTTTGGCTAAAGCTGCGGCGCTATTTAAAACGCTGTGCAATTTATTGTCGTTAGCTTGTGGGGCAGCTTGCCAGTCTGTAACTGGTTTTTTTTGCTTGCCGTGACAAACGACGATTTGATACCAACCTTCCATACCGGTGTGACGGGTGGACGGACGAGCTTCTACGATAAAATCAAATTGTGCCATGATGGCTCCTAGTAATTGGCCATTCAAAGTTGAATGGCTAAGCACCAAAAGAAGAGCACCTGGTTCGGGGAGAACTTGCAGAAAAGCTGAGTAGGCTTGCTGGATAGTACTGCTACAAACACATTGCGAATCAAAAATATTCGCTTTACAAGGTTATGCTCAATCAAATTAGTGAATGGATTGTTGCTGTATTTTCTAATCCTGTCAACACTTTGTTTGGTTTTTTGTTAAAAACGTGCAAATTTGTCATTTTTTAGGCTGGTTTATGCTCTAGTTTGCTGTTTTTAAAGAATTTGTTACATTTTAGTTACTTTGGATTGATTGCTAAAGCGGCTGAATCACCCGCCTTAGCTTGTTTTTTTAGTGCGTACTCTGTTCTGAAACTTTCTTTTTGCTTGCATTGGCTGGTGGGCTGGCACGTGCCGTTGGCACAATGACGGGACTGCCATCGCTGGGCGCTTGCAAAATATCAGCGTGTACACCGTAAAGTGTGTGCACCAGCTCGGTGCTGACGATCTCGCGCGGTGGGCCATTGGCAATAATTTTGCCGTTTTTCATCGCAACTAACACATCAGCGTAGCGGGCTGCGGCGATTAAATCATGCAGCACCATGACCACCGTTACCCCTGTTTGGGTGAGCGCTTTTACCAGTGATAGCACTTCTACTTGGTGGCCCAAATCCAACATGCTAATCGGCTCATCCAGCAGTACCAGCGGTGCTTCTTGCGCTAAAATCATGGCTAGCCAGCAGCGCTGACGTTGTCCACCAGATAAATACTCTAGGCGGCGCTGGGCTAGATCATGGATGTCGGTACTTAGTAGGGCGGCGTTAACTACTTCTTCATCACGAGCTGACCACTGGCGTAATAAGCCTTGATGAGGGTGACGGCCATAGCGTACTAAATCAGTCACGCTGATGCCCTCAGGGGCAATGGGGCTTTGTGGTAGCAGGGCAATGGCGTGTGCCGCTTTGCGTGGGGAGAGTTGCCAAACATTTTGCCCATCCACCAAAATTTGGCCGCTTTGTGGTTTTTGTAAGCGGGCAATACTGCGTAGTAATGTGGATTTTCCGCAGCCATTAGGTCCAACAATCACCGCCAGCTGGCCTGCGGCTACGCTTAAACTTACACCATCTACGGCTACGTGCTGCTCATAGCTCACCTGAATATTTTCAACCATCAGACGCATTTTAAATTCTCTTTTTTATTGTTTTGACAACAAAACCCATAGTAAAAACGGCCCACCCAAGATGCTGGTAATCACCCCTACTGGCACTTCAGCGTGGCTACTGGTGATGCGTCCTAGTGTATCGGCACAGATAATCACGATTGCGCCGATCAGGGCGGATCTAAAAATAGGAATATGGGCGGGATCGGCAAAGCGGCTGGCGATGATGGGCGAGGCCAAGGCAATAAAGCCAATAGGGCCGCCAATGGTGACACCCAAACCCGCTAGGCCAATGGTGAGCAGCATAATAAAGAGCTGTGTTTTGCTCACATTCAAGCCAAGGCTGGCGGCTAAGCCTTCTTCAAAGCGTAATAGGGCAAGGCGGCGGCTGAGCAAGAGTGCGGTAGGCAAAAGCAGCGTTAGGCCCAAAGCTGCTGGCAGCGATGCGCTATAACCTCTGCCAACTAGGCTACCAAGGCTCCATGTATATAGCGTGCTGGCGTGCTGTAAGCTAACGGTAGACATAAGCAGCTCAATCACTGAGCGCAGCATCACGGCAATGGCAAGGCCAATTACCAATACGCGGTAACCTTGGCGGCCCCATCGGCCAGCTAGCATAAAAATCAGCAGCGCACAGCCTGCCGCTCCGATTAGGGCAAGCCACCAGCTGCCTAAGATATTGCCAACAATCAGCCCTAGAATAATCGCCAGCGTTGCACCATTGTTAATGCCTAATAAATCAGGGGAAGCTAAGCGATTACGCGCCATGGTTTGGATTAAGCAGCCTGCTGTGCCAAGGGCGGTTCCGGTAATCAAGCCAGCAAAAATACGCGGTAAGCGGATTTCTTGTACCAGCAAGAGTGTGCTATGACTGCCTTGGCCCAAAATAGCGGGCAGGGCCGCATTCAGCGGAATAAAAGTAGAGCCAAGTGCCAAAGAGGCGATCACGGCGAGTAGCAAAATTAAGCTGATGACGATGGTGCTAAAAATGGCGCTGTGCGATAGCAGCAAGGAAAAACCTTGGTAGCGAACCACCGTGCTGTCGTGATGGGTTTGAGGCGTATTGATCATATTGTGCTGACTTTGCTAGAGCGCACTAGCAAGATTAAAAATGGTGCGCCGATAAAAGCTAAGATCACCCCAACAGGGGAGTCAAAGGGGCGAATTACTAAGCGTGCCAAGATGTCGGCGCTGAGTAAGACCAAAGCACCAATCAGCGCTGCAAGTAAGATTTGGCTAGCAATACGTGGCCCTACAATATTGCGTGCCGCATAGGGGGCAACAATGCCTAAAAACACCAGCGGTCCCGCTAAGGCAACGGCTACGCCGCTCATCAGTGTTACCGTAAGGGCGATAATGCTGCGGGTTAAGGTGGGATTGTGGCCTAGCGCACGGGCGCTATCATCGCCAAGTAAGAGTGCGGATAAGGGCCTTGCCATAATTAAAGCCAGCAGCAGCGCAAAGACACTGATCGGCAGTAATTGCAGAGTCATGCTAAGGCTCACTCCAGAGAGTGAGCCTAATATCCAGAAGCGGTATTGATCGAAAGACGAAATATTGCTCAGCAATAAATACGAGCTTAAGCCTTGAAAGGTAGCGCTGATGGCCACGCCCGCCAGTACCAGCTTTAGTGCACTGGCACGGCTGGCCACCAACAGCACTAAGCCATTGCCGAAGAGCGCCCCGCCAAAAGCCCAGAGCAAATAGGCGTAGCCGTCTTGCGCATTGGCAAAGCTAATCCCAATGACCACGCCCAGTGCGGCCCCAGCATTCACGCCAAGTAAGCCACTTTCTGCCAGTGGATTGCGGGTTGCGGTTTGCAATAGTACCCCTGCACTGCCTAAACAGGCCCCCACCATAATGGCGGCTAAGGTGCGTGGTGCGCGCAAGCTTTGAATCACCATGCTTAATTGTTCATTAGCACGGGCTTGGCTATCGCCAGCTAAATAGGCCAAGCTTTCTTTCATGCCTAAATGGCCTGAACCAATCAGTAAAGATAAAAAAGCAAGGCAAAGTAGTAAAGCCGTTAATAAGAGCATCCAGCGCAGTAGCTGCGCAAGAGTGGGGGCAGAAACCAACACAAAAAACTTCCTTCTGATGTTACGTACACTAAAACCCAAGTCTTGAATCACAGAGAACACAGAGGGCACGAAGTTTCACAGAGAAAAGTGAGTATTAAATTCAGCCGTTTTCTTGGTGTTTTTATTCTCTTTAAACCCAAATGTTGGGTTAGGACTCACGGCTGAGCAGGCCTCTGATTAAATTGTCATCCCCGAATGTTTTGATCGGTAGTCCAGCGTAAATACTGGATTCCCGTCTGCGCGGGAGTGGCGAAATTGAATAAATCAGCGTTTCCTTAGCGAATGCCTATGGCCTTTGATGGCTTGAGGGGATTGCTCAAGTGGCTAAAGCTTGGCAAGAGATGCTTTGGGGCTAAGCAAAGATTTTTCTACGTCGTTCAAAATAGCCAGCGCAGCAAGCGGGCCACCCGCGCTGGTCCATAAGGAGCCGTCAATTACCACAACATGGTTTTGTTTAACCGCATTGAGCTGAGCAAATGCAGGGGAATTTTTAACCGTTTTGAGCATATTAGCGGCTTCGCCTTCAGGAGAAAGCGTGCCTAAAAATAACCAATCGGCATCAATCTGATCCAAGGCTTCAAGGCTTAATGGGTGAGAGTGCGCTACACCAGCTTGCATTTGGCTTTTGGGCCGGGCGAGTTGTAAATCGCGGATCACTAAGCTCGCAAAAGCATCCTTGAACATATAGCCAGGGCCTTTAGGATTCCAGCGCACAATGCTAACCGTTTCATTTTGATGGGCGGCTAGCTTGCCTTGAAGTTGATCCGCTCGCTCTTGGTATTGCTTTAAAAAGGCCTTGGCTTCCGCATCGCGGTTTAAATAGCTGGCAAATTGGCTAAAGGCAGCTTTCCATTCGGTGCCATTTTTAATTGAAACCACGGTTGGGGCGATTTTTTGCAGCTGGTTTAGAATTTGTTCATCATTAATGGTGCTGGTGATGATGAGATCTGGCTGGGCCGCAATCACTTTATCCATGGTGGGCTGGGCAAATGCACCTACGCTGGGTACCTTGGCAGCAAGGGTTTGCAAATAATTGGGTGCTGTTTGTTGGCCTCGACCATTGCTAGTGCCTACGGGCTCAATGCCAAGGGCGAGCAGCGCGTCTAAATCAAACTCTCCTAAAGCAATAATTCTTTGTGGCTTAAGCGGCAGGCTTACTTTGCGCCCCATTGCATCGGTAACGGTGTGCATAGCTACTGGGGCCACGGCTTGGCTCTCTACCGCTTGTTTTGGGCTGAAGCTGAATGCAGCCAAGATAGCCAGTACTAATCCAGTGCCAGCCAAAAGATATTTTTTATTCATAGTGAGGTCATCGCTTGTTAATAGTGGGCCAATGCTGCGCTTGCAAATAAGGGAGGGGCTTAAGCGGGGGTAAGCACTTCATCCATGGTGCGATGGCGCTCTTCGTGATAGGCCTCTTCGCTGTGTAGGTTTTTCCAGTAGGGCACGGCATAGCAATGACTGACGGCTAGTTTTTTTTCTAGACGTAGGTAATTACGGATGGATACCACGGCATTTGCTTCGCCTGCCACGGTGGCGGACACAATTTGCTCTGGCCAAGGCAAAGCTAAAACGGCTTGGGGAAGTCGCAAGCTAGGTGTGGGGCTGATTAACCAAGTCAACTTGATGCCTGCCGGATGCTGCAGCATTTGCTGGTCTTGTTCAGATGGAATTTCGATAAAGGCATGGCCAATAGCGCTGTTTGGCAGCATTTCTAGCACTGCAGCAATTAGCGGCAGGGCGGATAAATCACCTGCCAGTAAAAAATACTCGGCATCTGGATTAAAGAGTGCAGGGCCACCAGGGCCACCAAGGCCTACTTCATCGCCAATCTGTGCGTGCTTGGCCCAAAAAGAGGCGGGGCCATATTCATCATGAATCACAAAATCAACGGTGAGCTCTTTACGTTCTTCATTAAATTGCCGAATACTATAGGTGCGTACTAAAGGCCTATCTTGCGCCGCTGGCCAGATCAAACCTTTAGGCCCTGCCGTAGGTAGCGTGAGTGCTTGCCCTTGCTGTGGTAACAGCAGCTTGATATGTGCCCCATTGCTGCCACTAGGAAAGTGTTCTAATTCTGGGCCGCCCAAGGTGAGGCGTTGCAGATGAGGGGTCAGTTGCACACTGTTTAGGACTTGCAATCTACGTGGGGTTTTTTTAGGTGTGGCTTCTTGGCTCATGAGGGCAAACTTCTTTAGGCATTCACAATGCCTCTACCTTATCATGAATGATAATGCTTACCAATTGTATTTATTTCAAAAAACCCCCCAGTGCCGTAAGGATTAAGCGACGGCTTGGGGGTTTTGTGGTTAGCAGCCTATCGGGCTTTGGCCGTTGTAACGTAAGCCTAGCAGGCCGCTATAGGCTAGGCGATTGCTGGGCTGCTGAGGTGGCGGGCGATATCGTCTTGCGAGATTTCACCTTGATAGCTATTTTCGTCGTCCACAATCGGCATCCAAACTAGATTGTGTTCATAGAGCTTAGATAAGATCACACGTAAATTATCGCTGGCTTGTGCCGTTGCTTCAAAAGCATGCACCTTATCCGCACATACTCCTTCTGCATTACGCGCCTCTTTACGCGTCACATAACCTAATGGCTTACCAGCCTCGTCCACAATGGTCAGAAAACGCTGATCATTATCATCCATCAAATTAAATGCTTCTTTCAGCTCGGTGCTTGGTTTGGCTGTAATGGTGGTTTGCCCATCACACACTTGGCCAGCGTTAATCAGCAGCAGGCGTTTTAAAGTGCGATCCTGCCCTACAAAGGAGCCAACAAATTCATCCTTAGGGGCTGCCAGCAGCTGATCTGGGCTGGTGTGTTGCACAATTTTACCCTGCCTAAAGATGGCGATGCTGTCACCCAATTTGATGGCTTCATCGATATCGTGGCTAACCATCAGCACGGTTTTATTGAGTTTACGCTGCATCAGCAGAAATTCGTTTTGGATGGATTCACGGTTAATTGGATCGACCGCGCCAAAAGGCTCGTCCATTAATAAGACCGGTGCATCGGCGGCTAAGGCACGAATCACCCCAATACGCTGCTGCTGTCCGCCAGACATTTCGCGCGGATAGCGGCTTAAAAAGCGCTTAGGATCGAGTGCCACCATATCCATGAGTTCACGCGCACGCTCACGGCTTTTCTTTTTATCCCAGCCTAAAAGACGCGGCACGATGCAGATGTTTTCTTCGATGGTCATATTTGGAAACAGACCAATCTGCTGAATAACATAACCAATTTGGCGGCGCAGCGCGACCACGTCCATCTCTTGGGTATCTTGCCCATTAATGAGGATACGTCCAGAAGTAGGCGTAATCAGGCGGTTAACCATTTTTAGCGTGGTGGTTTTGCCGCAGCCTGACGGCCCGAGCAGCACGCAAATTTTGCCTTCTTCTACATGCAGGTTCACATCATTGACCGCTTGCATGCTCTGGCCATTTTTTTGGGTGAAAGTCTTGCTGAGGTTTTCGAGCTTAATCATGAGCGGATACCTTTAGGTGTGAGGTAGTGCTGGATGCAGTTAAGGATGAGATCCATCACAATGGCGAGTAGGCTGATCATCACTGCGCCGACGATAAGTTGGCGGATGTCACTCTGACTAATTCCATGCAAAATCAACAGGCCAAGGCCGCCTGCGCCGATGGTGCTGGCAATTGCCATCACCCCAATATTCATCACCACGGCGGTGCGAATTCCGCCAAAAATCAGTGGCACGGCCAGCGGTAGCTCTACCCAGCACAGGCGCTGAAAAAAGCTCATGCCTAGGCCTTTGCATGATTCGCGAATACCTGGATCGATCTGCTGCAAGGCGGTATGGGTATTGCGGATAATGGGCAGTAGTGAATATAAAAACACCGCCGAAATAGCCGGAACATAGCCAATCCCCTGATTAATCAGTGAGAAAAGCGGGATCATCAGACCAAATAGTGCAATGGATGGGGTGGTTAAAATCACGGTAGCAAGGCCCAGCACCCAAGGGGCGAGCGCGGGCAGCCGCACAATCAACACACCAATGGGCACACCCATCACGATGGCAAGGCCAACGGCGATCGAGACCAGCATCATGTGTTCGCGAGTAAGCCCTAGAATAAAGCTGCTGTTTTCCCAAGCGTAATGAAAGATTTCCATATTATTTTCCTTTGATCAGGCCCTGATCCATCAGGAACTGGCTTGCTACGTCGTCAACACGCTGGTGTTCAATATCAACTTTTGCGTTCAAGGTGATGATGGTTTCGTTATTGAGCAGGGCAGAAAGCGTATTCATTGCTTCTTCAAGGCCGGGGTGGGCGTCTAGCACGCTTTTTTCAACGACAGGTGTGGCGGCGTAGCTGGGGAAAAAATGCAGATCGTCTGCCACAACCAGCAGATCAAACCCTTTTACTCGGCCATCTGTTGAGTAAACCAGCCCTACTTCTGTAAAGCCATCACGAATGGCGTTGTAAACAAGACCGGAATTCATTTGCTTCATTTGCGGGCGGTCTAATTTAAGTTGGTATTTTTCCTGCATTGGCTTTAAGCCATCAGGGCGGCCAGCAAACTCAATATCTAGCCCCAGTTTCCATTCTTTATGCTGATTAAACGCTTGAACCATCTCCGACATATTGGTGATGCCTAGCTCTTCTGCACGTTTACGCTGCATCGCAAAAGCGTAGGTATTGTTTAAAGCGGCTGGTTTTAGCCAGATCAAGCCATTTTTAACGTCCAGCTCTTTTACCTTGGCATAGCTTTGCTCTGGGTTCACTTCGCTAAGCTTGTGATACACAATCAGCGCGGTACCGGTGTAATCCCAAACCATATCCAGCTGCTTATTCACCAGTGCGCCACGCATAATGATGCTGGGCAGATCGGTGGTGGTGGTGACTTCAAAGCCCTTTTCAGCAAGGTAGAGGCGAGTCATTGCAGAGAGTAAATGCTGCTCGGTAAAGTCTTTGCTACCTAAGCGAATCGGTGCTGCGCTGGCAAAATTAGCCGCCAGAATAAGGCCGATGCTGATGATAAGTTGTTTCATGGCAGTTTCCTTTTAGTTTGCAGCTCGTTTGGCAAAGACGCGTCCAAGGCCCGCAATGGCTTGATCAAGCGCCAAGGCCACAATGGCGGTTGCCCCTGCGCCAACCAGAAGCTGGGTCTGATTATTTAAGAAGATGCCGGGGAAAATCAGCTCGCCATAACTACTGGCTCCAATCAAGAAGGTGAGTGGCACAGTACCCACATTGATCACCATTGCCATACGTACTCCAACCAAAATAACGGGGGCGGCATTAGGTAGCTCAACAAAATACAGGCTTTGTCTTGGCGTCATACCTAGGCCACGGGCGGCTTCCAGTAAGGCAGGTGATACGCTACATAGGCCGGTATAAGTGTTACGAACAATGGGCAGCAGCGAGGCTAAGAAAAGGGCGATAACGGCGGGCTGATCGCCAATGCCAACCAGCACCATGGCCAGTGCCAGTACGGCAAGTGGGGGCAGGGTATTGCCAACGTTAAAGATTTGCAGAAGTGGCTCGGCAAAGCGCTTGGCCCAGCTGCGGCTGAGGATGACCCCCGCAGGTAGCCCAACAATCAGAGCAAGAAACATCGAATAAGCAACTAAGCGCAGATGCTGCTGCCCTAGGTAAATTAGATCGCTCTGGTAAGTTTTTAGCCAAGCTGGATGCGATTGAATGATAGCGAAGATTGCCGCCAAAAAGACGACGAATCCACCACGTTTTAGGTACACAGACATGTGCATACTCCTTCTTGTAGAGCGGTCAAAACCGCTCGCAATGATGAGAGTGACAACTTAAGAATTGAGGGTTGCCTTACTTAGGCTGGTTTTGCTGCATGTATGCAGTAAAACTTAACGCGCCCTAACGATTAAAAAATCGCATATGGAGATTGCACTGGCTGAGGACGTAATGATGTTTTACGACCCATTTCGATAAAAATCAGTGGCTAAGCGCCGCGATATCGTCAGTGCAAATCGAAAGGCTTTAGGCCTTGATCACCGCTGTATGCAGAGTGATTTTTTTAGAAGAGGACAGTTTTTAGCATGTGCTTACACTGGGCAGCAATGTAAATGAAGCAACTTGTAACTATTGGCGAAGCTTTTTTTGTGCCGTTTGGGGATGAAAAATCAATCTAGCTGATAATGTTTCTGCTCTGTAATTTGCTTTTTACAGCGGTGTCTACAAACAAAATGTAGGGGCAAGCACTGGCTTGCTGCGCCCTAGCTGAACAGGGCGCAGCATATTGGTCTACATGCAATAAGTAGATAGGCAAAAATTTTCTTGCATCGTTGTCTTGCCTTGTCGTACTAACTGTACTGCCTGCGGCTTCGACGCCTTGCCATAAAACTTTTGCACAAGTACTTAGATGGCTTGGTTTGAGTAAGAGACATAATCAGGAAAACTGTTGCCAGCAAAGCGCTTTAAACCTGATGGAGTAAGTTTTTTGACAGCAAATATAGGGCTTTTTTCTTTGGCTTGTGTAATGCATTGTGACAGTATGAGCTGATTCAATATTTTGTTTACATCATTTAGGTGGCTATCTATGCGTGCAGTGATCCAGACCAAATCATTACTTTCTTTAGGCCAAGCTGAGCAGCCCCAAGTGCAGGCTGGGCAGTTATTGATTCAAGTTTATGCTGCGGGGATTAATCGGGCAGATTTAGCCCAAGCTGCAGGGCGTTATCCGCCCCCAGCAGGTGATTCACCTATCTTGGGCTTAGAAGTAGCGGGTGTGGTGAGTGCTGTGGGTGAGGGCGTTGATGGTTTTGCCCTAGGCGACCAGGTATTTGGCTTAGTGGGCGGGGGCGCTTATGCAGAATATTGCCTTTTAGAAACCAGTCTTGCCATGAAAATACCTGCAGGGCTGTCTTTTACTGATGTAGCCAGCCTGCCTGAAGCATGGATGACCGCATGGTTTAATTTGGTCAAAATTGGTGGCCTAAAAGCAGGCCAGCGGGTGCTGATTCATGCAGGGGCCAGCGGCGTAGGGGCGGCAGGCATTCAGTTGGCTAAGCATTTGGGCGCTTGGGTTGCCACCACGGCAGGTGGTGCTTTGAAAGGCGAATTCTGCCGCCAGCTTGGGGCTGATCTAGTGGTGGATTACCAACGGGATGATTTTGCTGTCATTGTTAAAGAAGCCGGTGGTGTGGATTTGATTTTGGATGGGGTAGGCGGTGATTATCTCGCTAAAAACCAAGCTTGCTTAAATATGGATGGGCAGATTGTGTTGATTGGCTTGCTACGTGGCATGAGCGCTGAAGCAAATCTTGGCTTGCTGCTGATGAAGCGCCAGCGTATTACCGGCTCCACTCTTAGGGCACAGCCTTTGACCATAAAGGCGGAGTTAGCAGCGGCGCTGCGTGAAAAATTACTGCCTTTAATCGCCATTGGCGATTTAAAAATAACGATTGATTGTATTTTTGATTGGGAAAAGGTAGCCGAAGCCCATCAATATATTACAGAAAGTCGTAATTTAGGAAAGGTAGTATTGGGTATTATTAATTATTAATTAAAGAGTTAATTAGTTATCTAATTATCTAGTATTTAAACAATAATTATTTACTTAAATACGATAAAATTTACTAAATAAGGGATGCCTGTTTGTTTTGTAGAGTTTGATTAACTAATATATTGATTGTTCGCTTGTGCTTTGTTGTAAATGGTTGTGTGAGCAGAAGTGAAATATTGTTTGTCACTTTATAAACACTTCTAGGGGTATTGATAAATGAATATATTAAAAACACTTATGGCAGGGGCCATGTTTATGGCGTGCACAGCAGCTTTTTCTGCACCTGCTACTGATGTCACTTTTGAAGAAGGTGTTGCAACGGGTGGTTTTAAAGTAACAAAAGCAAGTAACTTTGATTTTTCTATTAATTTTGGGCCTGTATTAAATCAAGGTTATTTGACTTGGTCTGTTGTGCAAAATGCATACAGTGTAGCCCATAAACCAACAGCGCTTGCGTCTGTGAGTATATGGTTAGACGGTGTAAAGCTTGATTCATTCACCAATCAAAAAAACTATGAAAATAGCCTGACTTTGGCGAATCTAACTGGCACGCATTTTCTACAGTTTAAGACCAGTACAAAAAATGGTTATATTGGTGCTGGCTCTTTTAGTATTGTGCCAGCCGTGCCTGTTCCAGAGCCAGAAACGTATGCCTTAATGGGCTTAGGTTTATTGGGATTGCTTGCTACTCGCCGCCACAAGTTAGTTAAATAATTTGCGGTTTGGCGTATTGCCACAAAGCAGTATTAAAAAGGCCATCATTTAATTAAATGATGGCCTTTATGCATTATCCACACCGCTGTTTATTATTAAATGCCTTGCATTGCAATATTAGGGCTCTGCCAGTGTGGGAGTTGGCGTATTGCGCTAAGCCAGCGCTTAATATTGGGCCAGTCTGTTTCTACAATACTGATTTGATCAAGCCAAAATAAATAGGCCGAGCAGCTAATATCTGCAATGCTTGGCCCTGATGCCAGTAAAAAATCTCTGCCAGCTAGTTTGTCTTCTAGCGTTGCCAGATCGGCCAGTAGCCGTGCATGTAAATAGGTCATAACCTCGGGGGCTTGGGGTGACCAGTGTAGGGCAAAGCGGTAGTTGGGCACGCTAAAGCCGATGCGGTTGGCCTCCCAAGCTAGCCATTCCAGCGCCGCTTGTTGCTCTTTGCCCCCCGTGAACTGGCCACTTTGCTGGGCAAAGTAACTTAGAATCGCATTGGATTGGCAGAGCACCTTACCTTGATGCACTAAAACAGGCACTTCGCCAAAGGGGCTGGCCGCAATAAACGCGGCGGGCCGTTGCTGCCGAGCTAGGCTGAGATCAATCCATTGATAGCGATGCGGGGTAGCCGTAAGCAAAAGGAATGAGCGGATTTTAAAAGAATGGCCAGATTCGGTACTGCCATAGAGAAGCATACAAGCATTGCCTAAATGATTGAGGGAGCGATATTGGCTATCTTACATTCAAAATATCAGTGATTAAGTAATTGTAAAACCACTTTTAAGTTGTGTGTAATTTTTCAAATGCCCCGTTTTTGCTTGCAGTGCTACAATCAAGAGATGAAAAAAGTGTGGCTTTTCTTATTGCTAGTGTCAGTACTGTCGTTGAATGCGGCAGGCTGGCTTGCGTCTGCCGCTAGCACGCCTTGCCACATGGCTGAGTCTCATGAAACGTGTCAGATGGACTCTGCCATGCTGGATATGGCAGACTGCTTGCAAACATGTATTAGCCATTATCCAGCCTTGTCGAATGCGGTTTCTACGGCTGCTTTTACGCTTACCCAGCCAGCTTTCAGCGCTGCGCCCGTCTATTTTTTGCCTGACCCTCCTCTTGAATCTCCTTATAAGCCACCTACTTTCGGCGCGGTTGCTTCGTCCTAGTTTCTTCTTTATGCACGAGATGTTTTGTAGGGCGGGTCACTCTCGCCTGAACGGTTACGCTCTAAATGGCTGTTTGCTCTGTTAGGGAATAGCATCTTGTGCTTATTCAAAACGGGCTGCTGCATGTCTGTAGCTTGCTGTTTTATAAGAGATTTAATCATGAAAAAATTATTTTTAGTGTTGCTGGTTTTGCTTTCCCAACCGGCCTTCGCGGCGATCAATGCCACCCTTTATAAAGATCCTCATTGTGGCTGCTGCGAGGAGTACGTGAAGTATCTTGAAAAAAATGGTTTTAAAATAAAAGCCGTTAATAGCACGGATATGTCTAGCCTTAAAAAGCAATATGGCTCGGCACAGTTGGCCAGCTGCCATACCACACGCATCGGCCAATACACGGTAGAAGGCCATGTGCCGGTGGCGGCGATTCATAAATTACTCAAAGAAAAACCGCAAATTGCCGGTATTAGCGCGCCTGGCATGCCGCAAAATTCGCCTGGAATGGGGCCAGAAATCAAAGGTAGCTTAAAGATTTATGCGCTGGGCCAGTCGGCAGAACCTAAACTTTTTTCGATTGAATAGAGGCTGTTGATATGGATCGCAGACATTTTTTACACGCCAGCCTTGTATCAGCAGGCTTTGCGCTGATATCAAAGCCGCTTTGGGCTGCCATGCAGCATGGCGCGCATAGCCAAATGCCGAGTGTGCCTTTGAAAATAGCGGCAGATAATCTACCGCAGCTGGCCGCCGATGCGCTGCCAGCTGGCCAGCCCCATGCTGCTTTATATCGCTTGCCTAATCTTAGCTCCAAAAAAGGTGTGGTGGCCGCAACACTCACGGCAGAGCCTTATGAAGTAGAGCTGCTGCCAGGTAAAAAGACCACGGTATGGGCGTATAACCAGCATATCCCTGGTCCGCTGATTGAGGCTTTTGAGGGCGATAGCGTAGAGATTCGCTTTATTAATAAGTTAGCTCAGCCCACCACGGTGCACTGGCACGGCTTGCCGGTGCCATCTGATCAAGATGGCAACCCGCAAGATGCGGTGCCGGTAGGGGGCGAGCGGCTGTATCGATTTACGCTGCCTAAGGGCTGCGCAGGCACGTATTGGTATCACCCGCACCCGCATGGGGATACGGCGGAGCAAGTTTATCGCGGCTTAGCTGGGCTATTTATTGTGCGGGCTAAAAACGATGTGCTGGCGTATCTGCCCGAGCAGCATTTGGTGATCTCTGATCTAAAACTCGCTGCCGATGGCAGCATTCCAGACAACAGCATGAATGACTGGATGAATGGCCGAGAAGGGCAGTTTGTATTAGTTAATGGCCAGCGCCAGCCGCTAATTAAAGTGGGGGAAGCGCAGCGCTGGCGCATTTGGAATGCCTGCAGCGCTCGTTATCTGCGCCTAGCTATGCCTGGCAGAAAAATCATTCTGCTGGGTTCAGATGGCGGTTTGTTGGAAAAAGCCCAGCAGCTAGATGAGCTATTGCTAGCACCAGGGTCGCGTGCAGAATGGCTTGTGGCAGGGGTGGAAGGTGAAATCAGTTTAATGGCCATGGCTTACGAGCGGCATAAAATGGGGGCCGTTGCGCCTGAGCAAGACATTACGCTGGCCAGCATTCAATTCACCCAAGGCAGCAGCGTCAAACTGCCAGAGCGCTTACGCAGCTTGCCACCCAAGCGCATTCCCGTGGCTGAAAAGCGGGTGGTTTTTAGCGAAACCATGAGCATGGAAGGCGGCCAGCATGCCATGCAGTTTTTGGTAAATGGCAAAAGCTACGATATGCAGCGGGTCGATCTTGTCAGCCGAGTAGGGGATACCGAGTTATGGGAGATCTTTAACGATTCGCATATGGATCACCCATTTCATCTGCATGGTATGCAGTTTGAAATGATAGATAGCACGCTCAAAGGCAAAACCAGCCCCGCTCCATGGCGTGCTTTGATAGATACTTTTAATCTGCTACCCCAGCAAAGCGCCCGTATTTTAGTGACGCAGCAGCACAAAGGTTTGCGCATGTTTCACTGCCATATTTTGGAGCACGAAGGGCAAGGCATGATGGGGCAGGTGCTGGTGAAGTAAGGTAATGGCGGCCCGCGGAATCTGGCCGCCAAATAATGATGATGGATATCCAGCCAAGCAAGGTAGCCTGCGGTTTAAATCTCGAGTTGGACTTCCAGCTCTTGAATTAACATCGCCAAAATAACGCCCAGCGTGTTGATTAGATTATCTATATCTTGTCTATTGGTATGGTTTTTGAGGGCGTTTTCTAGCATGGCGGCAAGCTCCTGCACAAAATCAGCACCTGCGTAGCTTGATGTGCTTTTTAAGGTATGAGCTAAGCGCTCGGCAGTGGCCCAGTCATCTTGTTTAAGTGCCTCGCTTATTTCTTCGGCGGTTGATTTTTGTGCAATGGTGTATTTGCGCAGAATAGACAAATAAAGATCTTGTTTTCCCATGCACAGGCGCAAACCTTCTTCAACATTCAGGCCTTCAATATGGGATGGCAGCTTGGTTGGAATAGGTTTGGGCAAGACAGCAGCGGGGGGCGGAGCTGCAGCTGGACCTGCGGTGGCAGGGGTGCACCATTTTTGTAATACCTGCCAAAGTGTGTCAGGGTCTATGGGCTTGGTGATGAAATCATTCATCCCCGCTGCGGTGCAATTATCTCGGTCGCTTTGCATGGCATTTGCGGTCATGGCCAGAATGGGAATACGGCTTAGCCGCTCAATTTTTCTGATTTCGCGGGTTGCAGTGATGCCATCCATAACGGGCATTTGCATATCCATCAGAATGACATCGTAAATGGCTGCCTGCGCCATAGTTAAAGCCATTTCGCCGTGATCGGCAATCGCCACCACGATGCCGGCAGCAGATAATATTTCACTGGCAACCTGCTGATTTAACTCATTATCTTCTACTAGTAAAATACGTTTCCCTTTAAACAGATCCTGCGGGTGTTTTTCTGCGGCAGGCTGATAGCGATCCATTTTTTCTGCGCTATCGCTTAATACCCGAATCACCATGTCAAATAATTGCGAAGCCTGCACCGGCTTAACTAAAATATTTTTAATACCAATGGCCTGAGCTTGGGGTTGCAGATCGCCACCGTCATAAGCCGTCACCATCACGACTTTGGGCGGTGGGGATAAATTCATGGCAAAAATGTGCTGCGCCGTTGTAAGACCGTCCATTTCTGGCATTTTCCAGTCGACAAGCACCACATCAAAGGGCGTGTGTTGCGCATTCTGCTGGCGGATGGCGGCTAATGCGGCTTGGCCTGAATCGACCGCGGTGGCTTTAAATGACATGCTGGCTAATAAATCGTGCATGACTTCGCGGGCGCTTTCTACATCATCAACAACTAAGATATTGCGGCCACGCAAATCAGGCTTTGGGGTTAAAAAGGCAGTGGTGTTTTTTGCAATCCCTAAGCGGGCAGTAAACCAGAATGTACTGCCTTTGCCTGGCTCGCTTTCTACACCTACATCACCTTGCATTAATTCGGCTAATTTTTTGGCAATAACTAGCCCTAATCCAGTGCCGCCATATTTGCGCGTGGTGCTGGAATCAGCCTGTTGAAAAGACTGAAATAATTTACCGATTTGCTCCTTGCTTAGCCCAATGCCAGTGTCTTTTACCGCAAAGTAAGCAAAGACATCATGCTCTGTTTTTTCTTTTACTTTAATAATAACTTTGATAACACCTTGTTCGGTAAATTTAACTGCATTATTAGCATAATTGATAAGTGCCTGGCCAAGGCGGGTGGGGTCGCCAATTAAGTTTTTTGGCAAATCACGGTCAATATCAAAAACTAATTCTAAACCTCGGACAACGGCTTTTTCACTGATCAGATTTGCAACATTATCCATGACCTTTTCTAATGAGAAATCAACGTTTTCTATGTCTAATTTTCCAGCTTCTATTTTAGAAAAATCTAAAATATCATTGATAATGCCTAGTAAATGCTTGCCAGCACCTTGCACTTTGTTTATATAGTCTCTTTGTTTTTCAGTTAAATCTGTTTTTTGCGCCAAATGCGAAAGGCCGATAATTGCATTCATTGGGGTGCGGATTTCATGGCTCATTGAGGCAAGAAATTCACTTTTAGCCTTGGTGGCCTGTTCTGCCGCATCACGGGCTTTTTCTAAATCGTCATAGCTTAGTTTTAACTGTGCAGTGCGCTCTTCTACTCGGCTCTCTAATTCCATATTAAGCCTGAGTATTTTTTTTTCTGCTTCTTGCTGTTCTGCTACTTTTTTAGATAATTCAATGGTTCTTGTCGCGACTTTTTGCTCCAGTTTCTCATTTGCTGCGCGGATATGCTCCTGCATTTCTAAAAGTTTATTATTGTTCTGTACTGCTGTTTCATAAATAGACAGCAATAAGCTTAGAATATGTTGCTTATCTGATTTTATTGAGTATTTTTCGCCAGAGAAAAATACCGGCACACCTTCAGCTTCTTCATAGTTTTTATACATATCCCGACTAAGCAACATGTATTTAATTCGTAGCAGTAAATCGCCAGTGTCATAAGGCTTGGTCATGAAATTATCAGCTTGGCAATCTAGCCCTTTAATCACGTCTTTTACATCAGTTAATGAAGTAAGCAAAATAACTGGAATATCTTGTAGGATGGGGTTTTGTTTTATTTGATGGCATAGCTCAAAGCCATTCATATTGGGCATATTGATATCGCTGATTACAATATCTGGCTGTTGATTGCGTGTTATTTCTAATCCTTCACTGCCATTTTTTGCCAGCAAGACTTGGTAGCCTTCCGCCAACAAAATACGTTTCAGCATGGTGGCTTGAATGGCGCTGTCTTCAACAATTAACACTGAAGTGACTGGGCCGTTATCCAATGCGCTCATTTTGCGGTGCTCCTAGCTTCACGGCAGCACAGGCCGGTTAAGTGCGGGGCAATATCATCTAAGGCCAGTATCCGTTTGGCCGCTCCTAGCGCGATTGCTTGTTTAGGCATGCCAAAAACCACGCAGCTGCTTTCACTCTGGGCAATGGTGGTTCCTCCAGCCTTACTAATTGCTAACATACCATCCGCACCATCATCTCCCATTCCTGTCAGTAAAACTGCGATCTGTTTGTCACCAAACTGCTCAGCTGCTGATTGCATTGTAGTGCTGACTGAGGGGCAATGCCCCTTATTAGGGGTGTTGTTGCGGATTAAAAAATGACCATAAGCATCAAACTCTAGCTGCATTCTTTCCTGTGGAAAATAAACATTGCCCGCCACCGGGGCGGTTCCTGCCTGCGCAATCTGGCAGTTTAAGGCGCATTTTTCCCCCAGCCACGAGATCAGGTTATGCAAAAAGCCATCGCTGATATGCTGAATGCAAACGATGGGCAGGGGAAAATCTGCAGGCAGTTGCGACAAAATGGTGAGCAAGGCCTGCGGGCCGCCGGTGGATGAGCCAATAATTAATAGGCGATTATCGTTTTGCGCCGAGATGCTAGCGGTGGGCAGGAGCTGGCCTGGCGCTTTGCGCCGAAAAACATGAACGCCAGCCAGAATGCGGATTTTACTGATGAGTTCGCGGGCTATTTCACCATAGATGCCTTCCTGCTCTAGCTTAGGCTTGGTGACAATATCTAAAGCTCCGGCTTCGAGTAGTTTAAACACATTAGCTGAGCCTGGCTGCGCCGATACGCTGATGACTAGGATAGGGCGAGGATGATGCGTCATGATGTTTTGTATCAGCTCTAAGCCATCCATTCCTGGCATATGAAAATCGGTGCAGACTACGGCGGGGTTAAGGCTGGCTATCATTTTTAAAGCTTGCTTGCCATCGCTGGCGCTGCCGATGACTTCAATATCTGCGGCCTGCGCCAGTATTTTTATCAGAATACGGATGGCGATGGGGGAGTCATCGACTAACAATACGCGCGTTTTGGCTGCCTGCATTTCACACCAGTCTTTTGAGGGTATCAAGCAATAGTTTTTGCTCGAAAGCGGCTTTGGATATATAGGCATTGGCACCGGCTTCCATGCCGCGTTTTTTATCTTCTTCGGTGGAGAGCATGGTCACTAGCACAATAGGCAGCTCGGTATGCTTTTTATGGCTTCTTACTTTTTGCACCAGCGTTAAGCCATCCATATTGGGCATATTGATATCACTCACAATGGCATCAAAGGGACGCGTATCCAGCTTGCTGTAAGCGTCTACACCATCAACGGCCATAACTACCTCATAATTGCCTGATTCCAAAATCCGCTTCATTTGGGCACGGGTGGTTAGGCTGTCTTCAACCAGTAATATCAGTTGTTTTTTATGTTCGGTTTCTTGCTTGCTGGTAGCGACGGTTTGGTTGGCTTGATGTTTTAATTTAGTCACAAAATCAGGCGGGTTGAGCACCATGCATACTTCACCCGTGCCTAAAATGGTGACGCCGGATAAATCGCTGATATGTTTTAGCAGGGCGCTTTGTGATTTCAAAACGATTTCTTGTTCATCAAGTAATTCATCGACGATCAGGCCAAAGCGCTCACCCCCCGCTTCCATGATAATGCAGGGCGATGATTCTTCGGCTTTTTGCCCTTCAGGCGCTAGCGGCACAAAATCATTGCGTTTAAAACGGAGTAAATCCAGCAATCTGGCCACTGCCACCGCCTTACCTTCAAACATGGTGGCCAGATGTCCTTCAACGCTAAATAACTCTTTTTTGGCCAAGGGATAGGATTTCAAAACATATTCAACCGGCACGGCATATTTTATGGAATTGGCCAGCACGATCAGCACGCGTGAAGTGGATAGTGTTAATGGCAGCCTGATATTAATCGTGCACGAGCGGCCTGGCACAGAGGAGACGCTAACCAAGCCTTTGAGTTTTTCTACATTGGCACGCACCACATCCATGCCAACGCCCCGCCCAGACACATCGGAAACAAAGCTGCTGGTAGAGAAACCCGGCATAAAAATCAGCCCCATAACCTGCTCATCATTCATGGCGGCCAGCTCTTCGCTGCGCCATAAATGCGTTTTGGCGGCCGAGTTTCTGATGGCTTGCAAATCTAAGCCGCGGCCATCGTCTTCGATCTCGATCACAATATTGGCAGATGATTGATAAGCTTTCAGCCGAATGTGGCCTGCAGCGGGTTTGCCTTTGGCGATGCGCTCAGCAGGTAGCTCTAAGCCATGATCAATTGCGTTTCTGAGAATGTGCATCAGTGGGTCTTTCATTTCCTCCAAAATACGTTTATCTGCGGTGATATCGCCGCCTTCAATATGCAGCTCTACTTCTTTGGCCCGCTCACGGGAGAGCTTTCTGACCATGAGCCCGAATAAATTAAAAATGGTGGAAAGCGGCAGCAGTCGTATGGTGCGTATGCCTTCTTCTAGCTCGCCGCTTACAAAATTTAGCCTTGCGCTGTCTTCGCAAGCGGCGCTGACTAAGTTTTCTAAATGGCCCGAGTACTGATCCAGCATCGTGAGTAAATGCGGTTTTTTTTGTTCGGAGCTCTTCATGCTTAAGTAGATTTGCTCCCATTTTTCTTGCAGCTCTTCTAGCTCGGTATGCCGCCTAGCGATGCGAATTTTGGCCACGGTTAGCTCACCGGCATGGGTCATCAGCATATCTAGCTTACGGGTTTCCACGCGGATGGTTTCAATCACAAACTGCTCGGTATTGGCTTTACTGCTGAGAATGGCTTTGCTGACATCAAATAGCTCATCTACTTGCTGTATGGGGAGTACTTCGGCTGGTGATGCTGTCTCGTCTGCTGGAGCAGCAGCAAGCTGATTGTCCACAGCGGTGATGAGCTCCGGTGGAGCAGGTTCGCAGGCTTTGATGGGGGTGGGTGTAGTGGGCTGCGAAGCAGGAGGCGCTGCGTCGTCGGGTATTTGCAGTGAGGCCAGTACTTCGGTGACATCCACATCGGCAATGCCGCCATTAACCGCTTCATCGACTAATTTACGGATGGCATCCAGTGATTTGCACATGCCGTCTATGGTTTCAACCGCTATGCGCAATGTGCCGGTTCGAGCCTTACCTAAGATATCTTCAAAACGATGGAAAATCCGCTCGATATCGTACAGCTCCAGCATGCGCGAAGCGCCTTTCAGGCTATGCGCCTCGCGAAATAGCTCTTCTAATAAGGCTAGGTTGTCAGGGTTTTTCTCAATTTTTAGTAAGCCATCTTCAATCGCCTGCAGGTGTTCACTGCTCTCAATGCGGAATAAATCACGCATCTCGCTATCTTCAATCATAGGGCCTCCGATCTTTACCACGTACAAGGCTTAGCGTGCCCTTGTTAAAACCCAAATCTTGAACCACAGAGAACACGGAGGATCACGGAGAAAATCCAGATTTGCATTTCTCCGTGTAACTCCGTGTTCTCCTCAACTCCGTGGTTCAAGATTTGGGTTTGGAATGGCACTCCATCAAACAATCGCTTTTAGCTTGTTATTGGCCTCGTTCAGGTTTTGTATTCCGATCTTGGTCTGGGTGATGCCGGCGGCGGTTTCTTTTGCTCCGGCGTTCATGGTGTTGGCCGCTCCAACCACTTCGGCAATTGCGGCGGTTTGTTGTTTTGCGTTCAGCGCCCCTTGCTGACTGCTTTGGTAAACTTGGTTGGATAAGCTGGAAATTGATTCAAACAGATCATTCACCTTGGCAACGATGCTCATCACGCTTTCAATATTTCGTGTGCCTTCCTCGGTGCGCATAATGGTGGTGTCAGATGCTTTTTGGATGCCTGACACAATGCCTTTGGCCTGCTCTGCAGATTTTTTACTTTCTACCGATAGCTTGCGCACTTCAGCGGCAACGACAGAAAACCCCTTGCCATGCTCGCCCGCCCTTGCTGCCTCTACCGCGGCATTTAAAGCCAGCATATTGATCTGGTTAGAAAGATCCTTGACCAGCTCAGTAATGGTGCCAATTTGCCCCGTTTGCTCAGAAAGGGACAGTATTTGCTCGGCAATTGCGCCAATTTTTACTTTCAGGCCATTCATGGCTTCAACGACTTGGCGTATCGCCTCGCTGCCGTCTTCGGTCATATTGCTGGCATTTTTTGCCATATCGGCGGCATTGGTCGATTGATCTGAAGACTGACGCGATGACACGGATAGCTCTTCTAGTGTGGAGGTCATTTCATTGGTCATCGCTGCTTGTTGGTTGGCCGTGCGCTCGTGTTGGGCGATGGTGGCGGCAATTTCACTAGAGGTGCTGGCGGCGGCGCTGACTGCCATATTGATGGTGCGAGTGATGCGTGAAGCCACAAAGAGGCCAAGCAACACGGCACTGATAATGGCGAGGATAATGCCGTAAATCAGGGCAGAAATCAGCGAGGAGAAAGCATCCGCCGCTAATTTTTGTCGCTCGTCTTTTATTTCAAATTCCTTTTTTTGAAATTCATCCAGTGTCGCTTGTAAGTCATGTCCCACTCCTGCGGCCTTGCCTGAGCGAAATATTGCCATCGCAGCTTCTGGTGCACCTTCCTGTATCTGGCTGACTTCACTGCCGGTGATATCTTTAAGTGCTCGGCCAAATTCTTTTATTTTGGCTAAGAGTTCGCGCTGCTTAGGGTCGTGTACTGCAGTTTCTAAGTAATCGAGGGTTTTGGTGTAATCAGCGGCGTGCTCTTGATACTTAGCATGGTCTTTCTCGTTTTTAAGCAGCAGCATGCCACGTGCTGCTGCCTGCATGCCTAAAACATGAAACTCTAGGGTATTGGCTTTGGCGACAATCTCGGTGGCCGTTTCCGCCAAAGTGGATTGCTCCTCCGCCACCTTGATATTTTTGTAAACCACAATGCCCACTACAATCAGCAGTAGCAGCGGCATAATATAGCCCAGCAAAATGCTGTACTTCAGCTTAATCCCTTCAAACATGATGTTCTCCTAGCGTTCGTTTACCACTAAATCTTTGTTTTTTAGAATTTCGGGCAAGTTTAAAATTGTCATGGCTTTTTGGTTGTAATGAACGGTTCCCATGACATAACGTAAGACATCGGGATGGGCGGATGCGGGCAGAGGCACTACTTCGGATTGGCTAATTTGAACAATATCGTCGATATCATCCACGGCAATCCCCGCCAGAATGTCGTCTGCAGAACTCACCACTATTTTTGCCTGATGAGTAAAGTTTTCAGAATGCATTCCTAGTGTATTGCGGATATCAATAATAGTAAGAATACTGCCCCGTAAATTCATATTGCCCAATACATGCTGCGGGCAATTGGGTAGTGGGATAATATTTTTAATTTTAGTGAATTCATTTACATTCCGAATATCCATACCAAAGTATTCTTGCCCTAATATAACTACGGCCAGCTGTAGGCTATCTGCTTCGCTACCGGCCTCTATTTTGCGGATCAGCTCAGCTGCGCGTTTGTGTAAAACAACTCTATCGCTAGCGCTTGTGGTATCCGGTGTAGGGTCGCTGCATTCTTGAAGGTTGAGCTCACGGGCAATCAGGCGGCGATGGTCCAAAATACTGATAATTTGCTCATCCACCCGCGCCATTCCCAACACAAAAGAGGCCGATTGTTGCTCCTCGTGCTGCGGTGGAAGATCAATCTGCTCGTTGGAAATACTGATGACATCCAGTACTTCATTCACAATCATACCAAGCAGGGTTTGCTCGTTTTGCATTACCAGCACGGCATCAGATAAGTTTCTTGCTTGGGGTGTTTTGCCTAGCAATATATTTAAATCGATGACCGGAATAATACTGCCACGTAAATTAATAACCCCAGCAATATAGGCGGGTGCGTTTTCCATATGGCGAATGGCGGGCAAACTGAAAGTCATATTCACCGCCAGCGCGTCAATGGCGTACAGCGAATTTTTGAGGCTGAATACAAAATATAAATTCGCTGATTCTTTCATTGCCGCCGCCATTTATAAACTGGTTTGAAACTGTTCCAGCATTAGCAGTAGTTCGCTGGCGCTGGTTTCGTCATACAGGGTCACCGGTGTATGGCCTGGTAATAAACGCACAATATCTAATGCACTGGCGAGCATTTTTTCTGCCATTTTTTTATTATCTTCATGCATATAAATATTAAATAATTCAACATAAGCAGGGAGAAACGTGTGGTCTAGATATAAAGCTTTTTTGAGTATGGTTTTACTTTCTGCCCGATTGCCGAGCACTTCGGCAATTTGCGCCAGTACAAAATGCGGCTGCGGGGAGTCGGGATTCAGCTTGATGGCTTCATGGCTATTTTTTGTTGCCAGCTCATATTGGCCGTTGTTTGCATATTTTTTAGCTTGCTGTAATAAATCATTAAAAACGGGCACGGGTGCTTTAGGTTTTAGCTGCGCTTGTTTTTTTTGCGGTAGCGCGGGGGGTAGAGCCTGAGGTTTTAGATTGATTTGCTGCAGCACAGGAGTGGGTGGCATTAATATATTTTTTTTATAAACCAGCAAATTATCAATACTTATTATATCTAGCCCTTTAGCACCCTGTAGGCCTAGCTCACCATGGCCTGTTATTAAGTAGCCAGGGGCCTTTAAGCAGGCAACAAATTTACTGCTGATTTGGCTAACGGTTTCAGCTTGAAAATAAATAAATACATTGCGGCAAATAATTAAATCAAAATCATGAAATGGGGTGCTTGGTGCCGGAAGTAAGTCTTCTTGTAAGTTGCCATAATAAAACTTCACCATCTGCTGTATGTTTTGATTAATCTTCCAGCCATCTATCTGTTTTGTAAAATACATGCTCCTTATGGCTGGATCCACTCTACGGAAAGACCATTCGCTATAAATTCCCTGCTTGGCTTTCTCTAGCACCAACTGGTTTACATCGCTGGCGATTATCTGAATATCCGGCCGCTGGCCTATGGCCAAGGTAGGCAGTAATTGGCTGATGAGAATAGCGATGGAATAAGCCTCTTCGCCAGAGGAGCAGGCCGCACTCCAGATTCGTAGCCTATTGCCATTTTGTGCCAGTAGCTCGGGCAGAATGTGCTCACTCAGTAGCTTAAACTGCCCCTCATCGCGGAAAAAATACGATTCACCCACTGTAAGGAAGGCCAGTAGTTCACGCCAAGCACGGCTGGATGCTGTTTTGCTGTGTTGCAGTTCAGCCAGCAACTCCACGGGGCTAAGTCCTAGCTGCTTGCGGCTGATGGATTCAATCTCTTTGCATAGGTTGTCCTGCTCACGCACAACAATGCCGGTGCGGCTTAGGACTAAGCGAGTGAGATCATCAAACCAGGCCGTTTGCATTGGCTTCTCTTTATTCATTGTTACTTAAGTAAGTGAAAAAGCATAACTCAAGCTAGTTTGGCTTTGCTCGTGTGTCAAACTATTAACTAATATAGAGTGGTGAATTAGTAAGTATTTTTTGGAATAACCATATTTTTTTTGAGTATTGTCGTAAGCAAATGAATGGGCTATTAAGGTAGAGAATTGCAGATAATTCTATCAACTTAAGCAATCTGCGATTCGTAGGGCGGGTGTAGCCCGCAGCCATGCTAAAAAACGCGAGTTGCACCCGCCCTACGATGTTTCAACGCTTGCAATAGATCAACTCTAATTTGATCGCTTAAGATTTAACGATCAACAAATTTACCTTAAGTTGATAGGATTGGAATTGCAGAGAGTAAACAGGGGGATATGGCGATAAAATACGTTTAATGTTTATTCAATTATTATTAAAGCTATTTTTGCAGGGAAATTCTTATTTAATTGATTTCCCTGCTGTTTATTTAAATGGCTTAAGAAGAAATAGGCTCTTTGGCTGCGCGGGCCCGGCGAATGGCGCGATAGCGTTTAAGCCCGATAAGTAATGCCAGTAGCAGCAGCCACAACGGCCAAGCTTGGCTCAGGAAAACAATACTATTTAGCCCCCCTTGCCAGCCCGTCTGAATGCTTGCCCACAGCCGAGTAAAAAAGCTAGGACGGCTTTGCGCGAAAGCTGATTCGATATTCGGAAGCTCGGTTTTACTAAGCTGTGGCAACTGATAAAGGTGCAAGCTGATACTGCTGAAAGCCACCTGATCGTTGAATTCTTTTTCACGCACAATGGCCTCATCACGGGCCATTGTGCTGTCGTTTTGCGCCACAATGATTTCTGCTTTTGTACGCTGGTTTTTGCTTTGCTCTGCCGCTTCGCCAAGCTGTTGCTGGGTTTGCTGATTTAAATGTATCCCCATTTTTTGCCTGAGCAAATCGAACTGTGCATCTTTTGCGGTAAAGGTACGCTCGTCCAGAAAAGCAATCTGTGCTGCAATTAGGCGCAGAAATTCCTGCGTTTTAGCGCTGGGAACTCGCAAAACCAGCTCACCATCAAGTACGTATTGCGTAAGCTGCAGCAGCTTGTCATCGCCAATTTTCTCATGTTCTATCCGCTCCTTTCGCGACTGAATGCTGTTGCGCTCAACAAAACCACCCATCTGAGCGGTAATATCTTCAATGGCTAGTGCTGATTGATATACATCTTTTACTTGGAATTTAGCATCTGCATGGCGAATAAATTTGCGTTCGCTATCGGTCTGGCTATTTGCCAATGAGCCGAGTTGCGCTGCGCTTTTTTCCGTTTTTTGTTTAGTGTTTGCTACGGAGCTAACTTGGGCACTGTCTGCAGATTCTGCCGCATTCACACTTTCCTCTTTTTTGCCGCAGGCGGCGAGGGCGATCAGTGTGAAGCAGATCAGGAGAGATTTGATTTGCAAGGGGAAGCCTTTGTAATGAGCTAGGGTGAATGTCAACGCATCTTACGTTGATTGAAATAATTTTCACATAGCAAGGTATGAGCTAATTACCTGAACTAAGTGGTTTTGTGTATGTTTTTTAGTAAGAAGTAGGCGTTTTTTACTTGCATGTTCTTGCCGCCAATATTTGTGGCCGCTTAAAAATATTTTTAAAATATTTAACCCGTTTCAGATAGTCCCTGCGTTTCATATTGTGTTCATCCACTTGTTAACAGGATTACTCATCATGAAAAACCTCGGCTATCTATCTTGCTTGCTACTGGCTACGGCTTGCAGCAGCCATCCAGAAACCGCTGTTGCACCGATCCCCGCCCAAACGGAAAAAGATCGCACGCTTGAGCAAGAGCCTAAGCAAACGCATTCGGTGGCTGAGGTGCTGGCCCCATCGCCAGAGATGGCGCAGGGAGTGGTTTCGTCGCCAGCCCTTGTTGTGCATTCAAGGGCTGAGTCTTCCAGATTAGCTAAAGAGCACACGGTAAAATTTGCTGCAGGGCGGCACGATTTGCGTACTAATGCGCCGCGTGTACAAGTTGGCCCTGCGATAATGGTCGATCAGATTGCCCCTCCCGAGCCTAATCGTGAAAACTACAGCAAGCAGGATGAATTGCCGGTTAAGGTGGTGGCGCAGGAGCCGGTTTCTACTTTTTCTATTGATGTGGATACCGCCAGCTACGCCAATGTGCGCCGTATCTTACAAGCGGGCCAGCTACCACCTAAAGATGCGGTGCGGGTAGAGGAGATGATTAATTATTTTCCTTACAATTATCCCAATCAGGCCAGTAGCCGCCCGTTTGCGGTGCATACCGAAATAGCCCCCGCGCCTTGGGGTGTGGATAAGCATCTGATCCGCATTGGTATTAAGGCGCAAGACATAACAGCAGCAGCGCTGCCTGTGGCTAATTTGGTGTTTTTGGTGGATGTATCCGGCTCGATGAATGAGCCAAATAAACTACCACTGCTGCAAGCTTCGCTTAAATTACTGGTGGATCAGCTTAAAGCGGGGGATCACGTTTCCTTAGTCACTTACGCCTCTGGCACCCGCGTGGTGCTGCAGCCAAGCGCGGATAAAAACCAAATTAAACGCGCAATTGATCAGCTGCGTGCCAGCGGCAGCACGGCAGGCGCAGCAGGGATTCAGCTTGCCTATCAAATGGCGCGCCAAGGTTTTATTAAAGGCGGAATTAACCGAATCTTACTGGCCACTGATGGCGATTTTAATGTGGGTGTGACTAGCATTGATGCGCTGAAAGAAATGGTTGAAAAGCAGCGCGAAGCGGGGGTGTCGCTGAGCACGCTAGGCTTTGGCACTGGCAATTACAATGACGCGCTGATGGAGCAGGTGGCCGACATTGGCAACGGCAATTACCACTATATTGATACGCTGAATGAGGGGCAGAAAGTACTGGTGGATGAAATAAGCTCTACGCTGGCCATCGTGGCTAAAGATGTAAAAATCCAAGTCGAATTTAACCCAGAACAGGTCAAAGAGTATCGTTTAATTGGTTATGAAAACCGCCAGCTTAAACGTGAAGATTTTAATAACGATAAGGTAGATGCTGGTGATATTGGCGCAGGCCACACCGTTACCGCGCTGTATGAAGTGACTTTTGCGGGTAAAGGCGGCTATCTAGAGCCGCTGCGTTATGAGGCAAAAGCCGCCCCTAAAATCATAAGTAGCGATGAGCTTGGCTTTTTACGTCTGCGCTATAAAGCGCCCGATGGACATAAAAGCCAGCTGATAGAAATCCCGCTACAGCGCCGTGATGTATTAAATAGCTTTAATCAGGCCAGTAATGAGTTTCGCTTTGCCACGGCAGTGGCAGGTTTTGGGCAAATACTGAGGAATGGCCGCTATATAAATGGCTTTGGCTATACACAAGTCGCAGCGATTGCGGCGAATGCCCGTGGCAACGATGCGTTTGGCTATCGGGGTGAGTTTTTGCAATTAGTTAAATTAGCAAGAAGCCTGACTCCAGCGGCAGAGGGGAGTGGGCGGGATTAGCTATATACATGCTTAGCAAACCTAGGAAGATAGTTTATAAGGTTGGGGCTAAGCCCAGTTATTGCTTGGGCTGGCATAAAAACCTAGCTGATTAGCTCTCTTACTTAATCTCATTATAAATATCGTAGGGAGGGTAAAAGCCGCGTATTTATTCAATATTGCTCGCGGGTTTCACCCGCCCTACACATTCAAAAACCAAGCCCAGCACTCAAGAAATCCATCTACAAAGAGTTCATTGAGCAAGAGACATAATCAGGAAGGCCCTAAGCCTCAGGTGGTGGTCATTACGATGTGTGTGCAAGCAGTGTAGTCTGACGCAGGGCTTGCGTCAGATAAAGTCAGCTGGTTTTTGGGCATATCAACATATACTGGGGCGATGACGTTTACCACTCTGCCTGACGATACCTTACTGATGCTGGCTTGGCGCGATGGCGACGAGGCCGCTTTTGCTGCGCTGTATCGGCAACATAAGCAGCGCCTGCTGCGATTTTTGGTGCACAGCACTGGCAGTGCAGCCAGCGGAGAAGAGGTGTTTCAGGAAGTTTGGCTTACTTTAATTCGTCAGCGAGAGCGCTACCGGACAGAGGCTAAATTTAGCACTTGGCTGCTAGAAATCGCTCATAGCCGTTTGGTAGATTGGTATCGACGCAATCAGCGTCACCAGTGGGATCATGATTTATCTGCCGCAGCAAATATCCCCGATCATTGCCCCTTGCCAGAAGCACAGGCAGCCAACCGGCAGCTGCAACAACAGCTCAGCGATTGCCTACGCCAGCTGCCGCCAGAGCAGCGCGAAGCCTTTTTATTTAAAGAAGAATACGACTTAGGCTTAAGCGAGATAGCCGCGCTTACGGGCCGTAGCGCAGAGGCCGTTAAAAGCCGCGTGCGTTATGCCATCAATAAATTACGTCAATGTTTGGGAGGCGATCATGAATAAAACAGAGATGGATGACGGCCTGCCGCATGATGCAATGCTAAGCGCCATCTATCGTAGCCTGCCAGATCCAGCCGTAAATCCCCAGCTGGATGCGGCTATTTTGCTGGCGGCAAAGCAGGCGGTGCAGCCCCCAGTAAGCAGATTTGCGCGGCTACGGGCTTGGTTTGCACCCTGCTGGCAGCCCCGATATGTGAGCACTTTTGCCAGCATTGCGGTGGTGTGTTTGGCGGCTTTATTGATGCTTAATCGCCCAACGGCAGAGTTAGCCGCTCCTCAGCCAGAAGTCATCAGCGCTGGCCTTGATCAGGGGGCAGGCTTGGCTGCTCCTGCAGCAAAGCCATTGCCCCAGCCCGCACCCCCAGAAATTAAGCCGCACTCGCCCCTTGATTCATTAGCCGCAGCAAAAAAGGTGGCTCGAGATGTACAACAGAACGCTAAGGCAAAGCATAGCGAGCGGCTTGCCTCGGCGGATAGCACTAAGGATGCAAAAGAGGCTTTGGCCCCAGCAGAGCGTGCAAAACCACAAACTGAATCACTACGCCTTGCGTCTGTTATGCCCGCCGCCCCAGCCCTTGCAGGCAATAAAATGGGAGCTGAAACCGCTGCCCCAGTAGTCTCCGCCCCAGCGCCCGCCGTAATTCAGGCAGCGCCTAAGCCAGCACTTGCGCGCTCTAAAGTTATCTCAGAGGCCGATCTACAAACACCTGCTGTGCCTACAGCAGATGAGGTCAAGAAATTTACTGAAGCGATTAATGAATTATTAAAAAATGATAAGCAGGCAGCGGCGCAGCAAGCTTGGCAGCGCTGGCATGAGCAGTACCCTGATTACATCTTGCCGGATGAGTTAAAACAGAAAATCCAGCGGCCCATAAGCCGTTAACCATTAGATGAATAAGCAGAGGGGAACGCCGAAGTGAGTTGGGCGCTGCGTAGGCGATTCATCTGTAGTGGTAATGTCATAAATATTTATTCAAAACAGAAACTTACGTTCCAAGCGCTACTCTTACTCTGATTAATTCCGTGGATGATCGAAGTGATGCCCGTTCAAATCAAGCAAAAAATAATCACACCACTCCTTGCCAGTCTGCTGCTTGCACTGAGCGGCTGTGATCAAGCCAGCCAAATCGCTCAACAGGCCGCTTCTTCGGCTGCGGGCATGGTGAGTGCAGAAATCAAAAAACAAAGCGATGGGGCGATTGAGCAGATTGCAGGCCAAGCAAATGACGTGCTGCAGCCTTTGGGCATAGATGCTAATCAGATCGCCAGCTCCGTTAAAGCAAAAGGGGTGTTGTTGGCGCAAAAAGCACTGAATAGCGATAGTAGTTGGCAGCAGCTAGAGCAGTATCAAGGCCAACTTCCTCAGGATATTGGGCTGTTTACTGCGGTAAGCCCCATTAGTGCAGAGCTTAAAAACATACTTAATAGTGAGCATCCCGTGTTTTTATCCCTGATGAGCTCGGCGAGCGTTCTACAATCTGATGGCGTTTTATACGTGCTGGGCAAAGCCCCCGCAGATACAAAAAGTGGCACGGCATGGCTGATGATAGATAGCAAAAATCGCACGCTGGAAGCGGGGCTTATTCGTAACAAAGTAGCGCAAATATTTAGCAGTAAGGGAGACGCCCTTTTGCGGCCAGCCCCCGTGCAGAAATTTATTCAACAATACACCGCTGGCTAATAGCCCATTGATAATCGTAAACCGCTCAGTTATGGTGTTAACTGAGCGGTACGAGTGGTGTTGTGATGGCTAAACGCATCTTCTCATCAACGTTTGAAGTTCTTTTACTCTCCCTTGCTCTGCGCTATTATTGAACGATCGTTCTATTTTAGGCTAGCCATGCATACTCCCACAAATCTCCAATTACAACGCCTAGCTTTAGCACAGCAAGGCTTACTTGGCGCAGCCTGTTTTGGGGAGGGTATTCAAGGCACGCTGGCAGCAATTGAGCATCTTGGCTATGTGCAGATTGATACTATTTCTAGAATTGAGCGCGCGCACCATCATGTGCTGTGGTCCAGAGTGCCCAGTTATCAACCGCCGTATTTAAACCAGCTGCTTGCCGAGCGGCAAATTTTTGAATACTGGTTTCATGCCGCATCCTATCTGCCTATGCGTGATTATCGCTTTGCACAGCGCCGCATGGCAGAGGCCAGAGATAGTACGCGATTTTGGCATAGCGAAATTAGCCCAGCGCTGATGCAGGATATTTTGCTAAAAGTGCGAGATGAAGGCCCGCTGCGGGTACGCGATTTAGAAGGCAACAAAACCAAGGGCGGCACGTGGTGGAACTGGGGACCAGGCAAACGCGCACTAGAAAAGCTATTTTTTCAGGGCGATCTAATGGTCAGCCAGCGTATCGGCATGGAAAAAATTTACGACCTGAAAGAGCGCATCCTGCCGCCAGATTTAAACACTCAAGCGCCAGATTTAGCCGATTACGCCGCCTATTTGCTGCGCAGCAATCTGCGCGCGCACGGCCTAGTTACCTTAGAGCAAGTTAGCCATTTGCAGGGTGATAAAGCCCTTAAAAGCACCCTACGCGAGTTACTGGCCGCGCAAATTGTTAGCGGCGAAATTAGCCCGCTGGCTGGCTGTGGCATCCCTAATGCTTACGCAGCAACGGCCGCACTGGTTCAAGCGTCAAGCACTAGCCCCGCCGTGCATCTGCTATCGCCGTTTGATAACGCAGTGATCCACCGTAAACGTCTGCAACAATTATTTGGCTTTGATTACAAACTGGAATGCTATGTACCCGCCGCCAAGCGCCAATACGGCTATTTTTGCCTACCGGTTTTGTTTGGCGAGCGCTTTATTGGCCGCATCGATTGCAAAGCCCACAGACCAGAAAAACGCTTAGAAGTGATCAGCTTTCATCTAGAGGGCGAGCTGCCGGACGCCTTTGCCACGCCATTTAGGACCAAGTTGCAGCAATTTGCGATGTTTAATGGTTGTGAAACGGTGGCGTTTTAGGGGGAGTAGCTTGCACCCCAATCCTATCAACTTAAGCAATCTGCCATTCGTAGGGCGGGTGCAACCCGCGAGTAATGCTGAAAAAAACGCGGGTTTCAGCCGCCCTACAATGTTTCAATACTCGCAATAGATCGATCAAAGTTGATTGCTTAAGATTTAACGATCAACATATTTCCCTTAAGTTGATAGGATTGGCTTGTACCCGCCCTAAGTCGTTTGTTTTTTATTGCCTTAGATTAATTAAAACCTAAGCGTCTATATATCGTGTGTAATTGTTTGGTGAGTCATCTACTTGTTTTTTAAAGGTGTATCAATGGCCCATAAATTAGAGCGGATTGGTGTGCAGCTCTACACCTTGCGTGCAGAAATGCAAAAAGACTTGTGGTATACGCTGGAGAAGGTGGCGGCGATTGGTTTTAAAGAGCTGGAATTCGCGGGTTATTTTGGGCATAAGCCCAGCGAAATTCGCTCTATTTCAGAAGGGCTGGGTTTAACTGCCCCAGCCGCGCATATTGCTTATCAAGATTTGGGGCCATCACTTTCTGGGGTGATTGAAGACGCGCAGCTGCTGGGGCACCAGTATCTTGTTAATCCTTGGGTTGATGCCGCAGTACGTGGGCAGCCTGATGGCTGGAGGCGAATTGCTGATGTGTTTAATCGGGCGGGGGAGGTGTGCCAGCGGGCTGGAATTCAGTTTTGTTACCACAATCACCATTTTGAGTTTATCGCGCAAAATGGGGTGCTTCCTTACGATATCTTACTGCAAGAGTGCGATGCAGATTTAGTTAAGATGGAGCTGGATTTATGCTGGATCACACTTGCTGGGCAGAGCCCTCAAGATTATTTTCAGCGTCATGAAGGGCGCTTTCCCCTGGTGCACCTAAAGCAGTTAAAAAGATGTCCGCCACAGAGTTTTGCCGCGCCAGTGCCTTTTGAGCAGGTGTTTCCACTGCTGAGCGAAGTAGGGCCAGGGCTGATTGATTGGAAGCAGCAGCTCGCTTTATCCTCCCAAGCGGGGGTGCAGCATTATTTTGTTGAGCACGACGCCGCCATATCGCCATTTGATAGCATTCAGCAAAGTTATGATTATTTAAACCAACTCAATTATTAATAATATAAAAATTAATAATTTTATTATTATTTTTTTAAAATAAGCGGAACTTTATAAAAGGCCGCAAGCATCAAAAATGGATTTAATAGTTGGTGAGCAGGCACAACATAATTGTGCGGCAAAGCAACGACTTTATTCTGTTGGCTGTAATCTAGAACATACAAATAATGTGAATTAGCGCTGCAGATTGCCAGTTCGCAGAATGTACGGTTATCAATTTTTGAAGGGAATTAAATTAATAGATAATAAGCCCCACCAAAAATCCCAAGGTAAAACTTCTATTTTGCCAAAGAAAGAATGTATCGGATAATATTGGCGGCAATAAAGCCTGAGACACTAAAATAAAAAATGCCAAATTGGCTGGGATTGGCTTCTCCTGGTTGGCAGAGCTGCCATGTAGCTCCGGCATAAATAAATTAGCGTTGCGGAAGGTCTAGTGGATTTCATGTTTTATTGTTTTTTTTAAAAATAGCGGCAATAAAAAATAAGATTATTTTCAGTGTTTAAGCGCAACTTAATTTGAGTTGCTGTAGGTTGGCACTGAGTGAAACGAAGCCCAACAATACGATTAAGAATGTTGGGCTTTGTATGCTTAGTACCCGCCTACGAATGGCGTTAATATTTAAATTAAGTTATGCCGCATAATTTAGTTAAAAATCAGCCACGCAATCATCACTTATTGGCGATAAGATTACGGTTAATGCATTCGCTTTGTATTGAATTGAGAGTAAATCCAATATGGAAGGCAATGAAAAACTATAAGGGCTTAATAGGTAGGCAAATTCGGCAAGCGAAATGGCCCGTTGTGGCATCCCAATAGTCTGTTGGCAGATAATGTTCAAAGCAGGGGTGGTCAGCTAATTGATAGCCGCTATCTGGTAACCAATCGCGTATTAATTGTTACCATGCCACTCCACATTCAGTGGGTGTACCGATAAAATCCAGCTTGGCATATAAGCCACCATCTAGGATTCGAAGTGCTATTTCACCTTGGGCAATAAAATGGGCATCCACTTCGCATGCGGCATTATAACGGCACAATTCTGGAGTTGTAATTGACGGGTCGTCCATTGGAATGCCGTAGCGTGCCGTTAATGGCACATTGTTGTCTACCGCCCAAGTGTAAAATCGCCCCCACAATGGAGGGATGGCTGGGCCATAGGGGCCAGTTTGGCGCATATAGGCAATGGGTTAAATGTCCATTCATGATCTCTCCACGTATCAAAGCGTGCCTGACTTGGCTTGCGCTTTTGCCAAATGCTAGGTGTGCAATCAAAATGCTGTCTAAATGCTCGGCTAAAGCTTTCTCCTGAGCCAAAGCCGCAGCCTAGGGCTATATCCAGCACCGTTGCATTTTGACGATGTAATAATCGGCAGGCTGCGATCTCCAGCCTGCGGCGGCGTATATATTCAGCGAGGGTGGCACCGTGCCATGCACTAAATATGCGGTGAAAGTGAAATGGAGAAAAATAGGCTAACGACGCCAACAGATCGAGGTTTAATTCTTCATCCAAGTGCTGGTCGATATAGCCGAGTACACGATTAAAACGGGCGATATATTCAAGCCGAGATGGGGTCATTGGGAATGATTTGAGCCAAGAAATGCATGATAGGTTTGAAAAAAATGTGTCGGTCAGTATAAATCACGCAATGGGCCCAAGCCTGATCAGGCTTGCGCTTTTATGGCTAGCTTTAGCTTGGGGAGTAATAGGGCAATCATAGCAACTTTGGTCATTAGTTCTAAGATGTTTCAATCTGCTAGGTTATTGAAAAACTACCTCAATATTTTTCAATAATCTGTTTGAGTACGTCTTCTTGATAAGGATGTACTTCGCTGGCGTCTTCCATATCTGCTAATAATTGAGGATTGTTAAATTTTGTGCGTGCTTCTTCGTAATAAGGGATTTGTACACGGCGATATAAATCGACAAATTCGTCGAAATTAAGTACATGGCAATAATTGCGATATTGGCCACGCGCTTTGATTTTGCCTAGGCTAATAAACGAAAGTAAGTAGGTGCTGCCTTTGGTGCCTAAAAAATCTTTCAGTGGCACGGAGGAGGGATAAGAGGGCGGTTCGCAAACAAATTTATGGATGATTCTGAAATCAAAATCATGCTGATTACTGTCGTGCTGCCAAATCACATAGCCCTCATCAGGGGATGTAATGGTTTTGCCACAGCTATCGCAAATCCATTCTTGCAGTGGTTTAAGCATCATCGGCTCCAGAGGCGCATTTTTATTTACTTTAGCTTGTTTTATTAGAAAGGCTAGTTGCGCATTGGCGATGTGGATTTTTGTGCGAGCGGTTTAAGTTGCTGCAAATTTGCGTCAAGATCGCGGCATGAAATGAATTGAAGTGAATCAGGCGGTCGACTTTTGCAGCGGGTTCTGCAGCCTGTGGCCACCTCACTGGCAAAATATGGCCCTCTTTGGGTGGAGCCTCCAGCTTCATCATTTGCGTTGCAGATATCTTTGCCCATTTCATGGCAGATAAGCGTGGTCAGTTGATCTTGTAGTGGCTCTAGCCGAGCAAAGGTCCGTGTAAGTATGGCTGACGCTCAGCCAAGGGCAGCGCTGCCCACGCGGGAATAGGTATCGTAGGACGCTAATCTGGGCATCTTTGGTTTTATAAAAAGAGGCGCAGCCCCGTGTTATGGCATAAAGCCATGCCAAAGAGGCTGCGCAGGGAGAGATTTAAGCGGATGAATGCAAGTTTAAAATTGTGCCGAATAGATCAGGCCAGTAAAGCCATCAGTGCACGTGCAGCAGGCTCGGATGACGCAGGGTTTTGGCCGGTAATGAGCAAGCCATCGCTGACAACATAAGGCATCCAATCGGCCTGCTTAGAATAGCTGCCACCATTTTGCTTTAGCATATCTTCCACTAAGAATGGCACCACCTTACTTAGGCCAACCGCTTCTTCTTCGGTATTGGTAAAGCCCGTTACCTTTTTGCCAGCAACAACTGATTGGCCATTGGCGGATTTAGGGTGGCGGAATACGCCAGGAGCATGGCATACCGCTGCCACGGGTTTGCCGCTGGCCAACATGGTTTCGATCAGCGCAATAGAATGCGTATCTTCAGCCAGATCCCACAATGGGCCATGGCCGCCTGGATAAAATACCGCATCAAAATCAGTAGCCACAACATCGCTTAATTTAGAAGTATTCGCCAGAATGCTTAGCGCTGCAGGATCGGCCTTAAAGCGTAAAGTGGCCTCAGTTTGAGCGGAAGGATCATCACTTTTAGGATCAAGTGGTGGCTGGCCACCCAGCGGAGAGATCAGTGTCATTGCTACGCCAGCATCTTTAAATACATAGTAAGGTGCTGCTAATTCTTCTAGCCAAAAGCCTGTCTTTTCGCCGGTGTTGCCCAGTTGGTCGTGGGAGGTAAGCACAATTAATAGTTTCATATTAGATCCTGATCGGTAGTGGGGTAAGTATCAGGCTGCTACTTAGCTGGCCTGCTGCATAAAAATGGTCTGTGTAGTGAACAGATGATTTCTTGTTAAATTAGTAGACCAGTCGTCCATTTTATAAATAATGATCTGCTTTCTGTAATCAATTACTTGTGTGCTAGGTTTTGCTAGCTAGAACTTCACTGTAAATTATCTGGTGCTTTCTTGATGTCGTGAACTATATTATAAAGTAGACCGGTCGTCTATTAATTTTTTAAAAAAATAGAGAACTCACCGGTAAACCCAATCCTATCAACTTAAGGAGAATGTTTTAATTGTTGCACAGGCTTCAACTTGGATTGCACTATTGCATGCATTTAAAACATCGTAGGGTGGGTGCGTTTTTGCCCACGCCGCGTATCCGCGTGGGCAAGATAAACCGCCTTGCCCACCCTACTTCAATGGTAAGTAGACATCGGTTATCATTTCCTCTTCTCGCACATTTGGGCCAACGTTGACGTAGTGGAAAAAGATGGGGAAATCACTGGGTGATTCGCCGCTTTGGGGCAACCAAGTTTCATGGAGATAGATGGCGGCTTTATTGTTTGATCGGGAGCCAATGTCCCGTGCAAAAGCGCAACGCAGGCTTGGGATGACCATATTTCGAATCTCGTAAGGATTGGGGCCAACGTCTTCATCAAAAGAAAGGCAGAAATCTACGCGGTGATCGGAAGGCGGCGTGATGAGTGGGTTTGTGTAGTGGATGCCGTAGCTTCGATACTTCAATTGATCCAGTAGTCGGTTTTCTAGCTTCCAAGCGACTAGCTTTCGCACCGTATCGTATTCAAGTGCAGGCGGCCCGAGATGCTCAACGGCAACAACCTTTGTTTCAGGGAATGTAACAATTTGGACGTCCATGAGTGTTCCTATTGTGTGAGTTGAGAGGGGGCCGTAGCGCAGCGCAAGGAACCCAAATACGCACATTTTGGCTGCCTCGCTCAAAGCGATGGGCTAGGTAATGTGTGTGGTGAACTCGCTTTTGAGCTTCTAATCAACGGGCCTTATCTCTGTTGCTTGCGACCACACGATTTGCCATGTGTCTTCAGAGCTCTCGTAAATATCGGTGTGCCAGTACTCGGTGCGTGGAATGTAATGCGGTCCAAAGGTGACCTCCATGCTGGACTGGTACCGAATGACGGCCACTGGGCCGTTCAGGCGCACATCGATGTGCTTCGGATCCCATGCGTGGTACTTGAGAACACCAGCGGAAATTGCGCCAAGGTATTGATCCTTGGAGAGAGTCATTCCGATGGGCGTAATCAGCTGAAATTCAGAGGCGTGAATTGGCCTTGCATCTTTAATATTCCCTTCTACTAAAGCTGTAAGCCGCGTTCGCTCGATTGAACGAATCGCCTCGCATTCGGATTCATGTGATGTAGCTTGAAGCGTTCTGCCGGTGAGGGGCTGCTCAATGGAAGGGTTAGACATTACTGCCTCCAAGCAATGGCTGGAGCAACTTGGCAAGAAAGAGCTCATCTATGTAATGAGCTTGGTTAGATCGTTTATAAGCGGATCGCATGATTCCCTCCTGAATAAAGCCGAGTTTCTTGTAGAAAGCCAATGCCCGCGGATTGTCGGCCTCAAGCATGAGCTCGACTCGCAGAATGCCTTTTGCACTTAGGTTTTTGATCGCTTCAGTCATCATGCTGAAAGCGAAACCCGAGCCCTTCTCATCTGGTGAAACTGCAAGTGTTCCTAAATAGGCCGAGTGATTTGCCCGACCTTCATGTTTTGTGACACGGTAGAAGCCTTTCACTACGCCTCCGAGCTCAACTACGAAGAAGCCGTTTGAGCGCACCAGCGATGCGAAAATTGGCTCAAATTCTTCCTTGGACAGTGGATCGAAGCCAAGGAATGGCACTACTTCCTCGTGCATGTAGATCGAGTAGACCGATGCGAAATCACTTGCGCTGGCGAGTCTGTGCATTTTTGCGATCCCTAACGTAAAAGTAAGGTGCTGGGTAATCCCCCCATTTTTAAGTTCACTTAAAAGTAGAGGCTAGGCATGTAATGCCAGTTTTTGTTTCGGGGTGATGCCGCCCAATCCCATACGCGGACGTTCGTTATTGTAAGTCCCAAGCCATTGCGTTGCGGTTTCTTGTACTTCAGCGAGGCTTTCAAAGTCATCGCAGGCCAGCCATTCATAACGTACCGTTCGATTATAACGCTCGATATATGCATTCTGTTGTGGATTACCTGGCTGAATATAAGCTAATTGAAGTTGGCGCAATAGTTGCACTACCAAGGATTTGGCGATATTGAAACTGCAAAAAAATAGTGGGATTGAGGGTGGTAATGATGAGAGCGCTATATTGTAAAAGTCCTTGGAAATAAAAGAGTACTATTTCTAGTCTGGATGCGGGTTACAGCCAGAAACTACCCCTTAGTTTTAAAAAAAACGAAGTATAAAAGCACTTCTATTTCTCAAGGACAATACATAAAAATCACTTAATCCCCCTCACTCCACCGTAACACTCTTCGCCAAATTCCTAGGCTTATCTACATCCGTCCCGCGTGCTAGTGCCGTGTGGTAGGCCAGTAGTTGTAAGGGCACGGTGTGTAGGATGGGGGAGAGTAGGCCGTAGTGTTCGGGTAGGCGGATGACGTGGACGCCTTCGCTGGCGGTGATGCGGGAATCGGCGTCGGCAAATACATATAGCTCGCCGCCTCGGGCGCGTACTTCTTGCATATTGGATTTTAGTTTTTCGATCAGGGTGTCGTTAGGGGCTACGGTAACCACAGGCATTTCTTTGGTGACCAGCGCCAGCGGGCCGTGTTTTAGCTCGCCAGCGGGGTAGGCTTCGGCGTGGATGTAGGAGATTTCTTTGAGCTTAAGCGCGCCTTCTAGGGCAATAGGGTAGTGCAGGCCACGGCCTAGGAAAAGGGCGTTTTCTTTGCTGGCAAATTGCTCGGCCCATGCAATGATTTGTGGCTCTAGCGCCAGCACGGCGCTGATGGCGACTGGCAGGTGGCGCATGGCTTTGATGTGCTCGGCTTCTTGCTCGTCACTGAGTAAGCCTTTTACTTGGGCTAAAGAAAGCGCCAGTAAGAATAATGCGGCCAGCTGGGTGGTAAATGCTTTGGTTGATGCCACACCGATTTCTACCCCTGCATGGGTGATATAGGCTAGCTCGCATTCGCGCACCATAGCGCTGGTGGACACATTACACACGGTAAGGGTGTGCGGCATACCTAAGCTTCTGGCGTGCTTTAGCGCGGCGAGGGTGTCGGCGGTTTCGCCGCTCTGGCTGATGGTGACGACTAGGCTTTTAGGATTGGGCACGCTATCGCGATAGCGGTATTCGCTGGCGATTTCTACATTCACCGGAATTTTGGCGATGGATTCAATCCAGTATTTGGCGGTTAGCCCTGCGTAATAGCTGGTGCCGCAGGCCAAGATGAGTACCGAATCAATTTCTTTGAAGATGCCGTAAGCTTTATCGCCAAATAGCTCAGGCATGATATTGGCTACGCCCTCTAGCGTGTCGGCAATGGCGCGTGGCTGCTCAAAGATTTCTTTTTGCATATAGTGGCGGTAAGGGCCTAGCTCTGCGCCGCCGCTGTGGGCTTGCACGGTGCGTACTTCCCGCGTCACGGGTTTGCCTTCGCTATCTACAATCCAGCATTTCTGTAATTGCAGATCAACCACATCGCCTTCTTCCAGATAAATAATTTGATCCGTGGTGCCTGCGATAGCCATGGCGTCCGATGCTAAGAAGTTTTCTCCTTGGCCAACGCCCACAATCAGTGGCGATCCTAAACGCGCACCTACCACACGGTGCGGCTCGTCGCGGCAAAATACGGCAATGGCAAAAGCGCCGCTCAGGCGTTTGACGGCTTGCTGTACGGAAGCAAATAAATCGCCTTGATAAAGATGATCGATCAGATGCGCGATCACTTCGGTATCGGTTTGGCTTTCAAATACATAGCCGGCTGCGGTTAGCTCGGCGCGTAGCTCTTCATGGTTTTCGATAATGCCGTTGTGCACCAGCGCAATCCGCTCACGCGAGAAATGCGGGTGAGCGTTGGCGGAAGAAGGCACGCCGTGGGTGGCCCAGCGGGTGTGGGCAATGCCGGTAAAGCCTGCCAAGCCGCTCTGATCGATTTGCGCTTGCAGCTCGGTCACGCGGGAGGTGCTGCGCGAGCGTTGTAGCTTGCCATCCACATGCAAGGCCACGCCGCAGGAATCGTAGCCACGGTATTCAAGCCGTTTAAGCCCTTCTAACAAAATAGGGGTGATATTACGCTGGGCAACTGCACCGACAATACCGCACATAGAAACCTCGGAGGATAAGATAAATGAAAAGGTTGTAAATCATGTAGGGCGGGCGTACCTCGCGAGCAATGCTGAAAAGACGCGGGTTGCACCCACCCTACATCATGTATGGAGCAATCTTTTCATCCTAAATGGTTTGATGTGAATATATCTTTCAAAATTTAATGTATTATGAAATAAATAGATTGCCATCTGTTTTTGTAAATTTTTATTTCATATTTATGATAATTGTGAATTTTTATGACATCGATCACGGTATTAGATGAGCTGGATAAGCGTATCTTGCAACAATTACAGCAAGATTCTTCTCTCAGTAATCAAGATTTGGCCGCTAAAGTTCACGCCTCGCCGCCTACCTGTTTGCGGCGGGTTAAGCGTTTATGGGAAGAGGGCGTGATTGCCAAGCAGGTTGCCATCCTTGCCCCAGATAAAGTGGGCGCAGGCTTAACCGCGATTGTAGAAATCACGCTGGATATTCAGACCACGGAAAAGATGCTGGAATTCGAAAAACTAGCTGCAGGGGAGTTTGCGGTGCAGCAGTGCTATCGCGTTTCGCCGGGGCCAGATTTTGTGCTGATTATTCAGGTGGCAGATATGAATGCTTATCACCAGCTAGCCCATCGCCTGTTTGCTACGCAATCGAATATTCGCAATGTAAGAAGCTTTTTTTCAATCTTTAGAAGTAAGTTTGAGACGTATCTGGCGGTTTGATGTGGTGTTTGCTTAGGTAGGATACTGCTGTGTTCGTTTTTGTAGGGCAATAAAAAAGAGGATGGCCAAGGCCATCCCCTGATTAATGCTTACTTCTTGCTGCTTTCAATTTTTGCTTGAATGTTTTTAGCGCGATCTGCAGATGCAGGGTGCGAGCTGAGCATGCTGTGCTCGCCGCCACCCAGCTTTTCTAGCTTCTGGAAGGCTGAAGCCAAGGCTTCACGGTTTAATTTTTTCTGAGTTAATACATCAAAAGAGAAATTATCTGCGTCAGATTCTTGCGATTGCGAGAACTGAGCATTTACAAGGCTTTCAGTAAACTCGCCTAGATTAGAGCCGCTTAATTGAGCTACGGTGGCATTGCCCGCCGAGCCTGCTGCGGTGCGTGCTGCTGTAACAGCGTAGGCAGTTTGCATGGCTTTTTTGCTGTGGCCCAGTGCGACGTGGCCCATTTCGTGGCCCAGTACGCCAATCACTTCATCGTCTGTCATTAAATCCATCAGGCCGCTGTAAACACGGATGCAGCCATTGGCCATGGCCCATGCATTCACATCTTTAGTTAGGTAAACCTTGTAATTAACGGGCTGGCCATTGATATCGCTGCCTAGTTTTTTAGCAATAATATCCAAGCGTTTGCTGTATTTGTTTTTGGCTGGAGCAATGGATGATTCAGAATCGCTTTGTACACAGGCTTGATTTGCCAGCGATTTTACATCGGCATCAGATAAGGTAGCTGCTTGCAGGGCTTGTTCGCCTGCTTTCATTAAGCCGCCTAAATCAAAGGCCGATGCAGCTGGGGCAAGTAAGCAGGTAAACAGGCCGCTAAGGGCAAGGGCACGTAGTTTCATATTATTTCCTTTGGGGTATTTAAGGTGATGATTTATTTAACAATAAATTGAATGGTAGAGATAAACGCCAGAATTATTATTTTTATACAGCCAAAGTATTATGGCTATTTAAAGAACTGCGGTTTATTTTCCATAAAATAGATGGAATTTATCTGCGGCGGTGCGCAGAGTCATTTGTTTAGGGCGTGATTTATAATACAACGGCATTGTGCTGTATATAGGTAATCCGCTTTATACCTTGAATCCCTAGGAGAAATATTTAGGATTTTTTTGGCTTATTTGCTGTGATTTTGTAAAGTGACAGATATTTAAAGCAGAATTACTATGGTGATGATATTTTAGATTAATTGCATTTTTGCTGGTAGTTAGCATCATGCGCTTGCTGGCTCAGTGCCAATTGATAAATAGTCTGACATATTAATTCCTGATTATGCTTCTTGCTCACATTCATCATAAATAGCGCATATTGGGTGAAATACTTGTGTTTATTGAGGATTATTCGCGGGTTTTATCCCAACCCTATCAACTTAATGGCGCTGTTGATCGTTAAACCTTAGGCGATCAACTTAGATCTATCTATTGCAAGCGTTGAAACATCGTAGGGCGAGCGAAACCCAATCCTATCAACTTAAGGGGAATGTTTTAATTGTTACACAGGCTTCAACTTGGATTGCACTATTGCAAGCATTTAAAACATTGTAGGGTGGGCGCGTTTTTTGCCCACGCCGCGTATCCGCGTGGGCAAGATAAACCGCCTTGCCCACCCTACATGTTGGTTAAATCTTAAGTTGATAGGATTGGAGCGAAACCCGCGTCTTTTTCAACGTCGATCAAAGGTTGCACCCACCCTACGAATGGCATATTGCTTAAGTTGATAGAGTTAGGTTTTATCCAGCTTACAAAAACAAAGTGCGGTTCTAAAAAAATTATTGACATTGGTGTTACTGAGCAAGAGGCATAATCAGGTATTAATTTATAAGGGGCTAGATAATTCCCCCTCTTGGTTTGGCACTAGGTTTTTCCAATCGCTAGCTATGACTAATTACTTTAGCGTATCTGGGTTTATGGGCTTACTCTAATAATGACGGCAGACCATGTGGCCGATATCAACAAATTAGTTAATTTATTGATTTGATCAGCATTTCCTTTAGTGCCTTCTAAAAAAATGAGTCGATATCTGGCCTATAATAAGCATTTACTTGCGGGGCAAGAGTGGTGATGTTTCTGGGCATGAAGAGCGTATTCAATTTTTTTGATTTAGTCTGCAAGTTTGGTTTTTAAGTACGGCCTGAATAAGCCACCTCCCAGTGCATAAGCAGGTAGCTCAACATAAACGCTGCTGGAAGTCATATCCCAGAATAAACTAGAGTAATGTCTTACGCTGGTTGTTGCTTTAGTTGTATATATTGTTTTTTAACTTTCTACAGGCTCAGATCATGCAAACATTAAATACCCGTTTTGGCGAGATAGATATTGATCCGGAAACGGTGCTGACTTTCCCTTTGGGGATGCCAGGCTTTGAAAAGTGCACGCGCTATAAGCTGCTGCATGAAGAGCAGCTTAATCCGCGTGTGCGCTGGTTGCAGTCTCTGGATGATGCAGATTTAAGCTTTAGCCTAGTGCAGGTGGAGCATCTGGGCCTGAGCTATGAAGTGGAGCTAAGCGATGAAGAGTGTGCTTTGCTTGAGTTGGAAGATGCCGCCGATGCAATTTTGTTACTTTTGCTCTCGCGCCCTTTAGAAGAAGGTCGTGAAATTTCTGCAAATACCCAAGCGCCTGTAGTGCTCAACATCAAGAGCCGTAAGGCTTTGCAGAAAGTAGGTATCCGCGCCGATATTGTGTTTCGTAGTTAATTTTTCAAATTTATAGCTATTTAGTGGTGCTTAGCGGTATGAGTATCTTGGGTGCTTGCTCTGCTTGCTGTATGATCCACGAATTTTTCGGGCAGCCTACTTTAAGGCTGTCATTAGTCGCGCGCAGCAGGAGAGCAGCATGAAAACGACCTTCCTCGATTTCGAGCAGCCGATCGCGGAGCTTGAAAACAAAATCGAAGAATTGCGCTTCGTTCAAGACGATTCCGCCGTTGATATTTCTGTAGAGATTGGCCATCTCGAAAAAAAGAGCCGAGAATTAACCAAGACAATTTACTCAAAATTGGCAACTTGGCAGATTTCGCAGGTGGCCCGCCATCCGCAGCGGCCTTATACCTTGGATTATATTAAGGCACTGTGCACTGATTTTGAAGAGCTGCATGGTGATCGAAGCTACGCTGATGATGCAGCGATTGTGGGTGGCTTGGCCCGTTTTAATGGCCAATCAGTCATGGTGATTGGGCATCAAAAGGGTAGAGATACTAAAGATCGGCAGTACCGTAACTTTGGTATGCCGCGTCCAGAAGGCTATCGCAAGGCTTTACGCCTGATGAAGCTGGCGGAAAAATTTAATATCCCGCTGATTACCTTTATCGATACCCCAGGGGCTTATCCGGGGGTTGGCGCTGAAGAGCGCGGGCAATCAGAGGCGATTGGTCGTAATCTGTTTGAAATGGCCAAGTTACGTATTCCGGTGATTTGTACTGTTATTGGTGAAGGCGGCTCAGGCGGTGCTTTAGCGATTGCGGTGGGAGACGTGGTGCAGATGTTGCAGTACGCCACTTACTCTGTGATTACGCCTGAAGGTTGCGCGTCTATTCTGTGGAAAACCGCAGAAAAAGCCCCCGAGGCGGCTGAAGCTTTAGGGATTACCGCTAATCGCTTAAAAACGCTGGATATCATCGATAAGGTGATTGTTGAGCCTTTAGGCGGCGCTCACCGTGATTATCAGCAAATGATGGTAACGATGAGAAAAAACTTAGCCGATGCTTTGAAAAACTTGCAAGCTAAGTCGATAGATGAGCTGTTAGATGCAAGATTTGAGCGAGCGATGAGTTATGGCAAGTTTAAGGAAGAGTCTGTTTCCTGATGCATTGTCGCTGCGGGTAGAGCAAATACTCGAACGCCGCTTGTTTTCCATGAGCCCTCCTGATAAGCCCACTCTCTGTGTGGGTTTATCAGGAGGGCTCGATTCAGTTGTACTCCTGCATTTGTTGGCTGGTTTATGCCAGCAGCGATTTGTGCTGCGTGCCATTCATGTTCACCACGGTTTATCGGCTAATGCCGATGCTTGGGCGCAGTTTGCACAAGCGCTATGTAGTCGGCTGGATGTGGAGTGCGCGGTGGAGCGGGTTTCGCTCTTGCCCTATGCAGGAATGGGTGTCGAAGGCGCGGCACGGGCAGCAAGGTATGGTGCTTTTGAGCGGCAAGTTTGCGATGTGCTGCTTTTGGCTCAGCATAAAAATGATCAGGCAGAAACGGTGCTTCTCAATTTGCTACGCGGAAGCGGCTTGCGTGGTTTGGCGGCCATGCCTGAGTGGCGTATGCAAAATACGCAGATGGGTATTTTGCGCCCCTTATTGGATTTTACTCGGCAGGATCTAGCCGATTACGCCAAGCAATATGGTTTGGAGTGGATCGAGGACGAAAGCAATCAGGATTCGCGCTACGATCGAAATTTTTTACGTAATCAAATTATTCCCCAGTTAGAAACGGTGTGGCCTAGTGCAAGTGCTACCTTGGCTCGGGTGGCGCAGCACGCGGCAGAGGCAGATGATTTGTTGCAGGAGCTTGCTGCTGGGGATTTAGAGCATGCAGTGCAGGGTGATGCTTTCGATTTGCGCGTGGCTTTATCGCCGCTGCGCTTACGTAATGTTTTGCGTTATTGGTTGACTCGCCACGGTTTGCAGCTGGATACGCGGGCTTTTGAGGAATTGCTGCGGGTGGCGTTTGCTGCGGGCGAGGATGCTCAGCCCGCTTTGCATTGGCGTGATCGTGCGATTCGGCGCTATCAGCACCGGCTTTTTATCACTTCATCGCAAATCCTAATTGGTCAGGCGCTTGCATTGCCTTGGGTGATGCAATCTAAGGTGGATGCGTGGCATGGGGTGCTCAGCTGGCAAGCCAGTGAGCAGGGTATCGCGGCAAAACGGCTTAACCAAGCGGTGTTGGAATTGCGTCCTCGCTTGGGGGGCGAATCATTACGGCTAGTTAAAGACGGCCCAAGCCGCGCTTTAAAACAGCTTTACCAAGAAGCGAAAATGCCACCATGGCAAAGGCAATCTAACCCGCTTATTTATCTAGATGGGGTATTGGCTGCGGTGCCAGGCTTGGGTGTGGCAAGCGTGTTTAGGGCCGAGGGCGAAGCTGGGTTTATGCCTCTGTGGCGCTTGCTGTGAGTGCTGAGCGGGCATAAAAAAGCCCCAAAGTGAACTGCACCCCAAAAGTTGGACACCCGTCCATTTTTGGGGTGTTTTTATGTCCAAGTACACAATGCAATTCAAACTTACTGCCGTTCAGCAATATTTAACGGGCGAAGCAGGTATTAAAACGATCGCCAAGCAACATGG
>NZ_JANXSO010000013.1 GCF_025352645.1 Iodobacter sp. | reverse complement strand
ACCAAACGATTTCAATGTCATTATCGAAATCCCTGCTAATGCACCCCCAATCAAATATGAATTCGATAAAGCATCGGGCGCTATCATCGTCGATCGTTTTGTTGGCACATCGATGTCCTACCCAATGAACTACGGCTTTGTACCGCACACTCTGTCGCTGGATGGCGATCCTGTTGATGTGCTGGTTCACACCCCATTCCCATTGCTGCCAGGCATGGTCATCAAATGCCGCGCGATTGGCGTATTAGGCATGGAAGACGAAGCTGGTATAGACGCAAAAGTGATTGCCGTACCCGTAGAAAAAGTATGCGCCATGTATGCACACATCCAAACACTGGAAGACCTGCCAGAACTGCTCTTGGCTCAAGTAAAACACTACTTCGAGCACTACAAAGACTTAGAAAAAGGCAAGTGGGTGAAGATTACTGGTTGGGGCGACAAAGCCGCAGCTCACGCAGAGATCATGGAAAGCTACGATCGCGCGCAGAAGTAATAAATACTCGGTGGGAAAACCCTGCCGGTAGATACGCAAGATAAAACGCGGGCTTCACCCGCCCTACAAGATGATGAATCTTAAAGGGTGAGTGAGGCCCGCGTTTTTTATTGTGCTTTGAGCTTACAAAACCCAAATCTTGAACCACGGAGGACACAGAGAGCACGGAGTTTCACGGAGAGAAACAGGAGTTGAATTAAGCTATTTTCTTTGGATTTTAGGCATTATCAAATTGACTAATCTGGGCCTCAATCACGGCTAGTCGCACGGGGCTTAAATCTCCCCTGAAGCACGCCGAAGCGAGGAACAAGCGGGGTGGAGCCGTCGTCAATTCGTGTTTGAGCGAAGCGAGTTGAATTGACGCCACCTCGATTGTCCGCAGCGAGGGGCCTTCGTGTTTTTGAGGTTGCGGTTTTGCTTACTTTTTTGGCCGTTCAAGAAAGTGAGTCCCTCGCGGGGGACTCCAGCACCTAAACCAACGTGCCGAAGGCACTAAAAAGATGATCGCTGCGTAACATCAATTACGCCCCCAAATGATCCGCATGAAAACGTAAATGCGCTTCAATAAAGCTGGCGATAAAGTAATAGCTATGGTCGTAGCCGGGCTGGATATTTAATGTGAACGGCCACTGTTTGGCCAAGGCAATTTTTTCTAAAGCATCGGGCTGCAATTGCTGCGGCAGAAAGCTATCTTGATCGCCCTGATCAATCAGCAGCGGCAACATTTGCGTGGCGTGCTGCATTAAGTGGCAACTGTCGTAAGCCAGCCATGCGCTTCTATCGTCCCCAAGGTATTCGCTGAACGCCGTTTCACCCCAAGGCACTTGGGAAGGATTCACAATCGGTGCAAAAGCCGAGGCAGAGCGATAGGCTTGCGGGTTTTTCAAGGCAATCATCAAAGCGCCATGCCCACCCATCGAATGCCCACTGATGGACTTGCGATTGGTCACCGGAAAATGCCCTTCAATTAATGCAGGCAATTCGGTAACGATGTAATCGTACATCTGGTAATGCTGCCGCCAAGGTGCCTCGGTGGCATTCACATAAAAGCCCGCCCCCTGCCCCAAATCATATCGCCCCGCATCGGCCACATCGCTGCCTCGTGGGCTGGTGTCTGGCATCACCAAAGCAATCCCCAGCTCTGCCGCCACCCGCTGCGCGCCTGCTTTGGTAGCAAAATTTTCATCATTGCAGGTCAGGCCAGATAGCCAATAAACCACCGGCACCTTGCCCCCCTGCGCCGTTTGCGGCGGCAAATACACCGCAAACGTCATCTCGCACGAAGTGCTGCTGGCCTGATGCTTATAGCGCTTATGCCAGCCACCAAAGTTGCGGTTACTGCTAATGAGTTCCAGAGACATAAGCATCCTTTAGATATCAAAAATCTAAATATCTGTAAGCAAAAATCTTAAAAAAGATCTGTAGACACAGAGAACACGAAGAAAAACAGCGAGAAAACCATTGAGAAAAAACTCAAAATTCATTCTGATTTACAAGATTCGTCGCGAGCCTTGGTAGAGCGCTAAACCTTGAAACACAGAGTAAAACGAGGACACCGCGTTCACAGAGAAAACCTTCCAATCATTGGTTTCCTCTGTGGAACTCTGTGCTCTCTGTGTTCTCTGTGGTTCGAGATTTCGCTCCCTTAGCTTTAAGCTAAAGCATCTTTATCACCAGAAAATTTATTCGTTTTTCTCCCCGTTCTCTGTATCTACAGAAGTTAGGATTTTTTATACGCGAATAAAACCTTAAAAATGAATCACCGAGCGAATTGATTTGCCTTCGTGCATGAGCTCGAAAGCCGTATTGATTTCTTCCAGCGGCATGGTATGGGTAATGAAATCAGACAGAGCAAACTCACCTTTCATATAGCGATCGACATAGCCTGGCAGTTCGCTGCGGCCACGCACGCCGCCAAAGGCAGAACCGCGCCATACTCGGCCAGTAACAAGTTGGAATGGTCGAGTAGCAATTTCGGCTCCGGCTTCTGCCACGCCAATAATCACCGATTCTCCCCAGCCCTTATGGCAGCATTCCAAGGCAGAACGCATCACATTTACATTGCCAATACATTCAAATGAAAAATCCACCCCGCCATCGGTCATTTCTACGATCACATCCTGAATCGACTTTTCAAAGTCTTTAGGATTAATCACATCGGTCGCGCCTAGCTGCTTGGCAAGTTCAAACTTACTGGTATTGATATCGATACCAATAATCCGGCTGGCCCCCGCCATACGCGCGCCTATCACTGCCGAAAGGCCGATCCCGCCCAGCCCAAAAATCGCCACAGTGTCGCCCGCTTTTACCTTGGCAGTATTCATCACCGCGCCCATGCCGGTGGTGACGCCGCAGCCCAGCAGACAGACCTCTTCTAACGGCGCTTCTTTATTGATTTTTGCCAGCGAGATTTCTGGCAGCACGGTGTATTCAGAAAAAGTAGACGTGCCCATATAGTGATAAATCGGCTGACCGTCTTTATAAAAACGCGTGGTGCCATCCGGCATCACACCGCGCCCTTGGGTGGCGCGGATTTTTTGGCACAGATTGGTTTTGCCCGACGTGCAATACTTACATTCGCCGCATTCCGGGGTGTAAAGCGGAATCACATGATCGCCAATCGCAACGCTGGTTACGCCCTCGCCAATCGCCTCCACCACGCCAGCACCCTCATGGCCCAGCACCACAGGGAAAATCCCTTCCGAATCCTTGCCCGATAAGGTGTAAGCATCGGTATGGCAAACCCCACTCGCCACGATACGCACCAACACCTCGCCTTTTTGCGGCGGCATCAGATCAAGCTCTTCAATCACTAAAGGCTGATTAGGCCCCCAAGCCACAGCAGCACGTGTTTTAAGCATCTTCATGGCGAATCCTTGCGTTTTGATTAGCACCATTTTAACCATTACCCAATTAAAGATAATTAGCCTAATAAGAAAGATATTGTTACTGGTGTGCAATAATTGGGGGCTGACGTACTGTGCTTTCGCTTAGCAACTCTTCGAGTTGTACGCAGAGCTTCGAGTACGTACGGTGCTTAGTAGGTTGGGTTAGCTGGTTTATTCGCCGTGTAGGGCGGATAAACCAGCGTAACCCAACATTTAGGCGCAATGTTGGGTTACGCGATAAAGCTGCTAACCCAACCTACTGGTATTTTTGAATTGATAGGACTGGGTAAAACCCGCCGTTTTAACCGAGAATCAAACAATGCAATGGCAAGGTATCGTTGAATTTATCAGCGTGGCTGAAACGCAAAGCTTTACGCTGACGGCGCAAAAGCTGGAGATGTCGGTGGCGCAGGTTAGCCGCCAAGTTAGCGCGCTGGAGCAGCGCCTTGCCGCGCGTTTATTGCACCGCACCACACGTAAAGTCAGCCTTACCGAGCAAGGGCAACTCTATTATCAATACTGCCGCCCGCTGCTCGATGGCCTGCACGAGGCCGAGCTGGCGCTGCTGCAAACGCAAGATAAACCGGTCGGAAAACTACGCATCACCGCACCGGTTTATTATGGCGAAACCGTGGTGGCCCCCATCCTGCACCAATACCTAATTGATTTTCCCCAGCTAAACGCAGAATTACTTTTAGATAACCGCAAGGCCGATCTGGTGGCCGATCATATCGACTTGGCGATTCGGCTAGGGCCGATGGATGAATCGTCCCTGATGGTGACGCAGCTAGGCAGCCGTATTCACCATGTTTGCGCCTCACCGCAGTATTTAGATCAATACGGCACCCCGCATACGCTGGCCGAGCTAAAGCAACACCAGTGCTTAATTGGCGCGGTAAATATGTGGCGATTTAAGGAAGGCACGCAGCACCGCGAAATATCCGTAAACGGGCGCTTGCGCTGTAATAGCGGAGGCAGCCTAGTACAAGCTGCTTTAAAAAACTTGGGACTGGTGCAATTGCCGGATTATTACGTCGATACTTATTTGCAAAGCGGCCAGCTAATTAGCGTGCTCGAACCCTTTGCACTCACAGACGGCATCTGGGCCATCGCGCCACGCAGCCGCTTTGTTCCACCCAAAGTTAGCCGCTTTATTGAATACCTGAAAGCGGCTTTATTGTCGGAATAAAAATACGGGAAAAACCCAAACCTTGAACCACTTCGGCCCCAGAGAACACGGAGTTTCACGGAGAAAATAGCTTATGAGTGAGGTTTTATAGGGTGTACAACGGCGAAGTCGTTGCGCACCGAAAGCGGTGCGCAAGAAAAACAACTTGCACACCCTATACAAAACCGGACTTTGCTCATTTTTGACCTTAAATTGATAGGATTAGGTTTCACCCGCCCTACAAAAGCACAAGTTAGCCCCCCGCCCGCTTTACCACCCAGCCCTTAGGCTTTAAAAACTCCAGCACCACATCACAATGATCCCCTTGCACTTCGATCACGCCGTCTTTAACTGTGCCGCCTGATCCGCAACGCGTTCGTAGCTGCTTCGCCAGCACAGCTAATTCATCATCATCCAAGGGCACGCCTTTGATTAGCGTTACACCCTTACCCTTGCGGCCCTTGGTTTCCCTAGAAACGCGCACCACGCCATCACCCGCTGGACGAGGCTGTTTTTTGCAAATGCAGGCGTCTTTGGGCTGGCTGCAATCCGGGCACATCGTGCCGTGTTCGGTGGAATAAACAAGGCCACCTAAAGCTTTTTTCATCATGATATTTTTATAGGTAAAAACTGGACAGCGGCAGTCTAAGCCATTCCAGGATATTTTATGAAGAAAATATGACTAATTTGCGGAAAGGCCGTTGACAAGCGGCCAGAGGGATCGTATTATTCGGGCCTCTGTGGGGGGGTTACCCCAGCGGTCAACGGGTCCGGACTGTAAATCCGGCGGCTTAGCCTTCGAAGGTTCGAATCCTTCCCCCCCCACCAGAAACCAACTAAACAGGCGCTTAGCCTGTTTTTTTTCGCCTGCAGTTTATAGCATGCGGCGCTTTGAATTCGCACCGCAGCTATCCCACCAAAGCTTAAGATCTCCCCCAAGCGGCTCTTTCATTAATAAACTGATAGTAGCGCAGTAGCATAATTTGATTATTTCTATCCAAAAGTGCTGGCGGCACGGGGCCAAAAGTGGCTGATCGCCGCACAATCTGCAAAGCCGCTTCATCTAAAGCAGGATTGCCAGAGGTTTGCTCAAGTGTCAGTGCAGCGATATTGCCATCGCCATTGAGCACTAGCCGAAACTGCAGAGTGCCAAACATCGAGCGGCCATTTTCATCCTTAGGGAAATTCATTTGCCCAATACGCTCCACCTTTTTACGAATCTGCGGCTCCCAAATCGCAAATAAAGCCCGTGTATCCACGCTTTGCTGCGCCCGATTAGCCCCATCTTCTTGTTTATCTTCTTTAGGCTTGATATCGGCGTAATGGGTAATCAATTCGCGTGGCTTATTGCTGCTTAAGGCATCACCTATGCCATCAATCACCACTTCTTTTGTGGCTACCTGCTTGCTTGCTACCTCACTCGCTGGACGAGCAGGCACGGAGTAATCTTTTTTCTGCACCACACGAGTGGGCGCTTTAGTCATCACAGGGGGTGGAGTGGGGACGGGAGTAGGTTCAGGTGTTGGCTTAGACTTAGACGCTGGCTTGGGCTGCAATTGCAGCTGAATCGATGAATCCCCCTGCTGTGGCAAAACACGCGGCGCAGCAGCGGGTAGCAATAAAAATGACAGATGCGCAAGAATAGAGAGGGTAAGGCCAGACCATAGCCAGACCGAGCTTTTCTTGATTTCATAAAACGAAGCGTTATCCATAGCACCCGAATAGAAAACTGTGCGGGGCATTCTACATAAGCACTGGCCCTTATAACAGTAAACTTCTGTCATTCACTGGCATAACTACCAACACAGCTTAAGTTTCACTTCATATTCAAGGTATCAAATCATGGCTTAAAGAGTGCAAAACAGAGAATCCCCATGCTAAAGAAACTCCTGCCCCTCCTCTTGCTACTGGCAACGGTGCTCTATGCCGTCTGCAGCTACATGCAAAACGGCCTGCCCAGTCAATATTGGGATTGGCGACATGAGCTGGTGCTGCTAAGCGGGGTGCAATTAATGAGCGTGATGTCGGCCGCCATGCTGCTTGCCGCACGCCCAAGCTGGCTAGAAAAGCCGCTTCATGGCTTAGATAAGATGTATGGCCTACACAAACAGCTAGGCATTGCTACGGGCCTACTACTGGCCTGCCACTGGCTGATTAAACTATCACCCAAGCTGGTGATGGCGCTAGAGTGGGCTACCCCCAAAGTTAAACATGCTAAGGGCGCAAAAGATCCGCTGATGTCGCTCGCCAAAGATATGGGGGAATGGGCCGCTTGGGCGGTGTTGGCCATGGTGATCTTAGCCCTGCTTCGCGCCGTGCCCTATCGTCTGTGGCGAAAGGTGCATAAGCTATTTGCACCGCTGTATTTGATGGGTGCTTTTCATGCCTTGATTTTAATGCCTCAAAACCTATGGCTCAGCCCCGTTGGTGCTTTAATGGCAGCCTTACTCGGGATTGGCTCAATCTGTGCGATCTATTCCCTATCGGGAAGAATTGGCCGTAACAAACAAGTCAGTGGCCAGATTAGCCAGATCACCCCACTTTCTGCCAATCAGCTGGAAGTCATTTGCCAGATGAATAGCCCATGGCCTGAGCATCAAGCAGGGCAATTTGCCCTGCTAAGCTTTGATCCAAAAGAAGGTACACACCCTTACACCATCGCCTCTGCCCCCCGCAAATCAGGCGAGCTACGCTTTATCATTAAATCACTTGGCCACTACACCAGCACCTTAAGCAGCACGCTAACAGTAGGCCAGCGCATCAAGGCAGAAGGCCCTTACGGCGGCTTTGATGGTGGGCAAAACACGCAGCGCCAAGCGTGGATCGCTGGTGGCATTGGCGTTACGCCCTTTTTAGCTTGGCTAGAAAGCCCCAACTTTAACAACGCACAAATCGATTTTTATTACTGTATAAAAAGCGCAGCCGAAGCCGCTAAATTGGATGAGATTCAAGCCGCTTGCCTAGCAAAAAACATCCGCCTGCACCTTATAGAGGGCCAAAGGCTAAATATCGCCCAAATACAACCCGAAAAGCTGGCCGATATCTGGTACTGCGGCCCACAAGGCTTAGGCACGGCGATTAGCCAATATCTATCCCAGATGAGCCAGCCCCCACGCTTTCATCACGAGGCATTTTCTATGCGCTAAATAAGCAATTGCCGCCTAAAAATTCTACTTTAGGTGGCAATTTATCTGACGCCCCTTACATCGTAATCGGCTTGAATAAAAACCAAGCCAGCACACTGCAATTAATCAGCACCGTTAGCCAAAACACCACTAAAAACGCCATTTTCTTCGACTTATGCCGATATCTTTGCTGCGCGCATAAAGCCCCAGGCCAGCCGCCTAATAATGCCAGTAGATGTAAAGTACGCTCTGCCACTCGCCAACGCTGGTTTTGTGCCGCCGTTTTATCAAAACCATAAATAAAATAAGTGATCAAACTCAAAACACCATACAGCCCCAAAATTAGCCACGGCAATTGGCCGATGAATGCGGCCAAAAATAAAACTCCACAAAAAAGCGTGGCAAATATCATCGTTAAACTCGTCTAATTGTTCATTATAAAAAATACTAACATTCAATCTCCGGCCCAATAAACCCCAGCCTTGCAATTCAGTCCGCAGCATATCAGTTAAAATACAGACCGCTATGTTGATGCCCTATTTAGAAAAACATAGCAGAGCCTGAGCATAACCTCGCCCAATGATTACGCGACTCTCAGCCTGCTCCGCCAAAACTATCCAGCATGGCGCTTGCTGGCCTCTCCTCATGCACCACTCATTGCCAGCTTTTTGCAACGCGTGTTTATCACGCCCAATGTCCGCGTAATGAGCGAGGCCGATTTAAACGAGGCATTAACTAATTTATAAAAATCAGAGGATATAAGATGAGTTTGGCAGCAAAATTTTTTCGCTGGCATCGCTGGATAGGCTATCTAGTGGCATTGCAAGTATTAGCTTGGATTCTTGGTGGCTTGCTGTTTGCATGGCTGCCTTTTCAAGACTGGATTAAATGTGGTGAGGTGATGGATAAACCGCGTCAACCACTGCCCGCCAATTGGGCTAGTAAAATCGGGGCTCTGCCTAGTGACAAAGGCCCGCTGCTCAGCATCCAGAGCTTGGCCACGGCACAAGGCCCAGCGATCAAGCTGCATTATGAAAAAGAAGATCTGCTGCTCAGCGCCGCAGGCGGCAAGCTTGGCGAAGCCAGCCAGGCCAGCGTTAGCCAATTTGCCCGCAGTATTTACAAAGGCGATGGTGTTTTAAGCGAAGTACTCAAAATTAAAGAAGGCCCGCGCCGGCTTGGCATGGTGCATGAGTTTGCTGCGCGCAAAAATATCTGGGTGGCGCGTTTTGACGATAAGCTACAAAGCCGCTTCTATTTTGACGGCCACAGCGGCGAGCTATTGGCGGCAAGAAATGAAGCGTGGGTGCTCTACGATTTTTTCTGGCGGCTGCATGTTATGGATTACGCCGAAGGTGAAGATTTTAACAACAGCCTGCTGCGCGGCACATCTATCATCGCCATGCTGCTAACCATGACCGGCTTTGCACTAAGCTTTTTCGCCCTCCGCCGCAGCTGGCGCAGACGGTACAAATAATTGTAGGGGCACGGCATGCCGTGCCCTGATGCTAAACCAGCATTTTCCAAGCTAAGCCCAGCACGGCACACCCAGCAATCACAGCCATCACGGATATTTTATATCTGAATAACGCCACGGCAGCCGCAAATGCAATCAGCGCGGATGGCCAGTCAAGTCCCCCAGCAACACAGCTGTAGGGGCACGGCATGCCGTGCCCAGATACATACCCCATAGGCCACAACACGTGATAGCCAAAAAATAAGGCTAAATTTAAGATCACCCCCACCACCGCAGCGGTTATTGCAGTCAGCGGCGCGGTAAATTTAATATCGTTATGGGTAGATTCCACCAACGGGCCACCAGCCAAAATAAAGATAAAAGATGGCAAAAAAGTAAACCAAGTCACCAGCGCAGCCGCAGCAGCCCCCGCTAAAAATAAGCTATCTGGCCCAAACAAAACCTTGGTATAGCCCCCCACAAAACCAACAAAGGCCACCACCATAATCAGCGGCCCAGGTGTCGTCTCCCCCAGCGCTAGCCCCGCTATCATCTGTTGCGGATTCAGCCAGCCATAGTGATCCACCGCGCCTTGATACACATAAGGCAATACCGCATAAGCACCGCCAAAGGTCAACATGGCCGCCTTACTAAAAAACCAAGCCATTTGCGTTAGCGTGTGATCCCAGCCGTAATTCGCCAGCAGCCAAGCCACAGGAATCGCCCACAGCAGCAAGCCTACTCCACACACTTTAAGCAATGCACCCCATGAAAAACGCGCATGTTCCGGTGTCGGGGTATAGTCATCAATCAGTGCAGGGGCAGACGAGATACCCGCCTTTGCATGGCCACCACCCACTTTAAATTGCTCAGGTACAATGCGCCCGCCAAGATAACCAATCGCCGCAGCCCCAGCCACAATCAGTGGAAAAGGCAGTTTAAAAGCAAAGATCGCCACAAAAGACGCGGCAGCAATCGCCCATAGCGTGTTATTTTTTAGCGCTCGTGAGCCGATACGATGTGCAGCCTGCACCACAATCGCCGTTACCGCAGGTTTAATCCCATAAAACAGGCCAGCCACAATAGGCTGATCACCAAAGGCGATATAAACCCACGACAGTGCAATCAAAATAAACAACGATGGCAGCACAAACAGCACTCCTGCCACAATTCCGCCACGGGTTTTATGCATCAACCAGCCAATATACGTTGCCAGCTGCTGCGCCTCGGGGCCGGGCAAAACCATGCAGTAGTTCAGCGCGTGCAAAAAGCGCCGCTCAGAAATCCAGCGCCGGTTTTCTACCAGCTCCTGATGCATGATAGAAATCTGCCCAGCAGGCCCGCCAAAGCTGATAAAACCTAGCCTTAGCCAGAATCCAAAAGCCTGCCAGAAGCTCACCGGTGCTGGAGTATATTCAGCTGCAGTAAGCGCTGAAGCTTCATCTTTTTTCATCGTTTCCCTTTCAAAACAGAATAATGACTCAGGATCAAAGCTTTATTTCCAACAAAGCTCGGGCAGTTCTATTTGTTCGGCTGGTGGTAAATTGCTCACGCTGGCCATTAAGATCAGCGTAATAGGATTCGGCGATATGATCTTCAGCCAGTAGATTGGCCAGCGAGATACGTAGCTGCACGGCAGGATTAATCTTCCATAGTCCATATAAATCTAGCAAGCGTTTGGCTGGTGATTTTATTGTCTGAGTCAGAGATAGCCGCGTGGTAGCGGCGCTTTGAAAATTAAAATTCCCCCCCGTTGTCAGCGCGCCAGTTTTGTAATCAATTCCAAAATTAGCACTGAGCGGCGTTTGCTGATCCAAACGGTTGTCTGGCCCAGGAACAGATTCAAGCTTCGACCAATTCGCCGATATATTGGCTCGCACATCTAGCGCTGGTGCCTCAGCTATATACTGGCGCAGATTAAACTTGGCCTCCAGCTCAACACCAAACAACTCAGCACGGCCTTGGTTGCTACGCTGTGATAGCCATACGCCATTCGTTTCGGATAACTCAGACAGAATCACATTATCAATCCGGCGGGTATAGCTACTGGCACTCAGCACACCCCCTTCACTCAGATAATGCTCAAACGCCAGATCAGCGCCCCATGCTAACTCTGGCCTGAGATTTGGATTGCCCTCTGTATCGGGAGTGGTGGCGCTGTTGTCATTGGCCACAACACGGCGCGGCGTTAAATCGCGAGTCGTGGGTGCTTTATAGGTGCGAGATAAGGCAAATCTTAGCTGGTCTTTTTCACCGAGCTTCCACAAAGTGTGCAGCACAGGGCTCAGCACGTCGGAGCTATTTTCAAACGCATCCTGCGCCGTACTTTGGCTGCGTATCCCTTCCCAGCGTAAACCTAGGTAGGCCGACCACAGCGGCGAGATTTGCCATTCATCCTGAGCAAATACGGCGAGCCGACTCACCTTGGCCCAATAGCTTTCATCCAGATTATGAGCGGGTATAGTTTGAGTGATTTCACGCTGAATATTATCTTCGCTACGCTGGCTATATTCCCCATCCCAGCCCAGTGCAAAGGTATGGCCCTCTATATAGCCATTAGAATATTTACCGCTTAAGCTAACACCTTGGTCGAGCACATCGGTGGTGATCCGCCGATTTAACACCGGCTGAGCATGCATATCAAAGCCATCAAGGCGGCTTTCTGCATGGCTACGATGATCTGCTACACCTAGTTTGATATCTAGCTTTGCCCCACTATCTAGCTTATGTAGCCAGCCTAGTTTGCTGCGAATTTGGCTGCTATCGGCGTCCAGCACAGAATCATTGCGAACCAGCGGCGGTAATCCCCCCAGCACAGTCTGGCGGCTTTCATGGCTGCCGCCAGTGGAGCGCTGAAAGCGCAGCAGGCTCTCCCAAGTTAAACTATCGCCGCCATCTAAGGCCCACATCAGCCGTGGTGCTAAGTTAAATCGCTGGTTCTGACTTCCATCTTGCTTATCTGTACTGCGTTGCAAGCGCAACAGGCCCTGCCCATCAAACTCAAGCTGCTCAAGTTTGGCTAAATAATGACTCTTATCCTGCCCTAGCCCAGCAGCCACGGTATAAGAAAATGCACCATCCTGATCGGCAAACAAACCATCCAGCGATAAAGCAGGCTGCCCATCCGTGTCGGAAACAGCCAGCTTGAGATCGCGGCGGGCCATTTCAATTTTTTTCTTTAAAATAATATTAATAGAGCCAGCAATGGCCTGTGCGCTGACATCCGCCGTTGCAACACGGGCAATTTCAATACGCTCAATCAGCTCAGGGGATAACGAATCTAAAGAAAAACCAGGCGGGGCCCGATCGCCATTTAGTAAAATCTGCGTATAACCACTGCCAAGACCACGCATTCTGATCTCACCACCACGGCCCTGCACTCCCCGCACACTAATACCCGGCAAACGCTTTAAGACATCGGCGAGGCTGCTATCGCCATAGCGAACAATGTCCGCGCCCAGAATCACTGTTTTAGCCGCAGTAGATTCACGCCTATCATCGCCATCCTTCACCCCGCGCACCTCAACCCTCTGCACTTTTTGCACTTGGCCCTTTGGCTCGCTCGAAACAATCACGGGCTCTTCAGCCATCCCATGCAAAGCAATCAAGCAAAATAAAGCGCAAGGTACAGAGATAAAAAATCGCATGGCTAATTTTTAATAAAAGTAAGATCGCTTACTATGCCATATTGATAAAAAATACACCCAACTTATATTGAATATTCATATACATTTAATAAATGTAGTTTATTCAGCAGCATTCATATTTGCAATCCATTCCAATAATCCTTGCTCTGCACCGTTTTCAATACAGATCACACTGCTTTTTTTCAGCAAATCTGGGATATGTTTATCAATATAAACAATCTGCGGATGCCTACCTGCAGCTCGAATCATTGCGATCGGATCCACCACATTAAGACTCGTTCCTACAATGATAAAACTATCATTACTGTTTAAACCATGAATAAGCCAATGCAAAGCTTCGTATTCAGGGGCCATTTCACCAAAAAACACAATGCCCGGCTTAACCATTGCGCTACTACATGCTGGGCATTCAATTGCCTCAAAAGCTTGCTCAGCAATATCCCAATAATGAAAGCAATCGGCACAAGACATCTGATCAATTCGCCCATGCAAATGCAAAACATCTAAAGTGCCGACTGCTTCATGCAATAAATCAATATTGCTAGTGATCACCTTAATCGACTGGCTTTGCTGTAATTTTGCAATCGCCCTATATCCAGCATGCGGCTTAGCCTGAGCATATTGCAATTTACGTTCGTTATAAAACTGAAACGTTAAGTCTCGAATAGCCTGATCTTGGATAAATCGAGGGAAATTACAAACTTGCTTAATATCATAATTCTCCCAAAGCCCCCCGGAATCCCTAAAAGTAGGCAGCCCAGAGTCAGCAGCCATTCCTGCACCGGTAAAAAAATAAATCATTAGATTCTCCCGCTCATATCCTGTTTCAAAATAGCCGATTATGAATCTTTAGTGCTCTTTAGTGCTCACACCAGCCCCCCCCCCCACATTTCTTGCGCGCAAAGCAAAACCCCCGCCTCTTTCGAGTACGGGGGTTCTGTTTACTACGTCTTTACTACTATAACGTGCGAATCTTTGATTCGCTCAGTAAGGGGTGTCTGGCGATGACCTACTTTCACACAGGTAATCTGCACTAT
>NZ_JANXSO010000167.1 GCF_025352645.1 Iodobacter sp. | reverse complement strand
AGAAATCATCGATATCTCAGCGATTCCCTTTTATAACGGCGATATTGCCGCTAGTGATCGCCCTGCGGTGCTGATTGAGCTGCTCGCCAAGATTGCCGCCGCCGATGCGCTGGTGCTGGCCTGCCCCGAATACAATTACTCCCTAGCCCCTGCGCTTAAAAACGTCATCGACTGGGCTTCGCGCGAAGCCGATAACAAGGTACTAAACGGTAAGCCTGTCGCCATTTTAGGCGCAGCGGGTGGCATGGGCTCATCCCGCTCGCAATACCATTTGCGCCAAGTTTGTGTATTTGTAAACTTGCTGCCACTGGCAAAACCCGAAGTTTTTGCCAATGCCTTTGCGGGTGGATTTGATGCCAATGGCAATGTGACGGATGAAGCCATCAGCAAAAATGTAGCGGCACAGATGGTGGCGCTGCAAGCATGGACTAAGCAGTTACAGAAATAAGCTTGGGTGGGCATCAAGTTAAGACAAATACATCACAAAAGGGCTAATTTTTATAGGGTGTGCAAGTCGCTCTTCTTGCGCACCGACCTGATTTTAATCTGGCTCCAGCTCGCTTTGATAAAGCGCTAAATCTTTAACCACAGAGTAAAATGAGAGCACAGAGGGCCACAGAGAAAACCACCGAATCTATCGTTTCCTCTGTGAAACTCTGTGCTCTCTGTGTTCTCTGTGGTTCGAGATTTTGCTTACTTAGCAAGCAATTCGCTCATCAAGGATGAATCTCATTTAATCCTGCCAGCGATACACATCCATCGCCAACACGCCACCGGTAATGCCACTATGGCTGCGCTCTACTTTCCCGCCCTGAGCTGCCCCCATCACCACAAAAATCGGTAGCAGATGCTCGTCTGTTGGATGAGCACGGCTGGCTTCTGGAGCCTGACGGCGGTAATCAAGCAGGGCATTAATATCGTTCGCCAAGAGCTTCTCGTTCATCCATGCCTGAAAAGCCGGCACATACGCGGGAACACGCGGATCGCCCTCAGTGATATCGCCCATTACTTCATACAGATTATGAGTGAGGCTGCCGGAGCCAATAATCATCACCCCTTCCTGCTGCAACCCAGCTAAAGCCTGCCCTAGGCGGTAATGATGCTCGGGGCCTTGCCTTGGCTGAATAGACAACTGCACTACCGGCACATCGGCATCTGGGTACATCACCCGCAGTGGCACCCAAGCGCCATGATCCAAACCTCGGCTAGGGTGAACGGCCACCGGCAAACCTGCGGCCTCTAATACGCCCGCTACTTTTTCTGCCAACCACGGCGCGCCGGGCGCTGGGTATTGCAAATCAAACAGCGCCGCAGGAAAACCACCAAAGTCGTGAATCGTCTCCGGCTGGCTGGCCGCACCCACCGCAGGCTGCAAAGAGCCCCAATGCGCCGACACCATCAAAATAGCCTTAGGCTTAGGTAAATCAGCCACCAGACGCTGCCAAGCTAAACCCGTTTCCCCAGCATCCAAAGCCAGCATGGGAGAGCCGTGTGAGATATAAAAACTGGGAAACATGGTTAATCCTTGGTGTGAGTATTTTAAAAACCTGAAGCACCTTAGGGTGGGCACTCGGTTTAGAGTACCCACGCGGCCTTCGGAGATGAACGCGTGGGCATAAAAACTTGCCCACCCTACGCCTCTATGTTTTCTGTGGTTAAAGATCTGGTTTAAATCTTAATCCGCAAAGCGTGGTGAGCGTTTCAGCGCAAATGCACCGTCCCCCATCAATACTTGTACCAGCGCCGCAGCAATCAAAAACACGGGATATTCCCAGCCGCCGTTGGCATTGCCAAACGACCAGCCATTAGCCAAATGAACCGTGCTTGCACCAATCAATACCGGTAACAAGGCCGCTGCCACTAAACGTGGATAAAGACCAAGCAGCAAGAACAAGCCACCAAACACCTCAGCCCCCGCTACCGGATAAGCCATCCAGCCAGGAAAACCTACCGAGGCAAAAAACTGTGCCGTACCCGGCAGAGTAAACACAAACACCTTAGTTAAACCGTGCGCCAGAAACATAACGGCAAGAGCAAGGCGAAGAACAAGAGCTGCGTAGGGGGCGGTTTTGTTATCAATCATTTTGAATCTCCAGTGGTTTGCGCCATGTGTTTGGCATCGATGGAGTGCAGTATGACGATTGCCACCTGAGGGATAAATACAGATATCCTCAAATAATTATCCCTAAATATGGGATAATTAAATGGGTGTTGGGTGTGGCCCAAAGCAAAGTCAAAAAGATCTTGTTTAGTGCCTTCGGCACGTTGATTTTGGAGCGGTTAGCCACCGCGGGGCCTTCCTTTCTTGCTTCGCCAAGAAACGAAGCCAAGCGACAAACTCAAAAGCACGAAGGCCCCTCATCTGCGGACAATCGAGCGGCGGCTGCGGAACTCGCTTTGCTCAAACAGTCCTCGCCGAAACCCCGCCCGCTTGTTCCTCGCTTCGGCGTGCTTCAAGGGGAGATTTAAGCCCCGTGCCAAAAGCGTGGTCATTACGTTTTTTCTTTGTTTGCTACTAAAAAATAAATTAACTGCACACAACAAAAAAGCATTAGGGACAGCGCTCTTGATACGGGGCTATAAAATCCCCTTAAAGCACGCCGAAGCGAGGAATAAGCAGCTCGGGGTTTCGGAAAAGGGGTAGCGGGCTTGCTCCCGAGCAGCCTTTTTCGCCGAGCTGATTATCCGCAGTGAGGGGCCTTCGTGCTGGTCGGGGCGGCTTTCTTTGCGTACTAGGATTTCTGGCCGTTCAAGAAAGTGAGTCCCACGCGGGGGATTCCCGCACCAAAACCACCGTGCCAAAGGCACTAAAAAAATCTTTTTGAATTTGATTACGGCGGGATCCACCCGCCCCAACACGAGCCACCATTATGGACAAACTTACCGCCATGCAAGTCTTTACCCGGGTCGTTGACGCGGGTAGTTTTGTAAAAGCTGCCGATCAGTTGGATATCTCCACCAGCGCGGTATCGCGTTTGGTGGCCGAGCTGGAGGCGCATTTAAATACCCGCCTCTTGCAGCGCAGCACCCGCAAGCTCAGCCTCACCGAGGCTGGCCGCCTTTACCATGCTCGCTGTTTACAGATTTTGGGCGATGTGGCCGAGGCCGAATCGGAGCTGGGGCAGGAAGGCCAGCGGCCCTTTGGCTTGCTGCGGATTAATGTGCCAGTGTCTTTTGGCCAGCTACATCTATCCCCGCTCATTGCCGCCTACCAAAAAGCCTATCCCGATGTGGTGGTAGAGATTGAGCTATCTGATCGCAGTATTGATCTGGTAGAAGAAGGCTTTGATCTGGCGCTACGCATCTCCGGCCAGATCACCGACACGCTGGTGGCGCGGCGTTTGGCGACGATTCGTATCGTCACAGCAGCAGCGCCAAGCTATCTGGCACAACACGGCAGGCCGCTCACCCCCGCCGATTTAGCCAATCACAACTGCCTGATTTACACCAATGGTAGCCGCCGTGGCGAATGGGATTTTAGCGGGCCAGACGGCGATATCACGATTAAAGTGGCCGGACATTTCAGGGCCAATAATGGCGATCTGCTACGCCGCGCAGCGCTGGCTGGCGAAGGCATTATTTGCGAGCCGAGCTTTTTAATTGGTGAAGACTTAGCCAGCGGCTCACTAGAAATCCTGCTGCCCGATTACACCACACCCCAGCTCGCCCTCTACGCCGTCTACCCCAGCCGCCGCCACCTCTCCGCTAAAATCCGCAGCTTTATCGACTTTCTGCCCGCACAAATGAGCGAACCACCTGTGTGGGATGGCTGGATGAAAAAATAGTACATTTCTGCCGTGTAAAAACCCAAATCTTGAACCACTTCGATCTTAGAAGACACAGAGTTACACAAAAAAAACCATTACATATCCAAAGAGATTGCCCATGTATATTGCCCACATTGCCACCTTCGGACACCACCTCATGAAATCCACCTTACTCATCAGCGCCCTCTGTTCGCTCTTAGTGGCTTGCGGTGGAGGCGACGTCACAGTCAATAGCGATGGCATTAATATTGTTGGCGTCGATACCGTCCCCACCATCAATGCCCTTCGAGTGCTTGCTGGGGAAAAAGACGCCAATGGCATCACCCCAATTAACAACGGTTTCTTTAGCGTGGAATGGGATGCAAAAGCGGTGGATGTGGCAACTTTTAATCTCTACCTCAGTAAAGATGCGCTGGTCAGCAGCGATGATACCGATTTGTTTTTTACGCTAAACCCAGAAAAAAACGCCCGAGCAACCCTGAAATGGGAGGCCGACAAAGACAACATCTCGCTATCTGGCGTACCCACCTCGGTTAACTCATT
>NZ_JANXSO010000127.1 GCF_025352645.1 Iodobacter sp. | reverse complement strand
TTTGGTAATGCCGAGCGCCGTACCCAGCTATGGCGTCAGCAGGTGAATGCACCGGGTGAAGCAAAATCTGATTTATGGCAGCTGATGCAATTTGCTAAGCGCTTTAAGGTGGAAGACGTGTGGCCTGCTGATTTGATTGCCAAGCAGCCCGCGGTCAAAGGCAAAACGCTCTACGACGTGCTGTATGTGAATGGCAATGTAGATAAATTTAAAGCCGCCGATCAGTACAAGGGCTTTGATAATGTTGAAGCCAAGCTGGCTGGTTTTTATATCCAGAAAGGCTTGTTTGAAGAGTACGCCCAGTTTGGTCGCGGCCATGGTCACGATTTAGCGCCCTTTGATATGTATCACCAAGCCCGTGGTTTACGCTGGCCCGTGGTGAATGGCAAAGAAACCAAGTGGCGCTATCGCGAAGGTTACGACACGTATGTGAAAAAAGGCGAGGGCGTGCGCTTTTACGGTAATAAAGATGGCCGTGCCAATATTATTGCTCTGCCATATCAAGCGCCGCCGGAAATGCCTGATGCCAACTTTGATATGTGGCTCTGCACGGGCCGCGTGTTAGAGCACTGGCATACCGGCACTATGACCCGCCGCGTGCCTGAGCTGCATAAAGCCGTGCCAGAAGCGATGGTGTTTATGAACCCAAACGACGCTAAAAAACGTGGCTTACAGCGCGGGATGTTGGTGAAGGTATCGTCCCGCCGTGGCGATATCAAAGCCCGCCTAGAAACACGTGGCCGCAATAAGCCGCCGATGGGGCTGATCTTTATCCCCTTCTTTGATGAAGGCCGCTTGGTGAATAAGCTAACGCTGGATGCAACTTGCCCGATTTCTAAGCAAACCGACTACAAGAAATGTGCGGTGAAAGTAGTTAAAGCCTAAAAGTAAGATTGCGCCGCAGGCGCTACTTATCCCCCTCTCCCTTTACGGGAGAGGGCAAGGGGAGAGGGGATGTTGATACCCACCCCTGTCGAGAGGATGGGCTTCGCTATAACACGATGATTCAATGAGATGTGGCGATCGATACCCAACCCACAATCTAAGAAGGAGAAAAAAATGAAAAAATTAATGCCGATGCTGGCGCTGTTTCTGAGCTTCTGTATGCTCTGCGCTCCCGTGGCGCAGGCGGAAACCTTGAAGTCTTTGCGCGGTACTGAAGCGGTTAAAGGCGATGCGCCTTCTGAAAACTATCGCTGGGAAAAAGATCGCAAACCATTGCCTCGCCAGTTTGTGCAGCAGCCACCGCTGATTCCACACACCACCAAGGGCTATCTGATTACCAAAGAGTTTAATAAATGCCTTGATTGCCATAGCTGGGATCGTACGGCGGATACCGGCGCGACCAAGGTATCGATTACCCATTTTAAAACCCGTGGCGGTACTGAGCTTACCAATATCTCGCCACGCCGTTATTTCTGTCAGCAATGCCATGTGCCGCAAACGGATGCCAAGCCTTTGGTTGGCAATACCTTTAAGCCAGCGGATGGCTTGGTTAAGTAAAAGGATTGAATAATGAGCGATGAAACCAAGCCCTCACTTAAGGCGCGTCTTTGTGCCTTGCTGCAAAAATTACGCAGCTTACGCATTGGCTATGTCGGTGTGATTGTGGCGTTTATTGTGGGGATTATCTTTTGGGGCGGTTTTAACACTGCGCTGGAAATGACCAATACCGAGAAATTCTGTTTAAGTTGCCATGAAATGGCGAGTAATGTGTATCCGGAATACCAAGAAACCGTGCACTACACCAATCGCTCCGGTGTGCGTGCCACCTGCCCAGATTGCCATGTGCCGCATGAATGGGGCCCAAAGATGTGGCGTAAGCTTGAGGCCTCTAAAGAAGTCTGGGGTAAGCTCACAGGTTATATCGATACGCGTGAGAAATTCCTAGATAAGCGGATTGAGTTGGCCCAGCACGAATGGGCAAGGATGAAGGCTAACGATTCCAAAGCCTGTCGTAATTGCCATAACTACGAATATTTTGACTATATGGAGCAAAACACCCGCTCGGCCAATGCGCACCAAAAAGGCTTGTCTGAAGGCATGACCTGTATTGATTGCCACAAAGGCATTGCCCATCACTTGCCAGCCGTAAACCAAAATGTGGGCCCAGATGGCAAGGGCGTTAGCCCCGATGTAATGCACCCAGTGCCGCCTAAGGCTGCCACGCCAAAGGCGGAGAGCGCCAGCGAGGAAGAAATTGCAGGGACGCAATAAGGGTAAGAAGCCAACGCAGCCGTGAATGAAACGTCAACAGGCCCTAGGTGTTCTTGCCTTTTAGACGGGTTAAAAAAGCGTCATCTCCAAATGTATTTATCAGGTATCCAGCCGTGCTGCTGGATACCCGCCTGAGCAGGAATGACGCCCCGTACTTATTGAACAATCAGTAAGCAATGGAGCATTCGTAGGGCGGGTGAAACCCGCGTTTTTTCAACGTTGCTCGCGGGTTTCACCCCAATCCTATCAACTTAAGATTTAACCAACATGTAGGGTGGGCAAGGCGGTTTATCTTGCCCACGCGGATACGCGGCGTGGGCAAAAAACGCGCCCACCCTACGATGTTTTAAATACTTGCAATAGTGCAATCCAAGTTGAAGCCTGTTTAATAATTAAAACATTGCCCTTAAGTTGATAGGATTGGGTTTTCCCGCCCTACAAATGCAAGAATAGTGTGCTGTTCTAAAAAGATGATTTACCTCGGCGTTATTGAATAAGAGACATAATCAGCTGTGTTTTATATTAAATTGACGCCGTGCTTTCTATTTGATAAATTGCTGGCTCACGCTCAAAGGAGATAAACAATGTTCCGTGAAAATACTTATCAAATAGCAATATCCGTATTGGCTGTTTTTGTTCAAGTAGAAACCCACCTCTAGCTTTCCTCATTAGGCCGCTAGCCCAATCGGCTTGCCTGCCTTATCGCTTTGCTCCATCCAAATTTTTTATCTATTTGCTTTGCGTAATAGCCCTTATTTGCGCGTGCAGAATTAATTCTGCTTGCCTGTTTTAATATGGGCGAATATTTAGTGGCTTTTACTTATGCAGATACGATGACACTTTAAAAAAGTGATACAGCATTTTTGCGCCTATTCAATACAGCGATTGCCTGTGTTACTAGGGTCGTGGCCGAAACATGGCTGTGCATCACGTACATATTAGGTTTATATCATGTCAGTATTTAAATTATTAATATCATCACGCTGGTATCTCTGGTTTAGCTTGGGCTATCTTATTACAGGGATTGGAACGGGCTTAACTGGGGTAGCTATTTATGCCAACTTAGCTAAATTGGATGCCAGTCCCCTTGCTTTTGCTATTACGTTTTCAGTATCGGTTGCACCGGCTTTATTATCGTCTGAGTTGGGTAAGTACTTGAGCCGATATTTCAAACCATTCTCTATATTAATTGCCGCAGAGCTGGCGGGTTTATTTGCCTTAATCTTGCCATTTTATGCGCTCATCATCGCTAGTCCACGCATGCTAATGCTTGCTGTTTCTGTATCTAGCCTATTTATTGGCGTGGGTGTGGCGGCATACAATATGATTAATAAACGTGGCTTTACTGAAGAAGACTATTTGCAAATTGCCACCATTGAAACGATATCTTTCTCTGCGGTTGCAATTGTTGGCACAGGGATTGGTAGCCTTATTTATCCTTTAGTACAGCATGGCGTGTATTTTTTTATTGATGCGGTTTCCTATCTGCTGGCAATCGCGTGTTTAATTTATTCACGCTCAATTAGCCCACAGCAAGTGGTGGATAAAATAGAAGAGGCAGTAGAAGCTACATTGCGTTTTGCATCATTAAATGGGGATAAAAAATGCGCCATATTAATCATGCCCTTGCTAACTATTATTTCCGCACCTGCAATGGCTTTGCTACCGGTAAAAGGGCTAGCGTTTTCAGAAATAAAATGGCTGGGGCTGGTTATTCATCCGGTGCTTATGTTGCTATTTTCCCGCTGTCTTGGGCAATTAATTGGCCCCTTAGTAGTAAACCAAAAAATAGTGGATTATTTATTTGGGTCTATCCTTGGTAAATCTGGCTTGGGATTGATGTTTTTTATGATGTATTTATTAGCTTTTTACTCAACAAGTTTTACCTTGGTCTTTATTGCTGTGGTGCTGGCACATATTGCTTCCAATATGCTGTATGCAGTGGCTTATACCACTATGCTTAGCCGTTTTTCAGAGCAAGAAATTGGCCCTGTTTCGGTGCTGGTATACCAAATTACCACCTTGCTTTTGGCTGGGTTGGCGCTGCCTGCAGGATTTTTGGCAAATCAATACGGCTTGTTTAATACCTTGTTATTGTGCTCTTTGCCTGCTGTGCTATTGATGCTTTTGGTTTTTAATCGAATTGCGGCGCTAGATAAATCCATTGTGGCTGCTTAATCGCTGAGGGCGTTTTTGATTTATTCTGCTTCGTCATTTCCATACAGACGGGAATCCTGTATTTACGCAGGATTCCCGATAAAAAACTGAGGGATGACGATTAAATCAGCGCTTCCTTAGTTGTTTTGACTCTTTTTTTGTAAGAAAGAAAAGGGGCTTGTGTTGCGATTTAAAAATTCATCAAAGATTCAAATAGACGAGTGTCGTTTTTCCTTTCTTGCTGCTAAGTTTAGTGTCAGATATTTGATAAATTTAGCCATCAATAAGGGGTTTTTCATGAAAGATAAATCTAGTGCTCTACATTGTAGCTTTGCTGTGGCGGCGGTGTTTTTGGGGCTGTATAGCAGCTTTGCCGCCAGTACGGATAAGTTGCCCGCTTATAAAGCAGATTTAAGCCAGACATCTGTATCGGGCTTATCTTCTGGGGCGTTTATGGCAGCACAGTTTCAAACGGCTTTTTCTGCTTCCTTGGTTGGGGCGGGAGTCGTCGCGGGTGGGCCGTTTTATTGCTCTGGCTCGGCCTATCCCGTGCCTCCATCCGTGCTAGTGGCAACCACCGCTTGCATGAATCCTTCTTTAAGTGCCTATGGCCCACCTAATCCCACTCTTTTAATCCAATTGGCAAAGGCATTTGAGCGTACTGGAGCCATTGATAAGCTCGAAAATCTAAAAACCCAAAGAGTGTATTTATTTAGCGGGCAAGCCGATAAAACCGTGGCCACCGCCGTGGTGGATCAGGCTGCCGCGTTTTATCAGCTGGCTGGTGTGCCAGCAGCAAGCATTAAATATATTCAGAATGTAGATGCTGGCCACGCCATCATCACCAGTAATACTAAGGATGTGGTGTGTGCCGATACCCAGGCGCCCTATATTAATGGCTGCAATTTTATTCAATCACAAGATATTTTGAAGCACATTTATGGCGATCTGCAGCCTGCGGTGGCAGTGCTCAGTGGCAAGATTGTGGCGTTTGATCAGAGTGAATTTATTAAATCTAGCTATACCAGCATGAGTCGCGATGCCTATCTTTATGTGCCCAAGGCTTGCGAAACAGAAAGCTGCAAAGTACACGTGGCGTTTCATGGCTGCGAGCAGGGCGCGACAAAAATTGGCAATTTGTTTTATGGCACCACCGGCTACAACGAGCTGGCAGATGCAAATAAAATAATGGTGCTTTATCCGCAAGCAGAAGCCAGTAGCGGTTGGTTTTTTACCCCGCTCAACCCCAAGGGCTGCTGGGATTTTTGGGGCTATTCAGACCCAACAAATCCTTTAGCGCCTAATTTTTATAGCAAGACCGCCCCGCAAATGTCGGCGGTAAAAGCCATGCTAGAGCGCTTGGGACAGGCAAAAAATTAATGGCTTGGCCCGCATAAAAAACGCCGCTCATTATTTAAAGGGCGGCGTTTTTCTTAGTGCGTTTGAAGCCCACTATCAACTTAAGGGAAACTTGTTGATGGTTAAGCCTTAAGCCATCAACGTAGATCTATCTATTGCAGGCGTTGAAGCATCGCAGGGCGGGTGCAACCCGCGTTTTTTAGCATCGATTGCGGGCTTCACCCGGCCTACAAACTTGGCTTAAGTTGATAGGATGGGTGTGAAACCCACGTATTTGCTGTGACCTTACACCTCCAAATCTAAGCCTGATACACACTTGGGCTATGGATCTCCATAAAGCGTGAGGAATTAGCCAGCTCAGTAAAGCCAAATTGGGTGTACAGCGAGTGAGCATCTTTGGTTGCCAGCATAAAGCGCCGAATCATTTGCAAATCAGGGTGGGCCTGGATGGTGGCGATTAAATACTTGGCTAAGCCTTGGCCGCGATGCGCGTCCAGAATATACACATCGGCCAAATAAGCAAAGCTGGCCCTATCGGTAATCACCCGTGCAAAGCCGATTTGCTGGTCGCCAAGAAACACGCCAAAAGCCAGCGAATTTTGCGTGGCTTTTTCTACCGTATCGCGTGAAATACCTGGAGACCAATACGCTTGGCTGAGGAAAGCATGAATGGCATCTAGATCAAAGCGTTGCTGATCGGTGCTGATATGGTAATCGCTGATAGGCATGGCGGCGCTCCTTGGCGTAGGTCTTACAAGTTTATCCCTTTGGTATTTTCTGCGCTTGCTTTGAGGGAAAGAAAATGCACCGCTATTGCTGTAATAAGAGAACTTCTAGCGCTGTAGCCGCTGTTTGCAGAATACGTGCTAGCCGCAATGGGCTGAGCAAGGTAAAATTCGGCGATTATTTAAACATCAAAGATTTTGACAGCATGGATAAAATTCTGATTTTGGACTTTGGCTCGCAAGTGACTCAGCTGATTGCCCGCCGTGTTCGCGAAGCGCATGTGTATTCTGAGCTGCATTCTTTTGATGTATCGATTGATTTTATTCGTGAATTTAAACCGACCGGTATCATTCTTTCGGGCGGCCCAAATTCAGTTTACGAGAGCGATTATCAAGCCGATGCTAAATTGTTTGAGCTGGGCGTGCCGGTACTCGGTATTTGCTACGGTATGCAATGGATGGCCGAATCGCTAGGCGGTAAGGTAGAAGCAGGCACCGTGCGTGAGTTTGGCTTTGCCGAAATTGGCGCGCAAGCAAGCAGCAAATTATTCGGCGGCCTTGAAGATCGCAAAAATAGCGCAGGCCAAAGCGTATTAGAAGTCTGGATGAGCCACGGTGACAAAGTCACCGCGCTGCCAGCTGGCTTCTCCGTGATTGCCAGCAACGAAGCTTGCCCGATTGCTGCTATTTCTGACGAAGCGCGTGGCTTCTACGCCGTGCAATTCCACCCAGAAGTAACGCACACCCTAAAAGGGCGTGAAATGATTAACCGCTTTGTGCTCGATATTTGCGGCGCAAAGCCAAGCTGGACCATGCCTAATTACATCGACGTAGCCGTGGCAAAAATCCGCGAACAAGTCGGCACAGACGAAGTGATCTTGGGCCTATCTGGCGGCGTGGATTCATCCGTTGCCGCTGCGCTGATTCACCGCGCCATTGGCGATCAACTGACTTGCGTATTTGTCGACAACGGCCTGTTACGCCTGAATGAAGGCAAGCAAGTGATGGCAACCTTTGCCGAGCACCTTGGCGTAAAAGTGATCCACGTTGACGCCGCCGCGCAATTTATGGGCCACCTTGCGGGTGTGACCGACCCAGAAGCCAAGCGCAAAATCATTGGCCGCGAATTCGTAGAAGTATTCCAAGCTGAATCTGCTAAATTACCAAGCGCAAAATGGCTAGCCCAAGGCACCATCTACCCCGATGTAATCGAATCTGCTGGCGCAAAAACCGGCAAAGCGCACACCATCAAGAGCCACCACAATGTAGGCGGCCTGCCAGAAACTATGAAGCTGAGTTTGCTGGAGCCACTGCGCGAATTATTCAAAGACGAAGTGCGCGAACTAGGCGTAGCGCTCGGCCTAGCCCCAGAGCTGGTCTACCGCCACCCATTCCCAGGCCCAGGCCTAGGCGTGCGTATCCTTGGCGAAGTAAAGCAAGAATTTGCTGATCTACTGCGCTTTGCCGACGCCATCTTTATCGAAGAGCTACGCGCTACAGTCGATGAAAAAACCGGCAAAAACTGGTACGAACTCACCAGCCAAGCCTTCGTCGTCTTCCTGCCAGTAAAATCCGTCGGCGTAATGGGCGATGGCCGCACCTACGACTACGTGGTAGC
>NZ_JANXSO010000110.1 GCF_025352645.1 Iodobacter sp. | reverse complement strand
AGCTTTAGCGTGCTTGATGATACCGCCGATGTAGAACAGGGCGAATTCGCTCAAACCTGCGTAGGCATTACCTGCAAACAAGTTTTTGCCGTCTTTCCAAACCGACTGGTGAACGTGCATACCGCTGCCGTTATCGCCAACAATAGGTTTTGGCATAAATGTGGCTGTTTTGCCGTATTGGTCTGCTACGTTGTGCACCACGTATTTCAGGATTTGAGTCCAGTCTGCACGTTGTACCAGTGTGCTGAATTTAGTACCAATTTCGTTCTGGCCCGCGTTCGCCACTTCGTGGTGGAACACTTCAACCGGTACGCCTAGCTCTTCCAAGATCAGTACCATTGTGGCACGGATATCTTGGTGGCTATCGACTGGAGGAACTGGGAAGTAGCCACCTTTCAGGCGAGGACGGTGGCCTTTATTACCGCCTTCCACTTTATTTGCTGTTGCCCAAGCGCCTTCGTCAGATTCAATTTTGTAGAAGCAGCCTGATAGGTCTGAGCCAAAACGGATGCCGTCAAAAATAAAGAATTCTGGTTCTGGACCAAAGTAAGCGGTGTCACCCAAGCCAGTGGCTTTCAGGTATTGCTCAGCGCGTTTGGCTACCGAGCGTGGATCACGGTCGTAACCCTTACCAGTATCTGGCTCTACCACGTCACATGTCATAAACAATGTTGGTTCATCGTAGAAAGGATCGATATTGGCGGTTGATGCGTCTGGCATCAGCAACATGTCAGATGCTTGAATGCCTTTCCAGCCAGCAATAGAAGAGCCGTCGAAAGCATGGCCCGTTGTGAACCATTCTTCGTCCACTACGTGCGAAGGAACAGTAACGTGCTGTTCTTTGCCCATAGTGTCGGTGAAACGCAAGTCAACGAATTTAAGGCCGTTTTCTTGGATAAGGTTGAGAACGTCGGCTACCGCCATCTTGAATTCTCCAAATTTTAATTGCATGAAGGTGAAAGGACAAAGCATCTGGCTTTGCGGAATTAAGATTTCATTCAGCAATAACCATGCCAACATAAAGAGCGTGTGATTCTATTGTGCCATAAACCTAAGGGCTGCTGAGGTTTGATTCTGCGTAGCTGCGCTTCAAACGTCAACAAGCTGGCACTAAGCTTAAGGGCTCGCTCACCTAGGGTAATTACTTACGCACCATTATGGTGACTAAAATACACTGTGCGAGCTTTTTTGGTGCGGTGCTAGTGGCGTTTTTGCAGTAGTCTCGCTCATCTGCCGAATACGAAAAATGCTTGCAAGCCGGAAGGGGGCCATATACGGGTGCAACCCGCGTTTTTTAACATCGTTCGCAATTAGATTAGATCTAAGTTGATAGGCTTGGGTTTAAGCCCCGCCACAAGTGGAGGTAAAACTCAAGAAACTGGAGTTGAAAATGGCTAAAATAGCAAAAAATAGCAAAATTTAGCCCACGTTCTTCTTTGTGTTTCAATATTTGGGTTTTTACTGCGTAAGATCAGTTTCTAATTAACTGATCTTACGCAGTAAAATCAAAAAGTGCGTAGTCCACGAAAAACACCAAAAGCACGAACAAATGCCTTATTACCCTTGCTCTTTGATTGATCTAAACAATCCCATTTAAAATAAAATCATGATGTATAAGCTCAAACCATACATCATGATAAAAAAAACTGAAAAGGTCATTTATATTTGAGCTGTTTTTTTCGTGCATTTAGTGTTTTTCGTGGGTAAATAGTCTTTGTGCGTAACATCAGTAATTAAAAAATGCCTGAAACCAATAGATTGGTTTCAGGCATTTTTTACATCCTAAATTCAGCACCCACCAAATAAGTGCGGCCACGTGCCGTGTTGGCGGGTGATTCTCCGCTTGATTGCGATGGATTTGAATTTAGGCGGTTTAATGCTTCGGAATAATCCCTATTCATTAAGTTTTGTACGGTAAAGCGCAGCGAGATATTTTTATTGATTTCATAGCTGCTGTATAAGTCGATAATTACTGGGTTTTTAGCATTTTTTTCTTTCTCTAAATCGCCAGTTTCTTCGTTCAGATTATGTTCGGTGGAGATTTTTTTATTTGCGCCGGTATATTTAAAAATCCCGCCAATAATGAGTTTTTTATCGAGTAAGCGAGTGCCTGCATCGAGATTATAAAAAACGCTTGGCAAGTCATTGATATCGTCTGCGCCAAATACACCGCTGGCGATTGATGTTGGCTGATCTGTTTTTTCACGGCTGAAAGAGAAGCGGGCATAGGCAAAGCCTGCATCATAATTGGCTTCTAATTCAAAACCACGGCTGTGGACAGGGGTGAGTGAGTTAACGTAGATGTTCATATTGAAATTGGCATCAATATCTTCGTTATTTTTAAGCGCATCCGACATCAGGCATTTCACGCCATTGCTACAAAGCGCAAATGATTTACCATAGATGTAATTATCAATTTCACTATGGAAGTAGCTCGCTTTAAAGAAAAACGCATCTTCTTTGAAGATCAGATTACTGGCTTTTGAATTAAAGCCCAGCTGGAAGGTTTCGGCTCCTTCTGCTTTTAAATAAGGATTCATTGATGCGCCGCCTTCATTAGAAAAGAAGACTTCCTGTGGATTAGGGCCACGCAGGGTTTTGGCATAGCTGGCAAAAGGCTGGAACCACGGGTGGATGACCGCAGATAGCAGAATGCTAGGCAGCAGCGCTTCCTCTTTTAAGGAGATATCCACCGCTTTTTGTGGAAGGCATTGTACGCGATCATCGCAAGCAGGTTTAAAGCCGCTTAAATCATATTTAATATAATTTAAGCCCAGATTGAGCTGAAAAATACCCTGATTTATTTCTAGACTGGAATAAAGCCCAGAAATTTTCTGCTGGCCAGAAGGGGAAAATGGGTTGTTTTCTATGGCATCTTTTCTATTTTTTTCTTCCTCTTCTTTGTCCACGCCTGTTAACTGGCTTTCAAGTCTTTTATCGTAGCGATTATTCATCAGCTTGCCGCCATAATTGAGTGCAATATCTGCACCGGCTAAGCTAAAGCGGCTGGTGTTGTTGATATCAATAGCATTAGAAATGCTATCGGTATCGGTATTTTTAAAGCTAAATAATGCATCCGGCATGTATTTCTGATTGCCACGGCTGGTGCTGGCCATGATGTTTAAATCAATCAGCTCGGAATAAGGGGTGTAATGATATTTAAGGTAGGCATCATGGGCTTCAATATCACGTTTGGTATAGCGGTTTTGATAGCGGCGGCCAGATAATTCAAAGCTATGGAAATTATCGAGTTTGATATCGAGCTTTAGCAATTGCGACTTAGGGTTTTGCTCGTAGGATTTATTATATCCCACGCCAAATTCTGCGCTGTCTGTGCCATTGCCATTGGTGTAATTGCCGCCGATTGAGCTACTGCTGATGGCTGCCATGATGCCCACGCTGCCGCTCTCGCCAAATGCTTTGCTCTTACCCGCCACTGCCAGCATGCCACTGCGGCCCAAGCCATTATTGCCTACCGAAAATTTACTTCTTACGCCGACCGATTCGCCCGCAAAAATCACATCATCCACGCCGATGGTTCTGAAGTTAGCGCTGCCTGCTAATGCATTAATGCCGCCAGACCCTAGCTCGCTGCCGCGTGTGACATCCACACCCACAATAAAATTAGGGTCGATTAAAGCGCCAAATTGGTTGGTGGGCGTGCCACCATGTGAAACCTCGGAAGGGGCGCTGCCGTAGTAGTTTTGGCTCACGCCGTCCACCATGGTATTTACGCGGCCAAAGCCACTCATGCCACGGATATTCACGCTGACTGCACCTTGGCCCGGATCGATTTGGGTATAGGTGCCGGGCATGCTGCGCACGATTTGATCTATGGGTTCAAGCTTGCTGTTTTCGCCACGGCTGCTGGTCGAGCCGGGTTTTTCTAGCGCTTCTTGCTCAGGATTGATCGCCGTTGCAGAAATATTCAGCGGATTAAACACCACACTGCCGTCGCTGGCGAGAGGGGCTTCTGCTGCACGGGCTTGTTGGCCGACGATCAGCATGCTGATGGCAATGGCCAGAACCATGATCTTAATTTTCATTTCTTCCTCTTTTTATAAATACACAGCCTGTGGCTGGCTTATTGCAAATCTGTGAGTTGGTTTTATTAGTAACTGATGTTACGCAGCGGTCTTCTTTGCAGTGCCTTCGGCACGCTGATTTAGGTGCGGCATCCGCGCGAAGTATTTGATTTCTGAACGGCCAGAAATCCTAGTACGCAAAACCGCAACCTCAAAAGCACGAAGGCCCTGCGGATAATCGGCTCGGCGAAAAAGGCTGCTCGGGAGCAAGTCCGCTACCCCTTTTCCGAAACCCCGATCCGCTTATTCCTCGTATCGCGGCTTCAAGGGGTGATTGAAGCCGCGTGCCACTAGCTGCGATACGAGTCCATATTTCAAAGGTTTAAAAATACTTAAAACTTACAAAACAACTTAATTTAAGCCGTTTTTTCCTCCGTGAAACTCCGTGTGTGTCCTCCGTGGTTCAGGATTTGGGTTTTGTATTTGCTACGGCGCTAAGGCACGCTGTGCTTCTGCGTCCAGATGCAAAATAAAGCTGTATTCCATTGCGCTATTTTTAAGCTTGCCCAGTTGGCCTGATTTGCCGCCGTGGCCGGCGTTCATATCGGTAGAGAGCAGCAGCATGGAATCGCCCTGTTTAAGCGCGCGCAGTTTGGCTACCCATTTGGCGGGTTCCCAGTACTGCACTTGTGAGTCGTGCAAGCCACTAGTCACCAGCAGATGGGGGTAGGGCTGGGCGCTTACGTTGTCGTAAGGGCTGTAGGATTTGATACGCTGGTAATCCGCTTTGAGCTGTGGGTTGCCCCATTCTTCGTATTCACCCACCGTTAGCGGCAGGCTAGGGTCGAGCATGGTGGTCAGCACATCCACAAAGGGCACTTGAGCAACTACAGCATTAAAAAGCTTGGGCGCTTGATTGATGCTGGCCGCAACCAGCAGGCCACCGGCGCTGCTGCCCATGGCGTATACGCGCCCCGGTTGGCCAAAGCCTGCTTTAACTAAGCCTTGGGTGCTGTCGATAAAATCATTAAAGCTATTTTGTTTATTGGCCAGTTTGCCCTGTTGATACCAAGCTTGGCCCAGCTCACCACCGCCCCTGACATGGGCAATGGCAAATACAAAGCCGCGATCCAGCAGGCTTAGCCTTGCTGAGCTAAACGAGGCATCCATGCTCATGCCGTAAGCGCCATAGCCGTAAACCAGTAGCGGATTTTTGCCCAGCTTGAATAGCGATTTTTTATACACCAGCGAGACCGGCACTTTGACGCCATCCCGCGCGCTCAGCCATAGCCGCTCGCTGCGGTAATCCTGTGGCTGAAAGGCCTTAATTTGCTGCTGCTTTAATAGGCTGCGCTCACCATTTTGCAAATTCCAAGCAAAAGTAGAGGTGGGCGTGGTCATGGATGAGTAGCGGTATTGCAGCGTGCTGCTGTTTGGGTCTGGATTATTGCCCAGCCACGCCATATAGCTTGGATCGTCGAAGCTGAGCTCACGCTGCAATTTGCCATCCCAGCTCAGCTGGCGAATGCGCGATAAGCCCTGATGGCGCTCTTTCGTAATCAACGCGCTGCGAAATACGGCAAAGCTTTCTAGTTCGCGCTCTTTATCGGGGGCGATCAGTACTTGCCAAGGCGCTTTGGCCGATGCGGTTTGATAAAGGCCAAACTGCGGGCTTTGATGATTGGCGCGCAGGTAAAACTGGCCGCGATAATGATCCAAATAATATTCGCGCCCTGTTTGGCGGGCGGCGAATAGCTCGGGAGCAGCGGCAGGCTGATCGGCATGGATTAGCCGCACTTCAGAAGTGGAGGTGCTATTGCTGGTGAGCAGGATGTATTGGCGGGAAGACGAGGTTGAGAGGCTTAAATAAAAGCCCTCGTCGTTTTCCTGATAAACCAGTTGGTCGCTGCTGGGCGCGCTGCCGTATTGGTGGCGATACAGCTGCCAAGGGCGCAGGGTTTGCGGGTGATTGCGCACATAAAACAAAGATTTGCCATCGTTTGCCCAAGCCATATTGCCCGAGGTGTTTTCGATCATCTCTTCATTGCCGCCGCTGAGATTCTGGATGGTAATGCGGTATTGGCGTCGTCCTGCGTAATCTTCGGCAATGGCCATCAACGGGCTGTGGCGGCTGATTTCCATGCCTGCCATGCGGTAATAGCGCTGGCCAGCGGCGCGTAAATTGGCATCCAGCAAGACTTCCCACTCGCTATTGGCCTGTTGTTTTTTCCTCTGGTAAACAGCGTGTTCCTTACCGGAAATCAATTGCTCGCGGTATTGATAGCCATCCAGCGTGTAAGGCAGGGATTGATCCTGCTGATTAATTCGCCCTGCCATTTCCTGATAGAGGGTTTCGCGCAGCGCTGCCGCAGGTTCCAGCATCGCTTCGGTATAGCGATTTTCTGCATTTAGATAATCCAGCACCTTAGGTGCCTTGCGTTGATCATCACGCAACCAGCCATAGTTATCCACACGTTGCTCGCCATGCGCTTGCAAGGTTTGCGGGATTTGCTCGGCCTTGGGCGGGCTAAGCGCGCTAGCGGTCTGTTGGATCAATAAAGCAGCAAGCAGGCTGGCCTGCAGCCAGCGCGAGGAGGGCAGATTCATGGGTTTTCCAAGATGGGGATGCCCGCTGGTTTTTGCCAGCGGGCGGGCTGGATTTAATTTTCTATATCAAAACGAACCGGTAGCGTGATAACGATGGGGATTTGCTTTGGTGGCAGGGGCAGCGGCTGGGCGCGCTCTAAAATTTGCAACGCTTCACGGTCTAGAATCAGTGCGCCTGATGAGGCAATCAGCTGCTTATTCAGGACTTTTCCCTCCGCCGTTATGGTGAGTTTTATCCACGCTGCGCCCGCCTGTTTACGCAGCCTAGCATCGCCTGGATAACGCCGGTATTTGCCTAGGTGGCTCAACACCTGGCTTTGCCAGTTAAGGCTGGCCGCGCTGTTTGATGGCGAATCGCTATTAAACGGGGCAGCAGTTTGGGCCGATTGAACGGCTGCTGGTGCAGGGGCTGCACTGCTGTTGGCGGCTGCTGCCGTGGGTGGCGTTTCGCTGGGCGGCGTTTTATCGGGCACAGGTTTTTGATCGGCAGCAGGCGTGGGCGCAGTATGCGTTTTCTCTGCTGCAGCAATAATCACTGGCGCTTCTGCTCTCGCCAAAGAGGGCAATTTTTCTGGTTTGGCACTATTGGGCTTGGCGGGTTTTACCGCGACCGATTGCTGTGCGCCAACCGCCTGCTGCTGCTTGGTGGCCGATGAGCTGATTTGCGGAGCCATCACCAGCATAACGGCTGCAGCGGGCATGGGGCTGGCGAGCATGGCTACAGGCTGGCGCAGCAGCATAAAGAGCAGCATCAGATAGACCGATGAAACCAATAAAATGCCGGTACGCCAGCGCATGGGCTGAGGGGCTGTGTGCATTACTCGGCCTCACGCCCAACCAGACCTACTTTTAAGTAGCCTGCTTTGCGCAGCGCATCCATCACGGCGAGTACATCTTGGTATTGCGCTTGTTTATCGGCCTGAAAAAACAGCGTGGTTTGCTTATCTGCACCGGTTTGGCTATCAAGCTGCCCGGCAAGCTGGGCGAGCGAAACCGCTTGCTCGGCAAGGTAAAGGTTTTTATCGGCTTTAAGTGAAATAAACACCGGTTTTTCTGGCCGAGGCTCGGGCGCAGCACTGGCCGCTGGTAAGTCGATTTTGAGATCGACCGTAGCCAGTGGCGATACCACCATAAAAATAATCAGCAGCACCAGCATCACATCAATAAAGGGCGTGACATTGATCTCGTGCACTTCGCTGATTTCATCGTTTTCAGAAGCAAAGAAAGCACTCATGGCTTAATCCTTTGCCTTGGATGAGCTGCCGATTTCCAGGCGCTGTGGCACATCCAGATCGCGGCTTAGCATCAGCAAAATTTGTGCAGAAGCGTCTTTCAGTAGCGCTTTGTAATGATTAATGCCACGGCTGAACAGGTTATAAATAATTACGGCGGGGATCGCCGCTACCAGCCCGGCCGCCGTGGCGAGCAGTGCTTCGGCGATACCCGGTGCTACGGTGGCAAGATTGGTGCTTTTGCTGGCTGCAATGCCGATAAAGCTATTCATAATTCCCCACACCGTACCAAACAGGCCTACAAAAGGCGCGACTGAGCCGATGGTGGCCAAGAGGCCAATGCCTTGCGTCATTTGGCGGGCTTTTTGCGCCATGATTTGTTCCTGGCGAAATCCAGCCCGCTCTTTTAAGGTTTGCGTGGCAGCGCCTTGGTGGGAAAGCGCTAGTTCTTCCTGCACATCGTTCAGTAAAAGTTGTGCCAAAGCTTGCTTAGGCGCAGCGGCCGTGCGGGCGATGGCATCGGCTAAAGAAACTGATTGCCTGAGCAAGGCAATGGCGCGATCAGCTTCTTTGCGAGCATAAAACAGCGCCGAGCCTTTAACTAAAAGCACCACCCAAGTGGCGAGCGAGGCCAAAATTAGCCCGATCAATACGCTTTTAACCACATGGTCGGCAGCATAAAACATCCCAAGTGGCGACATATCCGCAGGCAGCAAGGCCGTGAGTGGCGCGCTGGCCGGAGTGGCAGCCATTGCGGTGTGGCTGAGCAACAAGGCGGCAATACAGGCGATGCTTTTGTGTGAGGCGGGTACTGGGGTTCGCTTAATAATCATATCGTTTTATGCTTATGGAATGGTTGGTAAAAGCCAAGGATGTAGGGGCTTAAAGTGCCTGCTGCCAAGATTACATATACGTGTAGGGCGGGTTTCATCCGCCCTAAGCCCCTAAGTATCTACACAACTTTAGGCTTCACTTCAGTGCTGCAGCTTCCCCCTTTGTTAAAGGGGGATTGAGGGGGATTTGCCTTTGAATTAGCTGCTGCCTTTTTGTAATGATATGCAGTGCCAAATCCCCTCTAGCCCCCCTTTTACAAAGGGGGGAACAAATGCATCAAACTTATGCCCTAAGTTTTCTGCCTACCGTGCCGCGATCAGTGCTTAGGCACGATGCAAAAGCATGCTTTATTAGCGGCAAGCGGGGTGAGCCATACATAGTCTGCGTGGGCGAGTGCAATTTCAGCGCCTTGTTCGGCCAGCATTAAGACCGTTACTGGCTGCGTGGGGGCTAAATCTTGGGCATGCAGCGGCACGCCTACATCTTTAGCAGCGTGGTAGCCGCCAGCCATCAGTAGGGCAGGGGTGGGGGCGGCCAAGAGGCGCTCGGCCATGCGGCGGTCACGCTGCTGCTGTACCGCAATCATGGATAATAATTGCGGTGTTTCAATTTGATTGTCGTGCATTTCACGCACAATGGTTTCAAGCTTAGCCCTTACTGTGGCTTGGCCTGAGCGCTCGCCTGCCAGTAGTGGCTTGTTGCGATAAATGGCCTGCATTTCGGGTTTGTCTAGGTTGGCCGATAGCAGCGGATAAGGCGCATGCATCAGGCCCACGGCTAAATCACCGTATAAATCCCAATCCCATCCTCCTTGCCAATTGAGCAGCTCGGCGATGCGCTCTGATCGCACCACGGGATTACCTTGCAGCCACGCTTTTACTTTATCGACCTTGCTTTGTTGATCTGGATTCAGCATCTCTAGCAGCACACTGCCTTGCGGGCGTTGCTTGGCTAGGCTTTGCGCCAGCCACAGCTCGATTTGATGATGGTAGCGATTGTCGTGTTGCTCGCCCACAACGATGCGTTGCTGCGATGCCAGCTTGTTGAGCAGTTGCTTAGGAGATAAAACATTGCCAGTTTTTAAATCAATAATTTTGCCCAGCTGAGCCATATCAGCCACTAAGGAGGGATTAGCAGGAGGAAGCGAGGCGCAGCTGATTAAAAACAGGCTGCAAAGGGAGAGCAATACTTTCATGACAGGGTGTGCTTTATTTGATGAGCTGAGGGGTGTTTTTTGCAGAAAATAGTGATGGTTTCAGCATATTGTATTCTTAATGATTATCATTTTCAATCTTGATTGATAATCAATCTCACAATCAAATGACAATAGCTACAGAATAGACTCTGTCTATGAAGGAGCTTCTGCTTGCCTTGATAGGGTCTAAACCTTGAACATAGCGTCAAACGAGGGCACAGAAAACACATAGAAAACCAGTAAACTCCTTGTTTTTATTTGTGAAACTCTGGGTTTACGGTGGTTCAAGATTTTGGGTGTTGTTTGTAAGCTGAAGCCGCCCAGAGAATCGCTTTACGTGTGTGTGGGGCCTGGAAAGAACGGCTAGCCAATAGCAAACTGCGGGCTGAGCGTAGAAAATCATCGCAAAGATTGCTATAGGAGGGCTAAAAATCATTTTTTAAGGTAGTAATCCGCGTGCAGATTCGCTCAGCAAGCGGCGCTTAAGGCTATAATCGCGGGTTAATCTATGAACGACTGAGCCCTTTTCCCATGAGCACTACGCCTAAAGAACTCGCAAAAAGTTTCGAACCCGCTGAGATCGAAAGCCGCTACTACCCAGAATGGGAAAAAGCTGGTTACTTTCAGCCGAATATGCAAGCTGCAGAATCGTTCTGCATTCAGCTGCCACCACCGAATGTGACGGGCACCTTGCATATGGGCCACGCCTTCAATCAAACGATTATGGATGGCTTAACTCGCTACCATCGTATGAAGGGTGAAAATACCCTGTGGCAGCCCGGTACCGATCACGCGGGTATTGCCACGCAAATCGTGGTGGAGCGCCAGCTGGATGCGCAAGGCATTAGCCGCCATGAATTAGGCCGCGAGAAATTCGTAGAAAAAATCTGGGAATGGAAAAAAGAATCCGGTGCCACCATCACCCAGCAAATGCGCCGCATGGGCGCATCGGTGGATTGGAAGCGCGAATACTTCACCATGGACGAGCAGTGCTCGGGCTCGGTGACCGAAGTATTCGTTAGCCTGTTTGAGCAGGGCCTGATTTACCGTGGCAAGCGTTTATCTAATTGGGATCCAAAATTAGGCACGGCCATCTCTGACCTCGAAGTGGTTTCCGAGGAAGAAGAAGGCCATATGTGGCATATCAAATATCCCGTGGTGGGCAGCGATGAATTTATCGTGGTGGCCACCACCCGCCCTGAAACCCTACTGGGCGACGTGGCCGTAGCGGTTAACCCAGATGACGAGCGCTTTAAGCATCTAGTGGGTAAAACACTGCAATTACCGCTAACCAAGCGTGAAATCCCCGTGATTGCGGATGATTATGTGGACGCGGCCTTCGGTACTGGTTTTGTAAAAATCACTCCTGCACATGATTTTAACGATTACCAAGTGGGTAAGCGCCATAACACCCAGCTGATTAATGTAATGAGCTTGGAAGCGACGATTCTGCCTAAGGCGCAGGTATTTAGCTTTGATGGCGATGCACTGGGCAGTATTGATCTGCCTGCTGCCTACGCTGGCATGACCGCCCCTGATGCGCGTAAAGCCATGCTGGCCGATCTGGATGCGCAGGGCTTATTGCTAGAGACCAAAAAACACAAGCTGATGGTGCCACGCGGTGATCGTACTGGTTCGGTGATCGAGCCTTTGCTGACCGACCAGTGGTTTATGGCCATGAGTAAGGCGGATGAAACCGGCCAGAGCATTACCGAAAAAGCCTTGCAAGCTGTGGCGGATGGCGAAGTTAAGTTTGTGCCAGAAAACTGGGTGAACACTTACAACCAGTGGCTGAACAATATTCAAGACTGGTGCATTAGTCGTCAGCTATGGTGGGGTCATCAGATTCCGGCTTGGTACGATGAAGATGGCAAGGTTTATGTAGCACGCAATCAGGCCGAAGCAGAATCACAAGCACCGGGTAAAACACTGCGCCGCGATGTGGACGTACTCGATACTTGGTTTAGCTCGGCACTGGTGCCGTTCTCTACCTTGGGCTGGAAGCCGGGCCAGAGCACGCCAGAGCTGGATGCCTTTTTGCCATCATCGGTGTTGGTCACCGGCTTTGACATTATTTTCTTCTGGGTTGCCCGGATGATTATGATGACCAAGCACTTCACCGGTAAAGTGCCGTTTAAGCATGTGTATATCCACGGCTTGGTGCGGGATGGTGAAGGCCAGAAGATGTCTAAATCGGAAGGCAATGTGCTTGATCCAGTTGATCTGATCGACGGGATTGATTTAGAAACGCTGCTGGAAAAACGCACCTCTGGCCTGCGTCGCCCAGAAACTGCACCTAAAGTAGCGGCTAAAACCAAGAAAGAATTCCCAGAAGGCATTCCGGCTTTTGGTACTGATGCACTGCGCTTTACCTTTGCATCGCTGGCCACTCTTGGCCGCAGTATTAATTTTGATCAGCATCGCTGCGAAGGCTATCGCAACTTTTGCAATAAGTTGTGGAACGCCACCCGCTATGTGCTGATGAATGTGGAAGGCAAAGACGTAGGCCAAGATGAATCGTTGCCGCTGCAATACAGTTTTGCGGATCAATGGATGATAGGCCGCTTGCAGCAAGCTGAGCATGATGTATCGGTTGCGCTAGATACCTTCCGCTTCGATCTGGCCGCGCAAGGCATTTATGAGTTTGTTTGGAACGATTACTGCGATTGGTATATCGAGCTAGCCAAAGTGCAATTGCAATCGGGCAATGAAGCAGAGCAGCGCGCCACCCGCCGCACCTTGGTGCGCGTGCTAGAAGCCACACTGCGTATGGCTCACCC
>NZ_JANXSO010000092.1 GCF_025352645.1 Iodobacter sp. | reverse complement strand
TATCCGCACCGGTGTGGTGGCCGAGCGCTTTGGTGGACAGGTGCTGGACACCATGAGTATCGAAAACTTTATTTCGGTGCAAGAAACCGAAGGGCCAAAGCTGGTTACAGCGCTGGAGCAGCATGTAAAGCAATACGATGTGGATATTATTAATCTGCAACGTGCTGAATCGCTGAGCCTCGATGAAAACGGCATTAGCCAGATTCGCCTTGCTAGCGGTGCCACGCTTAAAAGCAAATCGGTGATTATTGCGACCGGTGCGCGCTGGCGCGAAATGAACGTGCCGGGTGAAAAAGAATACCGTGGCCGTGGCGTAGCCTACTGCCCACATTGCGATGGCCCACTGTTTAAAGGCAAGCGTATTGCGGTGGTGGGCGGGGGTAATTCTGGCGTAGAAGCCGCTATTGATTTGGCTGGAATTGTAGAACACGTAACCCTGCTGGAGTTTGGCGCAGAACTGCGTGCCGATGCGGTATTGCAGAAAAAACTCTATAGCCTGCCCAACGTGGTGGTGATTGAACAAGCGCAAACCACATCCGTATTGGGCGATGGGCAAAAGGTCAGTGGCTTGCAATATACCGATCGCCAAACTGGTGCATCACATCAGGTTGATCTGGCAGGCATCTTTGTACAAATCGGCTTGCTGCCCAATACCGATTGGCTAAAAGGTACGCTTGATTTAAGTAAACACGGTGAGATTGAAGTCGATAACCGCGGGCAAACTTCGCTGGCTGGGGTGTTTGCCGCAGGGGATGTCACTACCGTGCCCTTCAAGCAAATCGTGATTGCGATGGGCGATGGTGCAAAAGCATCGCTGGGCGCGTTTGATTACTTGATGCGTCATTAAAATGTAGGGTGGGCACATTTTTGTGCCCACCCTACATTTTTTACTTCTTCAGCCAGCCTTCAATTTTGCCAATAATTTCTTTATCGTCTGGCTCGGTGACTGAGCTGTAGGCATTGACTGTTTTGCCGTCTGGAGCGATCAAGTATTTGTAAAAGTTCCACTTGGGCGAGGTGTCAGAGGCGGTGGTGAGCCTTTTAAACAGCGGGTTGGCGTCTGGGCCGCGCACGCTGGATTTCTCTAGCATGGGGAATTCTACAAAATAGGTGAGTTTACAAAAATCGCCGATTTCTTTGTTATCGGCTAGTTCTTGTTTGAAGTCATTGGATGGAAAGCCCACCACTAGTAATCCTTGCTCTCTGTATTTGGCGTAGATTTTTTCTAGCTTTTCAAATTGCGGAGTAAAGCCGCATTTGCTGGCGGTATTCACCACCAGTATTGGCTTGCCGCTATAGGCGCATAAATCAAAGGGTTTGCCTTGCAGCGTTTTGCTTTGAAAATCGAGTAAGGGCGGGCAGGCAGCGCTGCTGATGCCGCTGACGAGTAGGAGTAAGAGTGCACGCATGGTGTTTCCTCGCCGTAGGTGTATTTTTGCAGGCATCAGTATAAGCCTGATGCCTGCGTAAAAGGCACGGCATGCCGTGCCTTGCATGGTTTATTTCTTGCAGCTACCTAAGTCCTGCCATACACCCCACTGAGCGCTTTTTGCTGGTTCCTCACCAGTAGTCCACCATTTATTCTGATAGTTATGCAGATTCTGGCTGACTTTGGTATTGACCGTGGCATAAGTATTGGCAACTTTCCAATCTGGTGCGCAGCTTGTGGACGGCGTAGGCGTTGGAGCTGGTGTTGGTACAGGTGTTGGCACGGGGGTTGGAACAATGACTCCACTGATATCCACTTTAAAGGTGTATTCACCATTATTGCGGGCGTAAACGCGATTATCCTGCACGGATTTAACCGGCGATACGCTGCCATTGGCGGCCAGTATCCCCACGCTAATATAGCGTGAGCTGATATTGACCTTCTGGGCGAGATAGAAAGGCCAGTTTGCTGCCAGCGCGGTATTTTCGCCGGTCTGGGAGTCGTAGCCGGTGGTAATGGAGAAGCTTTCTACGTCGCGGCCATCTTTATCAAATAGACGGAAAGTGATTTTGCTATCGGCTTTTAAATCCTGCTGAGCACGGATTTGCCCTAGTTCCTTATAGGTAGACAGGCCTCCGGAGAAATTGACATCCGAGCAGGAATAAAACGCTTCGTCACTGTCGCTGCGCTGCCACACATTATAAATAATATGCACACCGGTTTTTTTAGGCAGCGGGCAGCTGAGTTTGTATTTTTTATCTACAGCCGCAGTATTGCCCAGCGTACAAAACGGCGTGTCTTCTAGATCAGACCAAGCCAGTGTTTTGTTTGGGTTCCAGCCATCTTTGGTAATAAAAAACTGCCAGTTGCGCGTTTGGTGGGTTGCTGGTGCGGTGTAGATAAAATCAAATTGGCCATTGGCATCGGCGGCTATCGGTGTGACTGGCCAGTCGCTACGGGCGAGATTCATCCCTGCATAATTAGATTTACCCCCTGCGCAGAGTTGGCCGTCAGGAACAAAGGCTTTGTGATTGCCGTTTGGTAGCTGGTTTACACCTGACCAGTCGTAGAGCATTTGCGGGCCAGATACAGCTACGGCTGCTTGGCAGGCTGCAGATTTAGGGCTTTCAGGGCCTTCTTTATAGCAGCTTAAAATTCGGCTAATAGGTACTTCCATGGTGCCATGAGCACTGGCTAGAGGTGTGAATAAACTGGTTAAAATTGCGCTTAAAATGTATTTTTTTTGCATTGTTGTCTGTCCATCCAAGTTTATAAAAAGTGTCTTTGATCTACGCCAATTGACATCATCAGCTTATTGAAAGATTTAAGAAAACTCAATTAGGGTTGCCCAATAAAAAACCCCGAATAAATTCGGGGTTTTATGAAAGCAAGTGCTTGGTTTATTTCTTTTTTTGCGGGGGCAGGTCTGTACATACCCCTTTGAATACTTCCGCGGCCATACCAATCGATTCGCCCATAGTTGGGTGAGGATGGATGGTTTTACCAATATCTACCGCATCGCAACCCATTTCGATCGCTAGGCAAATTTCACCAATCATATCACCAGCGTGCGGGCCAACAATCGCGCCACCAATGATTTGCTTAGTATCTTGATCGAAAATTAGCTTGGTAAAGCCTTCATCGCGGCCATTGGCAATGGCACGGCCAGAGGCGGCCCATGGGAATACACCTTTACCGTAGTTGATGCCATTTTTCTTGGCTTCTTCTTCGGTGACACCCACCCAGGCTACTTCTGGATCTGTGTAAGCCACGCCAGGAATCACGCGGGCATCAAAGAAGGCTTTGTGGTCTGCGGCATTTTCAGCAGCAACGTGCGCTTCGTGCACCGCTTTGTGCGCCAGCATAGGCTGGCCAACCAAATCGCCAATCGCAAAGATATGCGGCACATTGGTGCGCATTTGTTTGTCGACAGGGATAAAGCCGCGATCAGTCACAATCACCCCTGCGTTTTCTGCGCCGACTTTGCCGCCGTTAGGCACACGGCCTGTGGCGTGCAGTACGAGGTCGTAACATTGCGGCTCTTTAGGCGCGTTAGCCCCTTCAAAAGTCGCCCAGATGCCATCTTCTTTGGCTTCAAGCCCCACTGTTTTGGTGTTGAGCATGATGTTGTCAAAGCGATGGGCATTCCATTTTTCCCATACTTTAACCAAGTCGCGATCCGCGCCTTGCATCAGGCCATCCAGCATTTCCACTACATCTAGGCGTGCGCCTAAGGTGGAGTAAACCGTGCCCATTTCCAGACCAATAATCCCACCGCCCAGAATCAGCATGCGTTTTGGGATGGATTTAAGCTCTAGTGCGCCGGTTGAATCCACTACACGTGGGTCATTTGGAACGAAAGGCAGTTTAAATACCGAAGATCCAGCCGCGATAATCGCTTTTTGGAACTTGATAACTTTCTTTTCACCCGTGACTTCTTTGCCATCACCTGAAGTGATTTCTACTTCTAAATGGTGAGGATCAATAAAGCGAGCCACACCACGTACAAACTCAACTTTACGTGCTTTGGCCATACCCGCAAGGCCGGTTGTGAGCTTGCCGATGACTTTTTCTTTGAAGCCACGTAGCGCGTCGATATCAACTTCTGGCTCGCCAAATTTAATACCGTTGGCCGCCAAGTGTTTCACTTCGTCAATCACCGCCGCATTGTGCAGCAGGGCTTTAGAAGGAATACAACCTACGTTTAAACACACGCCGCCAAGCTTAGCGAAGCGTTCTACCACAATAGTTTTCATGCCAAGGTCGGCCGAGCGGAAAGCGGCGGAGTAGCCACCTGGCCCGCCACCCAGTACCACAACTTCGCACTCATAGTCGGCAGCGCCGCTATGGCTACCAGCGCTAGGGGCGGCTTGTGGTGCTGGAGCAGCAGCTGGGCTTGGCGCTGCAGCTGGAGTAGCCGTGGCAGCAGCTGCTACTTCCAGAATCACCAGTAGGCTGCCTTCAGAAACCTTGCTACCAACAGCAATTTTAACTTCTTTAATTACACCGGCGTGGGTGGAAGGGACTTCCATCGTGGCTTTGTCGGTTTCTAGCGTGATTAACGATTCTTCCACGGCAACCGTGTCGCCGACTTTTACAAAGACTTCGATCACATCGACATTGTCATGGCCACCGATATCGGGGACTTTAATTTCGATCAGATTGCTCATCATTCATTCCATTTGGTCAATGGTAGCAAGTGCACCGCACTATGGTTCACATACTACAAAAGGATTGAAAACCCAGACCTTGAACCACGGAGAACACGGAGTTTCACGGAGAAAAAATATGCGAGGCTTTTCTCCGTGTTGCTCCGTGCTCTCCTTAACTCCGTGTTTTAAGATTTGGGTTTTAGCAGTAAATTTTTAAGCTGAGGCTTACAACACCAAGCGGCGGATGTCGCTTAGGAGCTTGCCTAGTTGCACGGTGAAGCGGCCGGCCATTGCGCCGTCGATGACGCGGTGATCGAAGGAGAGCGACAGCGGGCACATCAGACGTGGCATAAATTCTTTGCCATTCCAGATCGGCTTGACTTGTGATTTGCACACGCCAAGAATCGCCACTTCAGGGGCGTTGACGATAGGCGTAAAGCTAGTGCCGCCAATGCCGCCAAGGCTAGAAATGGTGAAGGTTGCGCCTTGCATATCGGTCGGCTTGAGCTTGCCTTCACGCGCTAAGGCGGAAAGATCGGTCAATTCCTTGGCAATTTGCTTCAGGCCTTTTTGGTCGACATTTTTGATAACAGGTACAACCAAGCCATTTGGCGTGTCAGCTGCAAAGCCGATGTTGTAATACTGTTTTAAGATCAAATTGTCGCCATCGAGGCTGGCGTTAACGGTAGGGAAGGCTTTTAGCGCTTCAGCCGCGGCTTTAATAATAAAGGCCAGTGGTGAGAGCTTCATGCCGCTTTTTTCCCACTCTTTACCGATGGATTTGCGGAATTCTTCCAGCTCGGTGATATCGCATTCGTCGTTAAACGTGACGTGTGGAATCACTACCCAGTTGCGGTGCAGATTAGCGCCAGATAGCTTCTGGATACGAGTCAATGGCTTGGTTTCGATCGGGCCAAACTTGGCAAAATCGACTTTTGGCCATGGCAGCAGATCAAGACCAGAGCCTGTGCCTGTTGCTGCGGGCGCATTTGGCGCTGCAGCTTGGCCGCTCATGATCGATTTCACATAAGCTTGTACATCGCCATGCAAGATACGGCCCTTAGGCCCAGTGCCGGTGATGCGACCCAGATCAACGCCCAATTCACGCGCAAAGCTGCGAATCGAAGGCGATGCATGGGATTTTTTGAAGCTGGCTTCGTCAACTGGACGCGCTGCTGCTGCGGGAGCTGCAACGGGAGCAGGTGCTGCAACTGGAGTCGGCGCTGGCGTTGGAGCCGCAACGCTAGCAGCTGCAGCCACGGGTGCTGCGGCAGCAACTGATGCTGTGCCTTTCAGTACCAGAATCAAGCCACCTTCGCTGATTTTGTCGCCTACTTTGAGCGTGATGCTTTCAACCACACCCGCTTCAGGGGACGGCACTTCCATTGAGGCTTTGTCGGTTTCTAGCGTGATCAAGGATTGTTCTTTCTCAACTACATCGCCGACTTTTACAAAGACTTCGATCACATCTACTGCATCGTGGCCACCGATATCCGGTACGCGCACTTCGATGCTACTGGCAACGCTGGCTACGGGAGCTGCTGCTGCCGGAGCTGGAGCTGGAGCAGCTGCAACAGGAGCCGCAGCAGGTGCTGCTGCACTGGCGGTATCTGCGGCTTCTAGCAGTAAAACAACGCTGCCTTCAGAGGCTTTATCGCCAATTTTAATTTTCATTTCTTTTACTACACCGGCGTGGGTCGATGGCACTTCCATCGTTGCCTTGTCGGTTTCGAGTGTAATCAGTGATTGCTCTACTTCAATGGTATCGCCAACTTTTACAAAAACCTCGATCACTTCAACGCCCTCGTGGCCGCCGATGTCGGGGATTTTTACTTCAATTAATGTGCTCATATATACGAATCCTGTGAGGGGTATGGAGTGAGAGGGGAGAAGGGACGAATCCCTCCTCCTTGTCTTTAAGCGTGCTGCTTAAGACAAAGTCTCACTGCTTTACACGGTCCAAGGCGCTGGGCGGTTGGCTGCAATGCCGTACTTTTCAAGAGCCTCTGCTACTTTCGCAGCAGGAATTTTGCCCTCGTCAGCCAGTGCTTTCAGTGCAGCAATCGCAACGTGGTAGCGATCGACTTCAAAGAAGCTACGCAATGCCTTACGTGAATCAGAGCGGCCATAGCCGTCACAACCCAACACAACGTATTTAGCAGGAACGTATTCACGAACTTGATCAGCAAACGCGCGTTTGTAATCGGTAGCCGCAATCACAGGACCGGTACGACCCGTCAAGCATTCAGTTACATAAGGCACTTGCTGCGCGGCCATTGGGTTTAGCATATTGTGACGCTCAACCGCCATACCATCACGGCGCAGTTCGTTAAAGCTTGGGCAAGACCAGATATCTGCATCGATACCGTAATCCGCTTTCAGCAGCGCTGCCGCAGCGATCACTTCGCGGAAGATGGTACCTGAGCCCATCAGCTGCACTTTCAGTGCAGCGTCTTTGTTACCTTCTTGGAACATATACATACCGCGCAGGATGCCGGGCGCTGAGCCTTCTGGCATGGCTGGGTGGCTGTAGTTTTCATTCATTACTGACAGGTAGTAATAGATGTTTTCCTGATCCTGATACATACGGCGCATACCGTCTTGCACAATCACCGCCAGCTCGTAAGCGAAGGTTGGATCGTAAGACACGCAGTTCGGGATAAACTCAGCAAACAGATGGCCGTGACCGTCTTGGTGCTGCAAGCCTTCGCCGTTCAGCGTTGTACGGCCCGCTGTACCACCGACCAAGAAGCCGCGAGCGCGTAAATCGCCCGCTGCCCATGCCAAGTCGCCGATCCGTTGGAAACCAAACATCGAGTAGTAGATGTAGAACGGGATCATGGTGACGCCGTGGTTGGCGTAGGAGGTTGCCGCAGCAATCCAATCGCTCATCGCACCGGCTTCGTTAATCCCTTCCTGCAACACTTGGCCAGTCTTGGATTCCTTGTAGAACATCAGCTGATCGGCATCTTGTGGCTCGTACAGCTGGCCCACATGCGACCAAATACCCAGCTGGCGGAACATGCCTTCCATACCAAAGGTGCGCGATTCATCCGGCACGATAGGCACGATGCGGTTACCGATTTTTTTGTCTTTAACCAAGGTGTTCAAGATACGAACAAAGGCCATGGTGGTGGACATTTCACGCTCACCGCTGCTACCCAATAAACCTTGCAATGCGTCTAAGCCGGGTACTTCCAGTGGCTCGTCGATTGGCTTTCTGGATGGCACAAAGCCGCCAAGTGCCGAACGGCGCTCGTGCATATGCTTCAGTTCTTGGCTATCGTCAGCAGGGCGATAGAATTTGCAAGCAATCGCTTCTTCGTCGGTCAGCGGGATATTAAAGCGATCACGCAGGTAAAGCAGATCGGTATCGGACAACTTTTTGGTGTTGTGCGCTACGTTTTGCGATTCGCCTGCCGCGCCTACGCCAAAACCTTTTACGGTTTTAACGAGTAACAGCGTCGGTTGATTTTTGTGCTCGGAAGCGGCTTTATAAGCTGCGTACACTTTATAAAGATCGTTACCGCCGCGAGTCAGACGCCAGATATCGTCATCCGACATGGCCGCAACCAAGTCGAGCAATTCTGGGTAAGCACCGAAGAAGTGTTCGCGTACATAAGCGCCATTTTTGGATTTGTAAGTCTGGTATTCACCATCGACTACTTCCATCATGCGTTTTTGCAGCAGGCCTTTTTTGTCCTGAGCAAGGATGGCATCCCAGCCTGTGCCCCAGACTACTTTAATCACATTCCAGCCAGAGCCACGGAAGTCGCCTTCCAGCTCTTGAATGATTTTGCCGTTACCGCGTACTGGGCCATCAAGGCGCTGCAAGTTGCAGTTAATCACAAAGATCAGATTGTCGAGCTTTTCACGGCCAGCGAGGGAAATCGCACCTAGCGATTCTGGCTCGTCCATTTCACCATCGCCGCAGAAGCACCAAACTTTACGATCGCCTTTTTGCTTAAAGCCACGATCGTCCAGGTACTTCATAAAGCGCGCTTGGTAAATCGCCATCAGTGGGCCAAGGCCCATCGATACCGTTGGGAACTGCCAGAAATCAGGCATCAGCCAAGGGTGCGGATAGGACGACAAACCGCCGCCTTCTACTTCACGGCGGAATTTATTCAGTTGGTCTTCAGTAATGCGGCCTTCAAGGAAAGCACGTGCATAAACGCCAGGTGCAGAATGGCCTTGGAAGTAAACTAAGTCGCCGCCGTGGTTTTCTGAAGGCGCATGCCAGAAGTGATTCCAGCCGATATCGTATAAAGTAGCTGCGGAGGCGAATGAAGAAATATGGCCGCCCGGCTCTGCTTCATCGCGATTGGCTTTAACCACCATTGCCGCCGCATTCCAGCGGGTATACGCCAGAATACGTTCTTCCAGATTAGGCTTGCCAGGGTGCTTGGCTTGCAGGTGCGCTGGAATGGTATTGATATAAGCTGTAGTAGCTGTATATGGAATATTGACGCCATCTTGGCGTGCGTGATCGACTAGCTTTTCAACCAGGAAATGGGCGCGCTCTGCGCCTTCTTTTTCGAGGACGCTATCGAGTGACTCTAGCCATTCTTGCGTTTCTTGGGGATCGAGGTCATGAAGCTGCTCTGCCATTGGTCTCTCTACCTTGTGAGTGGGTTAATTCTTCGCACTGTACGAAGGCAGGCTGGTTGTGTGGACCAGCCTACTTTTAAAAGGCCTGCATTGTAATCGGCCAGAATGAATACATCCCATTTAACGGGGGGTATTTCGCTTGTAATAATTCACCAGACCATTGGTCGAAGCGTCATGGTTAGTGGTTAAGCCTGGAGTGGTTAAATCGGCTTCAATGGCTTTTGCCAATTGTTTGCCAAGCTCTACACCCCATTGGTCATAGGAATTAATATTCCAGACCGTGCCCTGTACGAATACTTTGTGCTCGTACAGAGCAATCAATGCACCTAAACGCCGCGGGGATAAACGCTGCATTAAAATGGTATTGGTTGGGCGATTACCTTCAAATACTTTATGTGGAACTAAAGCATCTTGAGCTTCGCCAGTAATGCCTTGAATATCTAATTCTGCCCGTACTTCGGCTTCATTTTTACCGCGTAAAAACGCTTCTGTCTGGGCAAATACATTGGCCATCAGAATCGTATTGTGCGGCTCAGGAATATCTGGATGCTCTATGGTGGCAATAAAATCGACGGGTACGATTTGGCTGCCCTGATGCAATAACTGGTAATAAGCGTGTTGGCCGTTAATACCGGTGTCACCCCATACAACGGGCCCGGTGCGATAGTTCACGCGTTTGCCATTCAAATCAACCGTTTTACCGTTTGATTCCATATCCAACTGCTGCAAATACGCAGGGAAGCGATACAACGACTGGTTATAAGGGGAAATAAGCTGGGTGGATGCGCCAAAGAAATTCACATACCAAACACCTAGCATGCCCATAATTACCGGCAAATTTTGCTCTAATGGCTTGCTGCAAAAATGTTGATCCATGGTGTATGCACCATGCAGGAGGTCTTGGTAATTATGTTTACCTAAATAAATAGCAATCGGTAAACCAATTGCGCTCCATAGGCTATAGCGGCCACCAACCCAATCCCAAAACTCAAACATATTATTGGTATCAATACCAAATTCACCCACTGCTTTGGCGTTGGTAGAGACCGCTACAAAATGCTTGGCAATATGTTTTTCGTCCCCCGAAGCTTTTACAAACCAAGCGCGTGATGTGCGGGCATTGGTGAGCGTTTCTTGGGTGGTAAAGGTTTTGGAAGAAATAATAAAGAGTGTTGTTTCTGGGTTAAGTTCCGCCAACGTAGAAACCACTTGGTCGCCGTCTACTGTCGAAACAAAGTGCATTTTTAAGCGTTTGTGGCCGTAATCTTTGAGCGCTTGGCATACCATCAGTGGGCCAAGGTCGGAGCCGCCAATGCCGATATTTACGATATCGGTAATCGCCTTGCCGGTATAACCCAGCCATTCGCCCGAGCGAACCTTATCTGAGAAGTCGCCGATTTTTTCTTTAACAGCGTTTACTTTAGGCATCACATCTTCGCCATCCACGATCAATGGATGCTTGTCTAGATTGCGTAATGCGGTGTGCAGCACGGCACGATGCTCGGTGCTATTAATCTTTTGCCCAGAAAACATCGCCTTGATGCGCGCTTCTAATCCAGATTGACGTGCTAAATCCATCAGCAAAGTCATGGTCTTGGCGGTGATGCGGTTTTTTGAGTAATCAAAAAACAAGCCGCCTGATTCAAGCGAAAATTTGTCAAAGCGTTGTGGATCGTCGTTAAACAAATCACGCAGATGCAGTGGCGACACTTCATTAAAGTGTTCTTCTAACGCCAGCCACGCTGGTGTTTGAGTGAGGTTTGACATCTTGCTATCCTTATCTAATCAGCTGTAATTATCATGACCACGAACGCGCTTTTCTTTAAGGCTGCGCTTCATTTTTTCGAGTTGGTCTATGAGTTCTGGCCCACGTCTGAGCGCTACGCCAACGGCAAGCACGTCGATAATCACCAGATGCACGATGCGGGTAATCATTGGGGTGTATAGATCTGGGTCTTCCATCGTGTCGGCATAGAGGCAAAGCGTGCAACGCTTGGCTAATGGCGATTTGGAATGGGTAATGCCGATCACATCGGCTCCTGCATCGCGGGCAATTTCTACTGAACGCAGTAAATCTAAAGTGCGGCCTGAGTTTGATACGGCAACCACCGCATCTCCTGGCCCAAGCATCGATGCGCTCATGCCGTGCATATGCGGATCGGTATAGGAAACGGT
>NZ_JANXSO010000079.1 GCF_025352645.1 Iodobacter sp. | reverse complement strand
TTGGTTTCACCAATTACATAAGGCTGAGTGGGGGAGCGTAGCGGGCTGTGCCAGATATGGTCTATCCCTGCGCCCTTTGGCCCATCGTGCTCTTCGCGCTTACGGCCATGATCGTTTACTTTCTTAAAGCCTGCTTTTGCTGTAGGCATATGGTAATCAGTTAAGTGCTCAGGCAACACGCCACTTTGCCAGTTGCTACGTTTTTTAGCCTGGCGTTTTTCGCTGGTTTTAGTTTGCAGCGGGGTGGCTTTTTGCTTGGGGGTACGGTCTTTCAAGACTGGCGCACTTTTTTTTCCTTTGGGGACGATGACTTCTGGGGCCGTGCGCACGGCGGTGGTTTTGCCCGTGCTTTTAGGAAGATCATCCGCCAGCAGTTTGCCATGCATTTTTTTAAGTTCGCCTACGGCATTATCTACTTTACCGCTCGCCATTTTTTTAAGATCAGTAAGCTGCTGAATATAGCGATTTACATCAGAGCGGCCCATCAGCGCTTTAACGGCCCAGCCATCGAGAGCATGAATAAAAGCACCTAACATATCGTCGATCAGGGCTTTAAGTTGGCCGGCCAGCTTGCCAAAATCCATTTCCTTGACCCATTTGTAAGCATTCCCTCTCATCTTGGCGGGTAATACATCCAGAATTCTCGACAATGGAGTGCCGACTTTTGCCAGCTTAAAGACAGCCTTAAAGGCATCGCCCACGCCGGGAATGCAGCCCAGCACATTGATGACTAAATCCAACCAAGCAAAAGGATTGGCTGGATTAGCCGTAAGGGAAAGGATGGATAAAATAATATCTCGCGCATCCATCACTTGGCCGACACCGGGCACCACCCCAAGCACCGCCGTCACAATAACTTGCGAGGGGCTATCGCCTTTGCCAGAAACAAGCCCATGTAACCACCCCCCAATACCCTGATCAGCTTGATCTAAAGCGGCTTTAGTCGCTGCTTTTCCCCCTGCCGTTGCTGCGCTCATGGCTTTTCTCCACTCTTTATAGGGGGATCTTTAGGGTGCGCTTTGCTGTAATCCACTCTGGGCTGTTGCTCGCTGTCTAAAAGATAATCATCGTAATGTTGCTCGTATAAAGGCTCTGCGCCGTATTTTTCACTCAGCATGGCTTCAATTTCGTCTGGGAAATAATTGTCTTCAAGGTATTCGGTTTCAGCTTCCAAATACTGCTCTAGCAGCAATGCCGCTTCTTCGTTGCTGCTTGGTTTTTGCCCCAAAATAGGGTTGGCTGGGGCTTTAACCCAAGGCTCTGCATCACGGCTATCCCAACCATAAATAATTTCTTGTACGCCTTCGGCAGGAATACCTTCTAATTTTGCATGGCCTTTATCGTCAAGCGTGCCTTGCTGTTGCGTGCCATCGGCAAACAGTACGGTGTAAGGCGCGCCCACTACGGCTTGCATATTCTTATAGCGATAATTTAATTCCAACCAGTTTTTCTTATCTTCAGCCTTGGGCAAATAAGGCGGAGCCACATTCAAACTCTTCGGCCCGCCCCAATCATGGCTTCCCCCTTTAATACTCACCTTCCCCGGGGCATGCAGCTCGATCTTGCCGTCTTTGATGCGGATATAAGCACCGCCAGCGGTGAGCAGGATTTCTTGTTTGGCGTTGAAGAGGCCTTTGCCTTTGATGGCGGTGAACCTAGCGTTTTTGTCAGCGGTGATTTCGATATCGTCGCTTTGGGCCTGCATTTGCAGTTGGCCTTTGGCGGCGATCAACTTCATGGTGATTTTGTCTTTAATGCCGCCGGTAAACAGGCTGATGTGCTGACCCACGTTATGAATCCAGCGGCGGCCGGTGCTTTGGTTGCTGTCCCTTTGGGCGACTTGATCAAGGTTGCTGCCTGCGCTGAGGGTCTGGCTTTGCGGGGTGGTAATGGCTACGCCATCCTCGCCGTGCAGCAGGATGATTTTTTGCTGGCCTGCTTGTTCTTTTGATTTGCTTTTGCCGTCTTTATCCGTATTGCTGCCTGCAGCTAAGCTTTTGCTGGCATGCACGTGGTGATAAAGGTGGCCGTGGGTGGCTTTGTCGCCAGCGCTGTTGTCGGGCTTAACCGTTTGATCGTCGTCGCCGGTTTCGATAGTGTCAGCGAGTTGTTTAGTAGCGTATTCGCCAAGATTTTTGGCGGTTTCCAGGGCGGATTCAAGCTGGCTTTGGGCGGGTGTGCGGTCGAGCTGTTTGCCGGATGCGCCGCCCTTGGCTTCGGTGCTGATGAGTAAGCCGCTGGCGCGAATAGCGCCTTGTTTGTCGGTGCGTAATTCAAAGCCTTCGCCGCGTGGGTCACCTTTTCCATCTGTGCGCGGGTGGATCAGGTAGCCCATATTAAGCTGGGTTTTGCCGTGCTCGCTAGATAATTTAGTTCGGACTTCGCCCTTAGTATCGTCAAACAGCAGTTCGCCGTATTGGCCGCCCTCAAATTCTTTGGTCTTGATGCCAGACAGCGTTTTGTTGGCAGGCAAAGCGCCTGCGCCGCTGAATGTCGGCACTGGATGACTACCGTTGTGGACGACTGCAGTGACGATGGGGCGGTCGATATCTCCCTCGATAAAATCCACCAGAACTTCCTGCCCGATGCGCGGAATAAACTGGTGGCCAAAGCCTGCACCGGCGCTTGGCATAGATACGCGTACCCAGCAGGACGACTTATCATCGAGGTTAGCGCCAAACTCCGGGTGCTCAGCGGCACGCTGCCAATGTAGCTGAATTTTTATCCGGCCTTGCTCGTCGGTATG
>NZ_JANXSO010000051.1 GCF_025352645.1 Iodobacter sp. | reverse complement strand
GCAAGCAGCAGACGCCCAAAAGAAATCCTTTACCGGCTCTGGCACGCTACGCGCTTTACAAGCGGGGCAATGGTTCCGCCTAGAAGATCACCCCGCACATGAATGGGACAGTGCCGAGCAGCGGGAATTTGCCATTACAGGACTGACGTTCACCGCAAACAATTAGATGTTGCAATTAGTCTATTCTTTGATGGCACAAATAACAATATGGACCGCGACATAGAAGACTCATCACACAGTAATATCGTTCGACTCTATCGGATTCATAAAGTATCCCAAGGAAGCGGGGCACTACAAAAAACAGGGCGCTATGCCATTTACATCCTTGGTGTTGGAACAATATTTAAGCCCAATAAAGAGCTGCGTGAATCTGCTGATGGAAAAGCAATGGCAAAAGGAGGACAAGCCCGCATCCTCTACGCACTTTTTCACACATACAACGCTGTATACAAAGCTATAAACGATGAAGAAGTATTGTGGGACGAAGGCGCTATCGCAAAAAAAATAGAACAATATAAACGCGATGTAGAACAGCAAAACAATTACGATCCACAAATGCGCCGTGAGCGGCCTAATCGTAAAACTTGGTTTGCCGATTTAAGAGAAGAATTAAATGCCAAATTGCAGGAAGTGCGTAGCGCTAAGCCTAAGCCTGCTATTCCTTTAATTAGGGTATCGGTATTTGGTTTTTCTCGTGGGGCGATTGAGGCGCGGGCATTTTGTTGCTGGCTAGATGCGGCCTTAGATCATGGCACGCTCTGTGGAATACCCTTAGAGATTAATTTTCTTGGCCTATTTGATTCTGTTGCATCGGTGGGCTTGGCTAATTCTGCAGCCGAAACCACGCCGCTATGGTTTGCCAATGGGCATTTTGATTGGGCTGCAGAAACCTTAAAGCCTTTGCCTGGGCTGTCAAAGAGCGCTTAAGTTATCTGACTGGCGACACGCCCCAGATGCCATTGAAAAACTTGCGCTCAGCATTTTTGATCAAGCCCCTAGTAGCACCCTTGCGCCTGCGCTACAGATGCTTGATGAGCACGTGCATAATTCGCTTTCAGGCTTTTATTTGGCTGGCTACGTTACCAAAGAAGAAAAATCTGAGCGCCTGCTAGAAATGCAGAAAAAACCGCCTAAATCAGGCACCCCTATGATGAAAAAGTTTACCAAAACACGCAGGCAGACCCAGAAGTCAGCCAGCGATTAAAAGATAAACAGGCCCTCAAAAAAGACAGTGATCGCGTATTTACACCAGAAGAACAAGACAAGCTTAAAACGGATCAAATGTTCCCTGTATTAACTGATGCAAATGCCCCTGAACTACGCAATGACATTATCACCACCCAATCTTGGACACGCAGAGAAGGCGGTGGTTATCTAAAAGAGCGGGTGATTTTTCCTGATTAGTTGTTGCGATTGGCATATAAAATAATCAAAAAATTTAAGTCCATAAGAGCCCACAATGCCCACCACCTACATCATCCATGGCTTTGAAGCTTCGCCCACAGACCACTGGTTTGCTTGGTTAAAAGAGCAACTCGCCACGATCGACGTGCCCTGCCATATTTTAGCCATGCCAAACTCCGGCACGCCTGATTTACAAGCATGGCTGACAGCAATTCAGCAAGGTGTGGCGGTACACAATGAGGATGTTTATTTTGTAGGGCATAGCTTGGGCTGCATTACGGTGCTGCGCCATTTGGAACACATTCAGCAGCCCGTAGGTGGCGTGGTACTGGTGGCGGGATTTGCTGAGGCGGTGCCGCTCTTGCCTCAGCTTGATGCGTTTACGGCGCGGCCATTAAATAAGCTGCATTTGCGCGAGGGGATTAGGCAACGCTGCGTAATTGCTGCAGACAACGATGCCTCCGTACCCTTTGCGCTGACACAAGCCCTAAGCCAGCAATTAGACGCCCAGTTTTTGCTGGTAAAAAACGGTGGGCATTTTTTAATGAGCGAAGGTTTCACTACCCTACCGGTGGTTTTGCAAGAATTGCAAAAGATGTTTCAAATCGCCGCAATTGCTCCCAGCCATTAATGCGCAGGCGGCACTTTTACCCGCATTAATTTGCTCTTTTTAAGCTGAATAAGTGGGTTGCCCGCCTCAGAAAACAAGAAAGAGTAATCGCTAACCAGCGTGGCGTTTTTCCCTGCGATGGTCGCCCCCGTGTGGCAGCTCAGGCAGTTGATGTCCTGATGGTAGGTTTCTAACACCGTATTTGCCACAGGCTGCTGCGCGACGGGGGGCTGGGCATTGCCATCGGGGAGCGGTGCGGTAGCACCAGGGTAAATGGGGGTGTTGTTATTGGGCCAAAGCACATTCACCAGTTGGTAATTTAAAAACACCGAGCTTGGATTAGCCGCTTTAATCGTGGCCCAAGTATTGGTATTAAGGGCTGCGATATTATTAGCGGTGGTGTTGCTGATGGGCGTAGTACGCACCACTTGCACCGGCGCATTGTAAGGATCTGTACCCACCACCGGCATTTTATTCTGCACACATTTGTAGTAATCCGTTGCTGGATCACAGTTTAGATTGAAATAAGTGTACCAAGGCAAGGGCGGCGCGCTTAGCTCGGTTTTGCTGGGCGCATTATAAACATGCTCAAAAGTACTCCACATAAACTGCTGGGCATTGGGTGTTTTGCGAATAATATGCAAAGCCACTAGGCCCACGGTGACCTGCTTGGGCGTGGTGCTGCCGCCGCCTGTGATTGGATAACTCACCCATGCTTGGGATGTTTTAAACATTGGCCAGAGTGTGGGGTCATCCAGCTCTATCCATGCCGCTTTAATTTCAATCGCTCCTACCGTGCCATAAGTGGAAAACGTCGCCGAGCCATCGGGCAGATTCAGCCCCTGCGTGGTGGCAAATGCGGGCTGCTTGTTGGCGATATACAGCTGATTCTGATTGATATAGTTGTACTCATCCTGATTAAGCCGCTTTTCAAACAAGGTGACGTAGTTATTCATTTTGGGCTGCGCGGTGAGCCACGCACCATGGGTACCTGCCTCGGCGATGTCTTTTAAAGCAGGCACGGGGGAATCGCCAAATTTAGATGTCTGATACAAGCCCTTCACCCCCAAGGCCGAAGTGGCTTTAAGGGTTTTACTTTTCATTAAAGGCCGCATCGCAAGCGGAATATCCTGCTTATTCGCCCATGGCAAAGGGGGTGCGCCATTAGGGCGAAACACCTCAAACGATTCTTTATAACTTTCCCAAACCACAGGGCTAGTCGTGCCTGCGACTCCAAAAGCGGACGCAGGCACGCCAGTATTTGGCTGCCCCGGTAAACTGGGGTCTGCCGCCCAATTAAGCGTAATAAATTGTTGCCATGCCAGATTATTGAAAGCGTTTTGATTGGTGCCCAGTGAATCGCAAGGAATAATCGGCTGCAAAACCGGCACGCCTGCCCACGTTGGGCAAGCTGCATTGGCGGCAGACCCAAGCAACAATCCCGCCGAAACACCAATATACGCGGACACCCGCCAACGATTCACTAAGCGCATGGCAACCCCCTTTAATAAAGAATGATCAGGCCGGAATAATATTCAGCAGCGCCGACATAGGCGCTTGCTCCGGATCCCCATAATTAGTAAGCGATAAGCCGCGTAAACCCAGCTCAGCATTTGCGCCCACACTGACTTGTAAATTTAAGGAGGCGCATTGGGATGGATAAGAATTACCCGGTACGGCGTAATTTACGTTGTCGTTAAAGTTACTCACCACTACGGTGATATCAGGCCCAAAATCCACCGTTGGCAACTGCCCTTGCGGCCCTAGCTGCGCCGTGGTGCAGGTCAGCACCATAGGAATATTGCTTTGCCCAAGCCGTGCAATCGGCGCAATCAGGGTGGAATTGCTAGCCAGTGAAATTGGCGTATTCATCGGATTGCTGACTTGGGTATTAAAGTAAGCATTCCAAATGGCCGAGTGAAACAGCTGTAAGGGCTGGGCGTAATCAGGCGGGACGGGGGTCGCTGGTGGTGTTACACCTGCGGGCGGCGGTAAAACGCAAGCTTCATTGGCAGGCGCAGCCGAAACCTGTATCGGGCGCGCCCACAGGCCTACCGACATTTGCTGGGTAAGCTGGCCACCCCACTGAATGGACTCGCCCGATGCATCGGTGATATCGCCTATCGTAAACGACACACCCGCTGCTACCCAAGATTGTGGCAACTGAAACACCGCATGCAGCACAAAATTACCGCCATTTTGTGGCGATGCTGTGGTGGCACCAAACAACATGCCGGTGACTGGATCGGTTAACTCTGCCGAGCCACGCACAATTTGCCAGCAATCCTGAGCGGAGGCATTTGCAGGCAGTTTTGGATCTGCTGGCAGGGTAAAGCCGCTTAAATCAGGCACTTGAATATACAAACCCGTTGGGTTAGCCAGCGCGGCTTTACACGGCGCACCCGTTGCCTGCCCGCCAACCACCTGATTAACCGATTGCCCAATATGCGGATCACTATTGCGATAAGCCTGCCCGTATTGCGCGCAGCAAATCAGTGTTTGCGGCACGCTATTGCCGCAAACACGTTGAATGGTTGCTCCACCTGCCAGCGCCATTTCTGTTTGTAGCGTGTTTGGGGTGCTGGTTAAGTGCATCGCACCACCATAATTACTACTACTTCCCCGCACGGCAACGGGGCCGCTATTCCATTTATTCAGCGGGTTATAAGCTGGACGGCCAGTCGATGGATCAATCACCACCGCTTTAGTCACCGGATCGAGTAAATACAAATCGCTAACAGTCACCACAACTTGGGCCGACGTTGGCGCACCAAAGCTTAATGTGGATGAATATACATCGGCTACTTTTTGCGGATCTATCATCCACAGCGTGTTCCAGTATTCTGGGTTTTCGCAGGTCATATCAATGCGGGTGATTTTATCGCTTTGTGGATCGCGTACTACGCTCCACTCACAATACTCATCCTGCCAGCCACGCGGGCCGTAAGGGCCGTACATATGCAGCTCGCTATTCCATGTGGCTTGCGGGCAAAGCTGGGTGGGGATATTTTGAAAAGCAGGGATAGGCTCTTCGGCAGTGCCATATTGATCGGCAATGGCAAACAATTGCTGTGCTGAATAATTATAAGGATTGGCAGGATAAGCACCTTTACCCAGATACTGGCCTAGGCGGTTTGGAAAAGCCGTCCAGTGAATTAAAGTAGCCGTGGCCGTGCTGGGAATCGTGGTGAAATTGGTGTCAAAATAAGAAGTCTGATTGTTGGCGTAAAGCAAATTCCACGGGTCGCCCAGAATCGCCTGAGCCGTAAACCCGCTGATATTGGTGTTCCACTGCAGGCTGGTCGCATTATCCTGAGCCGAATCCACTGGGAAATCATTAATAAAGGCAGGCGTGTTAAACACTACTTTCTGATAAGAATCGCATTGTGGCGCACTGCCATACCAAGGTTGACCAGAGAAAAAAGCCGCATCACCTGGGCTAAAGCTGCGGCCATTGGTAAGCACCATGCCTTGGCGGCAATAGAAAAAAAAACTGACCTCGGTATTAAGCTCGGCATATTCTCTAGCCACCTCCACGCTACCGCACGCTTTGGTGCCAATCCAGTTATCCCAACTAGCACCCTGAAACTGGGCAACATTGCTTGTTTCTATCCACGTATTTTGCATGACTCACTCCATTGACCCATCAAAAAGCAAACGTAGTCTTAGGCTTTAAAACCCAACGACCATTGAAAAGCAGAGCAACTGAGCACTGGATACGGCACAAATCCCATACCGCCTCTGGCCCTTAGACAAACTTACCAAACCCAAAAAATACTGACTAAAAAATTTCAAATAATGAAAAAAGACTTACTCGAAAACCAATATAGATTTTAAGCAATACATTTCAATGAAATTATTAGTTATAAAAGAACGCCAAAGCAAAGAAATGAAAATCTATAACAATATTCAAGAAAGCAAATGTAATGCACACCTAGTACTTCATTGGCTTTGAGCACAAAAAAGCCCGCTAGCAATGAAGCTAACGGGCTTTTTATGTGCACAAAGCAAAGTGCGCTAAGACGAACGGAATTTAAATCATGGCTGAGCGGTAAATACTCAGTAAATCCAGCACATTCAAAGAGGCGCCCCCTACCAAGCCACCGTCAATATCCGGCATGGCAAATAGCGATGCGGCATTGTCTGCTTTTACGCTGCCACCATATAAAATGGTCACAGATTCACCCCACTCAGGCACAAACAGCGCCAATTGGCGGCGCAAAAAAGCATGCACGTCTTGGGCCATCTCTGGCGTTGCCGCAAGCCCTGTGCCAATAGCCCATACCGGCTCGTAAGCCAAAACAAAAACGGCATTTTTTTTCATCAGCTGCAAAATGGCATTGAGCTGCTTGGCCAATACGGCCTCGGTATTGCCGGATTCACGATCCTCCATTGTTTCACCCACGCAAACAATCGGGATAACACCAGCGGCAATGCACATGGCCGCTTTTACGGCCACAGTCTGGTTGCATTCGCGGTGGCGATCGCGGCGCTCTGAATGCCCCACAATGGCGTAGCGACAGCCCAGCTCAGCTAGCATATCCGCCGACCATTCACCGGTGCGTGCACCATGCGTCACTTCAGCCACATCCTGCGCGCCGTATTGCACACCAGAGCGATTCGCCAGCCGCCCTACTTCGCCCAGATAAGGCGCAGGTGGGCATACTACTAGCTCAACTTTTGCATTCGCTGCGTCTGCAAGGCGTGGCAAGCTTTCCCTACAGAGCGCAAGATTGCCAAACATCTTCCAATTAGCCACCACCATTCTTGCACGCGGTGCTGCTATATTCACTGGGCAGCTTACCGTTGCGTCTTGCATATCCATCGCTTGCATTATGTTTCCTTGATTAAACGAGCACCGCCGCACGGCTTGTTTGATGGGACAGCCATTGGTTTAAGACTTCTTCAGCACCTAGCGGCAAATGCAGTTTCAATTTGGTTCTGCGCCACAGCATATCTTCGGCACTTTTTGCCCATTCAAATTGCATTAAATAGCGCACTTCCGCCTCATAGAGCTGCGGCAAAATAGCCTCACCCAAATCGGCCACGCATTTTTTACCCTTAAGCAATACCGCCGTGCGTGAGCCATAAGTACGAGCATAGCGCTGTAATAAATCACTAGGGAGCCAAGCATATTCATGCGCTAGGCTTTGCATAAATACTTCAAAAGTCCCATTTAGATCACCACCTGGTAAGGGTTTGCTGGCGCTCCATGACGGGTGCTGATTGCCCAAATGGGGTGCAAGTAGATCAACCGCCTGCTCTGCCAGCTTACGATATGTTGTAATCTTGCCGCCAAAGACCGATAGCAAGCCTTGGCTAGCATCAAATTCCAAAGAGTAATCACGGGTCACGCTGGCGGCATTGCCAGAGGCATCATCCAATAAAGGGCGCACGCCAGAAAAGGTGGCCACCACATCCTTAGGGCTGATTTGCTGCTCAAAATAGCGATTACTCATCTGGCAAAGGTAGGCTATTTCGTCTTTATCAATACTTACTTTGGCAGGGTCGGCGTGGTATTCAACATCGGTTGTGCCAATTAAAGTGAAGTCTTTTTCGTAAGGAATAGCAAAAATAATGCGTTTATCAGGGTTCTGAAAAATATAGGCATCGGCATGATCAAATAATTTTTTCACCACAATATGACTGCCTTTCACCAAACGCAGCGCATGTACTGATCTTTGCCCGACTACATTTTTAAGTACGGATTCCACCCAAGCCCCTGCTGCATTGACGACAGTGCGTGCTTTAACCGTCTGCGCCCCGCTGGCTCCTTGTAAGGTGCAGTGCCATAAATCTTGTTCGCGCTTCGCCGCCACGCAAGCGGTTTGGGTGTACACCACGGCACCGCGCTCTACCGCATCCATGGCATTGAGCACCACCAAACGCGCATCTTGTACCCAGCCATCGGAGTAAGCAAAACCATGGGTATAGCCTGCTTTTAATGGCTGGCCCGAAGCATGGCGATCAAAACGGATGGTTTCTGTACCCTTTAAAACTTTTCGGCTGGCCAAATGATCATAAAGAAACAATCCTGTACGAATCAGCCACTTAGGGCGGCCCTCAGGATCGTGCGGCATCACAAAACGCAGCGGCCAAATAATATGTGGGGCTAAATCCAGCAGCACTTCGCGCTCTTGCAGTGCTTTGCGCACCAAGCCAAATTCGTAATACTCCAAGTAGCGCAAGCCACCATGAATGAGCTTAGAACTGGCGGACGACGTATGCTGCGCCAGATCGTCTTTTTCGCACAGGCAAACAGAAAGCCCACGGCCAGCCGCGTCTCGCGCGATCCCGACCCCATTAATCCCCCCTCCAACTACCAGTACATCGTAAATTTTCTCTTCCACGTTTTGGCCCCAGATGCGGTGAACTTTATTGACTATTACCCAAAATAATACACAAACAAATACAAAACAACAAAATACTAACATTATACTTTTGTAAATGTTTGCTATGAAAAACCCCTACACAAAAAAACACTTTCTCATCGCGCAGCTTGCGTGGGCTTGATAAACTAATAAAAAGCAATTAATCCCCATTACCCACACTGCCCAGCCACTGAGAACCCCGCATGATTCTTAATTTACGCCAGCAAGAACTTTTGAAATGGGTGCAAAGAGAGGCTTATGTCAGCGTAGACAAGCTGGCCGAGCACTTTGATGTCACCCAACAAACCATCCGCCGTGATATTCATCAGCTGGTTGAAAACAAGCTAGTACAAAAACTACATGGAGGTGTAAGCACACTATCTAGCGTCGAAAACGTGGCCTATGCCGCAAGGCAAGTGCTGCTGATCGAAGAAAAACAAAGAATTGCCGAGTTGGTAGCGGCGCATATTCCAAATAACGCCTCTTTATTTATTAATTTAGGCACTACCACAGAGGAAGTCGCCAAAGCACTGCGCCACCATCATGGCTTGCATGTGATTACCAATAATTTGAATGTTGCTGCAATGATGTGCACCTATCACGATTGTGAAGTGATTATTGCGGGGGGCATGGTGCGGGGGCGGGATCGCGGCATCACCGGCGAAGCCACGATCGATTTTATTAATCAGTTTAAAGTGGATTACGGCATTATCGGCATCTCCAGCATTGAGGCCGATGGCACGCTACGTGATTTTGACTTTAGAGAAGTACGCACTGCCGAGGCGATTATTAAGCAATCTCGGCATGTTTTTTTAGTGGCAGATCACTCCAAATTTGGCCGACCCGCCTTGGCACGCCAAGGGCATCTATCCCAAATAACCGCACTATTTACAGACAAACCTGTTGATGCCGCGATGGAAAACGTCATCAAAGAATCAAAAACCCAACTCTACGTTGCATCAGCAGCGCCGAGTGCTGGCTAACTTCAATTGATGTATTTTTTGTCCGGGCGGCAAAATCCATCCACCCCATTTAAAAACGAATAACACATTTTATTGGGAGGGCAAAGACGGCTTACTTGCCTGCTCTACAGGCATCAATTTAAGCCATTGCCATGCACGGGCACCGCTTTTCAAAGGACTGTGCTTTTTTGCAGGGCGGTTTTCACCCTCACTATGCAATCCGCTTTTAATCACAACCAAGCAACTTGATATCCATCACTTTTTTAGGGCAGATGGAACTTCGTGCAGGCATAAAAAGTAGCTACATCCTCATTAATACCTCAGGTAATCGCTGCATCCCCCTTGATGCACACATGCAAAAATATGATTTCAGCAGGAATTTTTATTTTATTTGTTCCATTTCGCATAAAAATGCAACAAACAAAAAAACACTTTTTTTGCTTACATCCCTTGGGAATACTCGCCTTAGCGCTTTTGTAGTCAGAAAAGATCGATTACAAGCTGCGGCATTCCCTGATATAAATCATCGTTACAACGATTAAAATCAAAAATGATCAGAAAGTAACATTTACCGGCAACAGCCACCTTTCTAGTCTTATGGGCCACCCATCCGCCAGAGATACGGGGCCTTAAACACAAAATGCACACCAATTAACACATCGCTTGCCGCAAGATGCAAAGGGGATAAAAGTGAAAGAAAAATACATTTTGGCGCTTGACCAAGGAACAACCAGTTCACGCGCAATTTTGTTTAACCAGGCAGGCGACATCATCTCGATGGCGCAAAAAGAATTCAAACAAATCTACCCTCAGCCAGGCTGGGTTGAGCACGACGCACTCGAGATTTGGATTGGTCAATCTACCGTGGCACACGAAGCCATTACCCGCGCCAATATTGACAGCACCCAATTAGCGGGCATCGGCATCACGAATCAACGCGAAACCACCGTGGTATGGAATCGCGAAACTGGCCTGCCGGTGTATAACGCCATTGTTTGGCAAGACCGCCGCACCGCGCAGTATTGCGATGAAATCAAGGCTCAGGGTTTAGAAGCATCCATCCGCGCCAAAACCGGCCTACCGGTCGATGCCTATTTCTCTGGCAGCAAAATCAAGTGGATTTTAGATAATGTAGCGGGCGCTCGTGAGCTAGCTAACGCAGGCAAACTAGCCTTTGGCACGATTGATAGCTGGCTGATCTGGAATTACACCCAAGGCGAAGTGCATGTCACCGATGTATCTAACGCGTCTCGCACCATGCTGTTTAATATACAAACCCTAAGCTGGGATAAAGACCTACTAGAGCTGATGGATATCCCCGCCAGCATGCTGCCGGAAGTGCGCTCATCCAGCGAAATTTATGGCTACACCCACGAAGCCACCCTAGGTAGCCGCGTGCCTTTATCTGGCATTGCAGGCGATCAACAAGCGGCGCTATTTGGCCAGCAATGCACCCGCCCCGGCATGGTTAAGAATACCTACGGCACGGGCTGCTTTATGATGATGAATACCGGTGTAACACCCATCATCTCTAACAACAATCTCATCACCACTATCGCTTGGCAAATTGGCGATCGCGTGGAATACGCGCTGGAAGGCAGTATTTTTATTGGCGGCGCGGTGGTGCAATGGCTGCGCGACGGCCTTGGCATGATCAGCAAATCATCCGAAGTGAATGAGCTAGCAGGCCAAGTCAGCGATAGCGACGGCGTTTATTTAGTACCTGCCTTTGCAGGACTTGGCGCACCACACTGGAATCAAGACGCACGTGGCTCTCTATTTGGCGCAACGCTAGGCACTAAATCAGCCCATATCGCTCGTGCAGCACTGGATAGCATTGCCTATCAAACCGCTGACGTTCTCAAGGCGATGGAAGCCGATGCCGGCATCAGTATTCCAGAGTTACGCGTCGATGGTGGTGCCAGCGTCAACCCACTCTTAATGCAATTTCAAGCCGACATTTTAGGCACAGATGTGATTCGCCCCAAAATCACCGAAACCACCGCACTCGGTGCGGCTTATCTAGCGGGCCTTGCCGTGGGCTACTGGAAAAGCATTGACGATGTGCAAAGCCAATGGCAATTAGATAAGCGCTTTAGCGCCGAAATGCCGGCAGAAACATCCCAGCAATACCTAAAAGGTTGGCATCGCGCGGTAGAAGCCACTAAGACATGGGCTAACCACGAAGCGGTTTGATTTTTTTATTAAAACCCTGCCAAGCTGGCAGGGCATTAAGGATCTACAAAATGACTCCATTAATTGCCGAGTTTATTGGCACCGCGCTCCTAGTCTTATTAGGCAATGGCGTGGTTGCCAATGTATTACTGAATAAAACCAAGGGGCAAAATAGCGGCTTAATTGTCATTGCCTTTGGTTGGGCAATGGCCGTGTTTGTGGGCGTATTTAGCGTGGCGGCCATTAGTGGTGCCCACCTTAACCCCGCCGTAACTATTGCCTTGGCTGTAGCAGGCAAATTTGCCTGGGGCAATGTGGCAGGTTATATCGTGGCACAAATGTTAGGCGGCATGGCCGGTGCCTTAGTGATGTGGTTAATGTATCGCAAGCACTTTGAAAGCACTGAAGACAGCGATCTAAAGCTGGCGGTTTTTTGCACTGGCCCAGCTATTCGCAGCCTACCAGGCAATTTGGTTTCTGAAATCGTCGCGACTTTTGTCTTGGTATTTGCGATCTTAAGCATGGTTTCACCAAAAATGTCCCTTGGCGCGATGGATGCCCTGCCCGTTGCCTTATTAGTACTGGGGATTGGTGTATCACTAGGCGGCACAACGGGCTACGCCATGAGCCCAGCTCGTGATTTAGGCCCACGCATCATGCACGCCCTGCTGCCTATTTCCGGAAAAAGAAACAGCGACTGGGGCTACGCATGGGTGCCCGTGGTTGGCTCAATCATCGGTGCGGTGCTTGCTGCACTGGCTCACGGCATTCACTAAATCTTCCGGCCAGCCACTTGGCTGGCCCACTCCTCGCTTAACCAATGCGGCTTTCATGACGCATGATAAGGAGCGCTCAGATGTTTAAATTTTTAAAGCCCGCCCCCCATATCACCCGTATGGACGAAGAAAAGATCGACAGCAGCTATAAACGGCTGCGCTGGCAACTCTTCCTCGGTATTTTTTTGGGTTACGCTGGTTATTACTTAGTACGTAAAAACTTCTCACTTGCCATGCCTTATTTAGTTGAGCAAGGTTTTTCTCGTGGCGATTTAGGCGTTGCCATGTCCGGCGTAGCCATTGCTTATGGGATATCTAAATTCCTGATGGGGGCGGTTTCAGACCGCTCAAACCCCCGTATCTTTTTATGCATGGGCTTACTCCTTTCTGCGGCTATTTTTCTGTTTATGGGCTTTGTTCCATGGGCCACGTCCAGCGTCACCATTATGTTTGTACTGCTGTTTCTAAATGGATGGGTGCAAGGCATGGGCTGGCCACCGTGTGGCCGCACTATGGTGCATTGGTGGAGTCAGAAAGAACGTGGCTCGGTCGTTTCGGTATGGAACTGCGCACATAATGTTGGCGGCGGTATGATAGGCCCGCTATTTATTTTAGGTATGGGCTGGTTCAACGATTGGCGTTCGGCATTTTATGTACCTGCGGCGGCGGCCATTGCCATTGCCGTCTTGGTTTTTGTGGTGATGCGTGATACGCCGCAATCCTGCGGCCTGCCTCCGGTTGAAGAATATAAAAACGACTATCCAAAAGACTATAACGCTGAGCATGAAATTGAGCTGAGCGCCAAAGAAATATTTAAAAAATACATCCTGCCTAATAAACTGCTCTGGTATATCGCCTTTGCAAATGTATTTGTCTATTTACTCCGCTACGGCGTATTGGATTGGGCCCCAACTTACTTAAAAGAAGCCAAGCAGTTTTCAGTCGACAAATCATCATGGGCCTACTTTCTGTTTGAATGGGCCGGTATTCCAGGCACCCTACTTTGCGGCTGGATGTCAGACAAAGTATTTAAAGGCAACCGCGGCGCAACGGGTTTGTTCTTTATGGGCTTAGTGACCATTGCCACGATCGTTTACTGGCTAAACCCAGCGGGCAACCCAACCGTTGATATGCTGGCACTGATTGCCATTGGCTTCTTTATCTACGGCCCAGTCATGCTCATTGGCCTACATGCTTTAGAACTAGCGCCCAAAAAAGCCGCCGGAACCGCCGCCGGATTTACTGGGCTGTTCGGATACCTTGGCGGATCAGTAGCGGCCAGTGCCGTGGTGGGCTACACGGTGGATCATTTTGGTTGGGATGGTGGCTTTATGCTACTGATCGGCTCATGTATCGCTGCCATGGCTTTACTGGCATTGACCATGCTAAACGACACCCCTGCCAACAAAACCAAACGTGAAGAGAAAATGCTTAAACCACAGCTAGCCAAAGCCAATAGCTAAAAAAGCTGTCATAAAAAAAATGCCGCACTAACAAAAGTGCGGCATTTTTTATAAGTGCAAGCGCCACGGGATAGTGCTTTATTAAAACTATGCATTGAACGCCCTTATTTATTATTCCAAGCAACTTGATAAGACGGGGACGTCAGCGTAGAAACCTGAGCGTCTCTTATGCTTTCTTCATGCGCATTAACAATTGCCATATAGATTGCAATGTGCACCAAGGCCACAATAAACAAAACTAATAGATGTGAAGTGAACCGCATGATTTTGACTCCATTACGCTGTGTTGATCATTACACTGTAATAGGCAAAAACAGGGTTGAGTAGGTGTAAGCGACAAGGTGCAAAAGCTAAGTAATAAAGTGCAAAAAACGCGGGCTGAAGTGCTATATAGAAGGGAAAAGCCAAGCAAACCGCGCGGCTTTTCCCTTATTTGGGCGGCTTATTTTTGCAATAAAACCTCTACATAACGGCCCACACCTTCTGCTACTGTCAAGAAATCCTCATCGTAGCCAGATTCCCTTAGTAAAGTGGTATCCGCCTCAGTAAAGCTTTGATATTTACCCTTCAAAGCATCAGGAAACTCAATGTATTCCAGCACGCCCTGCGCCACCATTTCATCTAAAGTGAGCGCAGCTTTACCCTCATGGGTGCGGCAAGCATTAACCACCGCCAATGCCACATCATTAAAGGGCTGGGATTGGCCTGTACCTAGATTATAAATGCCGCAGATTTCTGGGTTATCCATAAACCATAAATTGGCTTTAACCACATCTTCAACCGAAATAAAATCACGGGTGTGGCCACCATTAGCGTAACCCGCGTATTCGCCAAATAATTTAACTTTACCACTCTCTTTATATTGATTAAAGTGATGAAAAGCCACTGAAGCCATACGGCCTTTATGCTGCTCACGCGGGCCGTAAACATTAAAGTATCTAAAACCGACAGCCTGCGCGGTTAATTCATTCATGCGCTGGCGTAATACTTGATCGAAGAGCAATTTAGAATAACCATATACATTCAATGGCGCTTCGCAATCTGGCGTTTCAATAAAGCCATTATCGCCATTGCCATATGTTGCTGCACTAGAAGCATATAAAAACTGCACTTCCTCGGCCTGACACCAGTCGAATAAGGCCAGCGTATATTGATAGTTATTATCCATCATATACTTGCCATTATGCTCCATGGTATCCGAGCACGCGCCTTGATGGAAAATAGCGGTGATTTCGCCGTCATAATGGCCATCACTGAGATCAGCAATAAAATCTTCTTTATCTGCATAGTGACTAATCTGACAATCCACTAAGTTTTTAAATTGACCTGGTAGGCTTAAATCATCTACCGCAATAATATCGGTTTCGCCACGTGCATTCAGGCCCTTGATAATATTTGAGCCAATAAACCCTGCCGCTCCGGTGACCACGATTGCCATTTTTTATTCCTTATTTAAATACAAATAGTGCCATTTGCATATTAACGCGTGGGCACAAAAGCGTGCCCACCCTATATTTAACCTGGCGATGCCTCTTGCTCAATAACGCCGATGTAAATGCATTTTTTACAGCGAGCAATGCTCAATAAATACGCGGGCTTCACCTCAATCCTATCAACTTAAGCAGTCTGCCATTCGTAGGGCGGGTGCAACCCCATGTGCGCTAACCAAACTGGCTACGCCGTCGTAATTTAGCTTGGGAGATACGTTTTTTCCTTGGGGGCTCTCGTAAAGACTCACTCTTTTTCCCCCAGTCTCTCAAGCTTGAAAGAAGTG
>NZ_JANXSO010000132.1 GCF_025352645.1 Iodobacter sp. | reverse complement strand
GGAACGGTCGAACCGGCTTCGGCTTGCTTTAAAATCGCCATAATCTGGCTATCTGAATAACGTGCTGCTTTCATGTAGAGCTCCTCAAAGACTGCGAGAAAATTCTACTTAGAAATGAGCTGGTTTTGTGGGGGGATTACCCTCCCCTCCGCTTTTTGATTAGCCTTAAAACTAATGCTAGGCAGCGCCATGCTTGCCGAAACCCTGCCTTATTTCTTATATTTAAAGGGTTTTTCAAGCCCTGTGTTTGAGCTTAAAAACGCTTAAAACTCAAATAATGTCTCAATTTAATATTCCCTTTTTTCTGTGAAACGCTGTGTTCTCCACGCCCTCCCGTGGTTGAAGATTTAGGTTCAACTGTGCCTAACTTCTGTTATTAATTTCCTCCGCCTTGAAAGATTATTGTTGCAACGCGCAAAGATAAGTGTAAGCAATAGTAATAAATAAGCTAAAACGATAGTGCTTGTCGTCATAAATTCCCCCGCCATAAACTGACATCACAGCTTTCAGTCGCAGCTTTTAGTTTGTTTTTGGCCGCGATTTAGTTTCTGTATGCGAGTGCTTTCACTTTTTGATAAAGGAAACATCATGGCAGAGCAAGTTAAACGGGAGTTAAAGCGCTCGCTGAAAACCATCCACCTCTGGGGCATTGCGGTGGGTTTGGTGATTTCGGGCGAGTATTTTGGCTGGAGTTATGGTTGGGATAAGGCGGGCACGCTGGGTTTTATGATCACCTCCCTGATCATTGCGGCCATGTATACCACTTTTATTTTTAGCTATACCGAGCTAACCACCTCGATTCCCCATGCAGGCGGGCCGTTCGCTTATGCAAGGCGCGCCTTTGGCCCCACAGGTGGTTATATCGCTGGCATGGCCACCCTGATCGAATTTGTGTTTGCCCCGCCCGCCATTGCACTGGCGATTGGCGCTTATTTAGGCGTGCAGTTTCCTGGCTTAGACCCAAAACACGCGGCTTTGGGTGCTTATATCGTGTTTATGTTTTTGAATGTGATTGGAGTGACCATTGCGGCAACTTTTGAGCTTTGTGTCACCATCTTGGCAATTTTAGAGCTGATGGTGTTTATGGGCGTGGTGGCGCCAGGCTTTGCATGGAGCAATTTTATGGCCCACGGCTGGTCTGGAGCGGATCATTTTAGTAGTGCATCCATTAGCGGCATGTTTGCAGCTATTCCCTTTGCCATCTGGTTCTTTTTAGCGATTGAAGGCGCGGCCATGGCGGCAGAAGAAGCAGAAGACCCACGTAAAACGATTCCTCGTGCCTATATCAGCGGCATTTTAACGTTGGTGGTGCTGGCCATTGGTGTGATGGTGTTTGCGGGCGGTGTGGGGGATTGGCGTCAGTTGGCTAATATCAACGAGCCTTTACCTAAGGCTATGCAAATGGTGGTTGGGACGAATTCAGGCTGGCTGCATATGCTGGTGTGGATTGGGCTATTTGGGCTGATTGCCTCTTTTCACGGCATTATCATGGGCTATTCACGGCAGATCTATGCGCTAGGGCGGGCGGGTTATTTGCCTAGCGTGCTAGCCAAAGTGAATCAGCGCTTTCAAACCCCACACTGGGCGATTTTGGCGGGTGGTGTGGTGGGTGTGGCGGCCATTTATGCGGATTCGGTGATCCAGCTGCAAGGTATGTCGCTTACCGCCGCGATTATCACCATGTCGGTATTTGGTGCAATCGTGATGTACATCATCTCTATGGCAGCCCTGTTTAAATTACGCCGTAGCGAGCCTGCTTTAGAGCGCCCTTATAGCGTGCCTTTTTACCCGCTCTTTCCTTGTGTGGCGCTGGTTTTAGCTTTGGTTGCTTTAGTTGCAATGATTTATTTTAACCAGACCATTTTCGCCATCTTTATTGGCTTTATGGCTGGCGGCTATGTTTATTTCTTAGCCACCCGCCAGGCAAGAGACGACGCACCGCATGATGAAATGTTGGTGACGGTAGGGGAGTAGATCGATGTAGGGTGGGCTCGTTTCTGTGCCCACGCGCATGCTCAGCACATTTATCGCATTAGGGGATCGTTATGCAAGCTCGTGAAGTGAAAACAATAGAAGATGCAATTGCCGTGGTGGAAGCCAGCGGACTGAGCCATATCAAAGTGGGGATATCTGATATCGATGGCGTGATGCGTGGCAAATATGTATCGAAAGAAAAGTTTTTTTCCATACTCAAAGGCGGTCTTTGTTTTTGCAATGTGGTGATGGGTTGGGATAGCAACGATCAGCTCTATGACAATGTGGAATACACCGGCTGGCACACTGCTTACCCCGATGCTCAGGCGCATATTATTCCCGAAAGCTGCCGTGAGCTGCCGCTAGAAATGGTTGATGGCAAGCCGATGCTGTTTTTCTTGGGCGAATTCAGTGGCGACGCCGAAGCCATTTGCCCGCGCCAGCTTTTAAGCCGCATCGTTAAAAAAGCCGCTGATATGGGGTATCTGGCTTATTCCGCGCTGGAGTACGAATTCTTTGTGTTTAAAGAAACGCCAGAATCAGTGCGGGCTAAAAACTATCAAAACCTTATCCCTTGGACGCCAGGTTATTTTGGATATTCCATTTTGCGCAGCACGGTGCATGCCGATTTTTATCATCAGCTGCTCAAGCTGTGTGAAACCATGGATATGGGCATTGAGGGCCTGCACACCGAAACCGGCCCAGGCGTATTAGAGGCCGCGATTGCCGTGGATGAAGCCAGCCGCGCTGGGGATAAAGCTTTCTTATTTAAAACTTTCTGTAAGGTGCTGGCGCAGCAGAATAATCTGATGGCCACCTTTATGGCCAAATGGTCGGCCGAGCTACCGGGGCAAAGCGGCCATATTCATTTATCTTTAAATGATATTAAAACCGGCAAATCGGTGTTTTATGATCCTACCCAGCCACACAATATGAGCAAAACCCAGCGGCACTTTTTAGCTGGGGTGCAAAGGCTGTTACCTGAATTTATGGCGATGTTTGGTCAGACAGTGAATAGCTATTCACGGCTGGTGCCAGGCTACTGGGCACCACTGGATGCCACATGGGGCCTAGAAAACCGCACCACCGCACTGCGGCTGATCCCCGGATCGGCTAAATCGCAAAGGGTGGAAGTACGCATCGGCTCGGCAGATGCCAATCCCTATATCGCCCTTGCCGCAGCACTTGGCGCAGGCCTCTACGGCATTGAGCATCAGTGGGAGCCAGAAGAAATGGTGGTGGGTAATGCCTATACCCAAACCTTTCCAGATCGCTTACACCTGCCCAATACCCTTGGGGAAGCCGCAAAGCGCCTAAAAGCATCCGAAGCCGCCCAAGCCCTCTTTGGCACGCCCTTTGTGAATCACTTTGTCGCCACGCGCGAATGGGAAGAAAGAGAATTCCGCAAACATGTAACGGATTGGGAATTAAAACGCTATTTTGAAATTATCTGACGCTGAAAAAGGTCTGTGGGCATAGAGGACAGGAATGTAGGGTGGGCGAGTTTTTTGCCCACGCGGGCTGTGCGTGATTCTCCGCGTGGGCACGATAAACCATTGTGCTCACCCTACAAGGGTTTCCTATGAAGATTTTTCTCTGTGTTCTTCGTGTGCTCAGTTTTCTCTGTGTCTACAGATCTTTTTAAAGAATTTTTTTAAAAACCATTCCACCCACCCGGAGTAGCTATGTCTGAACTGATTACGATGAGTCCTATCGATGGTAGCGAAGTGGTGCGGCGTGCTTATGCCGATGAGCACCATATCGCGGCTACTTTACGCCGTGCCAAGATTGCCCAGCGGGATTGGCGGCAGGTTTCTCTGCTGGAGCGTGCGGCGGTGCTGAGCCGAGCGGTGGATGGTTTTACTGCCAATAAGGATGCGATTGCAGAAGCGATTACGCGCCAGATTGGCCGGCCTATTCGCTATACACCCAATGAAGTGCTTGGTTTTGATACTCGGGCGCGGCATATGATGGCGATTGCGCCTGAGGCATTGGCTGATATCCGGCCAACGCCGATCGATGGCTTTAACCGCTTTATCCGCCGCGAAGCGCTGGGCGTGGTGCTGGTGGTGGCACCGTGGAATTACCCGCTGCTGACTGCGGTGAACGCGATTATTCCGGCGCTGATGGCGGGCAATACGGTGATCCTAAAACACTCGGCACAAACCCCGTTGTGCGCCGAGCAAATTCACGCCGCCTTTGTGGCGGCAGGCCTGCCTGCTGGCGTGTTCCAATATTTGCATACCGATCACGCCAGCACGCAAAAGCTGATTCAGGCTAAAGAAATCAAACATGTCTGCTTTACCGGCTCGGTCGCGGGCGGTATCGCCGTGGAGCAGGCGGCGGCGGGGCGTTTTATTGGTGTGGGTTTAGAGCTGGGTGGCAACGATGCGGCGCTGGTGCGCAGCGATGCCGATATTGCGTATGCCGTGGATACGCTGGTTGATGGTGCATTTTTTAACTCTGGGCAAAGCTGCTGCGGCACCCAGCGCATCTATGTGCACCAGTCGGTGTATCAAGATTTTGTCGATCGCGCACTGGCGCTGACCGAGCAATATGTTTTGGGCAATCCGCTGGATGCCACCACCACCCTTGGCCCTGTGGTGCGCGTGGCCGCCGCCAATGCAGTGCGAGTGGTAGAGGCTGATGCACTGGCTAAAGGCGCAAGCCAGATTGTCGATACCCGCCGCTTTACGCTGGATGATGGCAAAGGTGCTTATTTGGCCCCGAGGATTTTTACCGGCGTGAGTCATCAGATGCAGCTCATGGCCGACGAATGCTTCGGCCCTGTGGTGGGCATCATGCCGGTAAAAAACGACGAAGAAGCCATCCAATTGATGAACGACAGCCCATACGGCCTAACCTCTGCCGTATTTAGCCGCGACGAAAACATCGCGCTCAGCCTAGGCGATCAGCTGGAATGCGGTACGTTTTTTATGAACCGTTGCGATTACCTAGACCCCGCTCTACCTTGGACCGGCATCAAACAAACCGGGCGGGGAGCGACTTTATCTACGCTGGGATACGACTACCTGACAAGGCCGAAATCGTTTCATTTGAAG
>NZ_JANXSO010000129.1 GCF_025352645.1 Iodobacter sp. | reverse complement strand
GTATAACGAAGAAAAAGTCCGCATCTTCGACCCCGTATTCCCAAGCTTTGCCTGCACCTGCTCCAGAGAGCGCGTAGGCGGCATGCTGAAAATGCTAGGCAAAGAAGAAATTGAAGGCCTACTGGCCGAACACGGCCATGTAGACGTGGGCTGCGAATTCTGCAACGAGAAATACCAGTTCGATCAAGTAGACGTTACCCAGCTATTTATTGGGCATGGGATTACTGAAGTGAATCCGCAGCTGCATTGATACAGCTAAGGGGAAGAAAATAAAGCCCTCATCATGAGCTTTTCATGCATAAATAACATGGCTGCTTGATGGGGGCTTTTTTTTGTTTTTTAAAAACTAATATCTGCCATTTCAGTCTTTAATTGATTCAATAAACTATAGTCTTTTTTAATATCACTATCTTCTTTGGATATTAGCTCTAATTTTTGCTGTATACCTTTTATTTTCTTATCAAAATTTAAAGTAATTATGCCGTGCACATTGCTTGTCATATCACTAATTACAGAGGTACAAATTTGCTCGACTGCCTGATATAACTGAACTGTACGTTCATGCTGTTCTTTGTTTTTTCTATCTTGATCAGCGTTTGCCTTGTAGATATCATAAAAAAAAGTGAGTACCTGTACTGCAATCGCTGCTTTCCCAGCCCAATTACCTAGTGTTTTATCCCAGCGACCCTTAAGCATAGGTATTTTCAATTCTCTGCCTAGTAAGAATGCATTTTTCAAGTTTTCTTCATTAAGTGCATCTTTTGCGCCATGGACTACTGTGTCTAAAATAGCATTTTCTTTGTTAATCACATTGTACAAGTGATTGTTTTTATGCTGGATGGGAATGGATAGCTTATTATTTACTTTTCCAACTTCATCATTTAGCCAAGACTCAGTTTTAGGAACCATGGTTGCAAAAATAGCTTGTAGTTCTGATTCTGCAGAAGTCTGTGAGTTCGTATTTTGTAAAGTATTCGATACCTCGGGTTTCAGTAGGTTAACTTGTTGAATGATGTATTGACTAGATTGAATCTTTAGAGCTGTCTTTTCAGCTTCAAGCATGAGTCTGTCATCGCGAAGATGCCTAATTTCAAGACTCTCGGTTTGATTTAATTTTGTTTTTATTTGGCTAATAACCGGTTGATACCAACATTCATCAATATGATTTTTTAGAGCTGCTAACTTATTGTTTTCTTGGTCTTGGACTATAACCCAATCGTTAAAGCTCTGAATGAAGAAGTTATACCCAGAATGCTCCAGTAGTTTTTCATGACTCTTCAATCTGGCGTTAAATGCTGTCTTAATATTCATAGGAAGAACTGTGATATGAGCAATTTCTTCATCAGTAGTGTTATATTTTGGTGCCAAAGAGCATAGAATGCTATTTATCCTTTTCAAAGCAGTTAATTTATCATCTTGACTAGCTAACTGATGATTTAAAACGATAAATATTTTTTTTCCTTTTTTAAGCATGCTAAATAAGCGCTCATAAATGTCCTTTGAGTCGTGATCGCCTTCTCTAAGAACAAATAGCATTGCATTTGTTCTTTTTACTTGTTCTGCAGTTACTTCTTCATGGGAGATTGGTGCATTTACTCCTGGTGTATCAAGAAGATAAAAGCCATTCCAATTGTATTGATCAATTTTGTCTGTTGTTGGTATGTCATTAACTATAGCCTCATTTTTAGCTAATAAGGTGTTAATTAATGAACTTTTTCCAGCATTATATGCACCATATAACATGATTTGCAGTTTGCGAATTTCAATGCTTTGCCTAAGCTCGTTCGTTAATAGTGCTGAATTGTCGATATATTTTGAGATGATTGATTTTGATTTTTCTAAATTATCAAGTAAAAGTTGGAATGGAGCCATCTTGATTATCCCTTTAAGGTATCAATTTCAATTGAAAACTGCTGAATGATTTGCTCAATACTTATGCATATATTTTCTACAGGCTGTATTTTTTCTATAACATCAACAAATACAACATCGATTATTTTTGGTAATGATTTTTTAATGTTATCAGTTATTGTTTTTATGATTTTTTCTGAAGAGATGCCAACATTTTTAGTGATTACCTCCGTTTCAACAAAAATATCGCCAGCAGTTGAGCCTGCTGCGCCGCCAAACAAACTACCTAATAGGTACCCAATGAAAGGTCCTATGCCAGGTATAGGTATTAAATTGCCTAATAAAGCGCCTCCATAACCACCACCAATCGTTCCAGCAGTGGCTGCAACTGTTTTTGTAGCGCTACCTTTGACTTGTTTAATATCAATTGTGATGGCCTCAAATTCACCAAGTCCAACTATTGATAATGTATTATTTGTACGTTTTAGCTCTGTTATATATTGAGATAGTTCTTTTTGTAAAGTGTTATTTATTTTCTCTTCAATGAGTATATTTAGTTCTGTAGCAATAGCCTTTTTATTTTGGCTGTCCTTGTGTCGATTCACAATATCTGATATTTCACAAATAACAGCAGCGGTGATCTCTGAAACTAAGTATTTTTTCTGTCTGTTTATATTTTCTATTGTATTTTTTGTTTCTTTTTTTAGTTTTCTTATCGTGGGGCTAATCTCATTTGTTAATGATGAGAGTACTTTTTTATCAAGAAAATTAATCATTTGTTGATGAGCTTTCCGTATTTTATATACTTTTGCCTCTTCAATGATTAAAGATAATGATTGGTATAAATTTGACAGCCCTGCCTCTTGAAGGTCACTTGTTTCTTTATCACTGCTTTTATAAGCATGAATAGAAATTGAGATCGCTTTTTTTAGTTCGGTAGATTCTATTTCTTTATATTCTTTGAGTCTATGAATGACGTCCTCTTCTTGCAACTTTCTATTTTCAGTAGTTTTATTGGATATTGAAGATATTGGAGAGTCAGTAACATCATTCCAGCCAGATTCAATCAGCTCGTCACTGCGAGTAATGATGGGTAATAGTGGTTTTTTCTTGGCTAGCTCATCTTTTAGATCAGCAAGTTCCTGTACTTGACCAGGAGAGGTTGAAGGTGTGAGCCACAGGATGGCATCTGTGCTATCTGTAAAACGTCGAGTTAATTCACCATTACAATCAGTCACCGAGTGTAAGCCAGGAGAGTCGAGTAACACTAAGTTTTGACCTAATTCTACCCCCTGAATGAATGCCGTAGTTTCGGTAACACCTTCAGCAAAGCGCTTATCCATGAATTGAATCTTTCCATCATGAAATTGGAATCGTTTTATTTGTTCTTCTGGAAAAAGGTCAGTTATAAAATTTGAGAATGAGCTTTTACCTGCGTTCACCTTGCCGAAGACTAGAAATATAATACGATCGCTATATAATTCAGAAAGTAATTTCATTGGGCGATAATTTTCTAATTCGATATCCCAATTCTTAAAGCTATTTATAATTGATATGTGTAGTTCATCGGCCATCTTAACTAATGGGCTGTTTTCATTTAGGTTTGAATTTTTAACTTTAAATATTTGTTCAAGACTTTTTTTAAGTGCTTCCTTTTTAAGTAGAAGTGTGTCTTCTTTTTTAGATATACTGGCGAAATTATGTTGAAATGATTGTAATGAATGCAAAAATGGATTTTGTGTCATTTTGTTATCTGCTCAAGGTTATTTATAAGAGTTTTTATTTTAATTAATTCATTTTTTTCATCTGTTATTTTTCTTTGTATTGATTTGTTTTTTGGTGAGGTTTCATATGCTTTAGATAAATACTCTTCAGCGGCCTCAGTATTGATAATTGTAAGTTGACCAATATGTGTGGCTGATAAATCAGTTAAGTCATATTTCTGTATAATACTGTTAGCGTGTTGTATCGCAAAATTCTCTAACTCTTCTTGTTTTGCTTTTTCTACTCGCTGTTTCTCAACTTGCTGGGCTCGCTTGAGCTTTTCTTCAGCTTCCCTTTGAAGACGGTACTCTTCATTCTTACGCTCACGTAACTTTTCTTGCTCTTTTTTTTCTTCTTCTTCATTGTCTGAGAGTACTGCAGCAGCTATAGCCGCGATTGCACCGCCAATTAACCATGGAATTGCCATAATATTTATCCTCTTTCTTTAACTTTTGTTGTAAAATTTTTAACATCATAACTAAATGAGTTTTTCATTTCTTTCTTGTTTTTTATTTCTTGTTGTAGGTGATTGTTTACTGATTCATATTTTTTTCCTAATTCATTTTTGATGATATTTTTAATTTCTAAAATTTCTGTGCTCCGTAGGCTTAGTGCTCCATTGCTTAATCTTTGCGTTAAATCTAGTAATTCTATTATTCCGCTTTTCTCAATGAATATTTGTTTTTTCTCTGCAAGCCCTTTGGTAAAACGTGTAGCTGAAACTACAAAAGTAGTTATATCTGGAAGTTGTTTTTTTATAATAGAAACAATCTGCTTTTTTTGCTCTGCTGTTACTTGATCTGCTTGGGTTAAAATCAAGAATATTCTTCTTTGGTAATCCTTTTTTTGATTGATTAAACGATGGTAGTAATCGTTTTCATATCTATCTAATTCTCCCGCTTTTAGATTGTGGACTAAGAATAAAATATCAGCAGTAATAAAAGCACCTTCTTCCGCTTCTTTGTCATCCTTGCCAGTGACATCCGCATCTAAACCTGGTGTGTCTACCCAAGTAATATTTTTATGATGATGTGTTTTATTTTTAGTTGTTTCGCGCTTGTCAGATGCTTTGAATACTTCTTCACCCACAATTGTATTTAGTAACGTACTTTTGCCATGATTGTATTTTCCAAAAACAGCAATCCGAATGCTCTTTTCTTCTTTCTGTAAAAAATTCAAACGCTTAATTTCACGCTCCAATTGTGGAACTGCATTTATATATAGAGCTAATTCATTTTTTGTCATTTATATAATCACCTTAAAAATAATATCCATGTCTTTATCTTCCTGCAGCTTATTGCAAACAGCTGCATTTTTTTCATAGAACTCATCTAGAGTCATGAGTGAAGAGAAAAATTTTGTGTATCCTTCATCTATTCTGCATACATCTGGTCTGCTTTGATAAATAGTGCAGCCTACATTTTCATTGAAATATATGCATATTCCATTTCCTAGATGAAACTCACTAAGCTGTTTGATTTTTCCAATATTCTTGCAGCATTGGCCACATTTTGTGCAAGGAAAACTCATTGCGTGTAATTTTTGGCTTTATTTAAATTCAATTTTCATCCCTTTTAACCCTATCAATATACTTCCCCAACCCCACTGTCGAAATCACACCCGCCACAAATACAATTGCAAATGCGGCTAGGCTTTCTAGTGGGGAGTTGTTGTTGCCCATGGTATTTCCTTTATATGTTTAAATTTGCAAAGGCTAAATATTTAAGCCGTTGTGAAATATTGCTTCACTTCATTTTCTAAAGACAATTGCAGCTCAGCTGGGCTGATAATCCGCACATGTGGTATCCAATATCTAATCAGCGGGAGTATTTGATTAGCATGGCTAATGTGGCTGCTGATAATTAAGCCGCCATTTTCTAATTGTTTGATGGTTTCTTGCTGCGGCAGTAGTTTTCTTCGCAAGAAGTAATAGGCCATTTGTGGGGCAATGGTGAGGAGGACTTCGGTTTTATCGCTGCTATACCAAATGTCTTCATTACTTTCTATTTCTGCCTGTATTTCTGCGCTTGGCGTGAAGCTGTCGTTGCTGATGCTTAATTGGCTAATACGGCTAAAGGTAAAGGCTTTAAGTTGCTGATTTTCTGTGGCCGCTAGATACCAGATTCCTTTGCTATTGACTAAGCGATAGGGCATTAAGGTGCGTGGTTTACCGGCGTAGCTGAGCTGGCAAATACGTTGCCGCTGTATGGCTTCGTCTAGCTGAATAAACTGGCTATCGTGGGGCTTGGGTTCTTCGTAATGATGGCCTTTGATGAGGTAGCTGCTGTGCGTCAAGGTATCGAGCAGGGCGACGAGAAAGCGCTGGCTGGCATTGGGGAATAGCTGATCTACACCTGTGAGTCTGGCAAAGGATTCTAGGTCTTTAGAGGTCAGTTTGCCTCGATAGGCGGCAGCAATTTGGTAGCGACCATCTTCTAGTTTGTCGACAATGCCGCCTAGGCGATTTAAATCGCGGTAGATGGTACGTTCGCTCACTTTAAATTCATCGGCAAGGGCTTGCCTGCTTAATGCGTCGCCTAAATTCAGTTTGAGCAAGATGGCTGCAATTCTGAATGCTAGGGTTTCATGCTCTGAGCTTACGACTTTCATTGTTTGAGTGCTTTTATATATGTAGTTATTGCTATTGATTTTTTTGGCACGAAGCTTACACATGTTTGTCATATTTTGCGATGTTTATGTCATAGTTCATATGGGTAATTTAAACATAGCCTGCTGACAGGGCGTGGCAGTGGATTAGGCGTAGAGGAAAAGAAGTGGAGAATGGAGTAAGGGGAGTCTTGAAACATAAAAAAACCGCCATCATTGGATGGCGGTGTGGGCTAAAGCTTATTGCTCAGTAACAGATTCTGCAGGCTGTTGCCAAGGCAGTGGCACATTGATGCCATTGAGTAAGAATGCACCTTTTTCTAGCGAGGCTTTGGCTGAGAGCAGGCCATTTTCGCTGCGGATCAGGTTTTGATCGGTGAGCTTATTGATCTGGCCTTCTACAAATTGCCCAGCCAGATAATCGAGATCGTCTGCCGCTACGCCGCTATCTGGGCCGCCGAACATATTGCGGGCTTGCCACATCACCATAGTTTCAATCACTTTACGCGGTACCGAGAAATCAGCCTTGGCGTGCAGTTTATTGACGAATTCCACTGGTTTATCTAAGTCGGCAGGCTGGAAGCCTTTTAGGCCTACTTCGGTAGTGAAGTGGATGGAGCCATCGGGCAGTTTAACGTCAAACTTTTTGATGGCTAAGAGCGGGTCGTGGGTGAGCAGCGGCATGCCGTGAGTTTTAACCAACTTAACTAGCTCGTTTGAAAACTGATCGCGGCTAAGCTGTTTCTTTTGTAGTGCGGTAAATTCGTCGGCAAGCTTGGCAAGGGTTGGGCCGTGCAAATGGCTGGCCGTGGCTTGCACTTCGGCTGGGCCGTAAGGTTGGTCGTCTAGAACCAGCTTGGCTAGGTTGATATTTGCGCTGCCATTGATAAACTCAGCTTCCTCGCTGATTTTTCCTGCGTAGGCTAGGTTTTCTAGCTTGAGCTTGATCGGTGTGCCTTCAAGCAATTGCATATCAAAGCCAGCCAGCTTGGCTTGGGTGTTGCCAAGCATCACGCCCGTTTTACCGCGTACATGATCAAAGCCAAAGGTTAAATCATTAAAGGCGAAAGAGAGCTTGCCTTTGGCTCCACCGGATAGGCCGGGCGCATTGGCAATCAGTTTTACGCTGTTAAAATCGCCGCCGTAATTTAGCGTGGCATTAAAGCCTTTCCAATTGGCTTTTACGCCAGAGATGGCTTCTTCGTAATCAAAGCTGGGTACTTTAATATCAATGACGCCATCGTCATTAAAGCCGATTTTATTTTCAATATGAATGGGTTTTTGTGCGCCAAAGAACTGAGTTAAAAACTTTTGAGTTTCTGGCGAAAACATAAATTCCGATTCAACCACCGCTTTATATGGGTGTAGGTTAAATCGGCTAAGCAGCGGCAATGGGCCGTGCTGGATATGCTGGGTATAGGTGACTTCAAATTTAGGTAGCTCGGTGCCTGCGCGCTCAATAAAAAAGCGATATAGCTCAGGGTTAAGCAATAGCGTGGTTTTTTCGCTAGAGCTAAACCAGCCGCGCTGATATTCACGATTTTTTACAATAAAGTAGGGCAGGCTGCTTAGCCATTCGTGCTGCTTTTGCAATGTGTTTTCTGCAGCTTTACCTGCAACATAGGCCCCGCCAATATAGGCAGTAGACAGTATGGCGGCGGCAATTGCACTGCCCAGTAATACTTTACGTTTCACCATTTTCTCCGGCATTCAATAACAAGCTTCGTATTGGGATAGCTTGACACGGGCGCACGTGGCGCCCGCTTGGAGGGTATTAAATTCGATTTGCCAGTTCTACGGCTTTACCGATGTAATTCCAAGGAGTCAGCTCTTTCAGGCGGGCTTTTTCTAGCTCAGGGATTGCTAAACCATCAATAAATACCGCCAGTGCTTCGCGGGTAATGCCACTTTTACCACGTGTGAGTTCTTTTAATTGCTCATACGGGTTTGGCACGGCATAGCGGCGCATCACGGTTTGAATTGGCTCAGCGAGCACTTCCCAATTGGCGTTCAGATCATCAAGCATGGCTTGGCGATTGACTTCCAATTTGTTCAAGCCTTTTAAGCAGGCCACATAAGCAAGCAAGCTGTAACCTAAACCCACACCCATGTTACGCAAAACGGTGGAGTCGGTTAAGTCACGCTGCCAGCGGCTGATGGGCAGTTTTTGCGATAGGTGCGTGAGCATTGCATTGGCCATACCTAGATTGCCTTCGGAGTTTTCGAAGTCAATTGGGTTTACCTTATGCGGCATGGTGGAGGAGCCAATTTCGTTTTTATTGACGCGCTGTTTAAAGAAGCCCAGCGAGATATAGCCCCAGATATCACGGTTCATATCAATCAGAATGGTGTTGGCACGGGTAAACGTGTCGTACAGCTCGCTCATATAATCGTGGGATTCAATTTGCGTGCTGTAGGCGTTAAAGCTGATGCCTAGGCTTTCTACAAAGCGGCGGCAGAAGCTTTCCCAATCAAAATCAGGGTAGGCGGAGATGTGGGCATTGTAGTTACCTACCGCGCCATTAATCTTGCCTAACAGCTCGATTTTTTCAATGCGCACCAATTGGCGCTCAAGGCGGTAGGCCACATTGGCCATTTCCTTGCCCATGGTGGTTGGCGTAGCTGGCTGGCCGTGGGTGCGGCTCATCATGGGCGCATCGGCTAAATCATGGGCTAGCTCTTTGAGCTTGCTCACCATTTCTTTTAGCTTAGGTAGCATCACGGCGTCACGCGCGCCTTTTAGCATTAGGGCGTGGCTCAGATTATTGATGTCTTCAGAGGTACAAGCGAAGTGGATAAACTCGCTGGCAGCGCTGACTTCAGCATTGCCAGATAAGCGCTCTTTCATCCAGTATTCAACGGCTTTTACGTCGTGATTGGTGGTGCGCTCAATGGTTTTAACTTCGAGCGCGTGCTCGGGTGAAAACTGGGCGACAACCGCATCGAGTTCAGCGATGGTGGCTGCAGAGAATGGTTTAATCTCTTCAATGGCCGCTTCTGCAGCAAGGGCTTTTAGCCAAGCAATTTCAACGGCAACGCGGTTTTTAACCAGCGCGTACTCGCTAAAATAAGGACGTAAATCGGCGAGCTGTTTTTCATAACGACCGTCGAGTGGGGATAGGGCAGTAAGGGCTGAAAGTTCCATTCTAAGCCAAGTCTCACGTCTACAAAAATCAAGGCGCTAATTTTAACACAGCCGCCGCATGCTGCTCTGTGCAAACTGCATTAGCGGAGAAATCTATTTGCCAAAAAGTAGGATGAGTGTTGTTTTTACAGGGGTTTGTTAATTTGTAGCGTTTATCAAGGGCGGTTTGTATCAGTATCCTACTTAAGCTTTAAGCAATAGCATGCTTTGATGAAATCTTATGTAGAGAGACGCCTTGATCTGTTTGCAACGCTAGAATAAATAAGGATGACAGCAGGGGCGGCTCTTGTAAGAATGGCGCTACAAATATAAAGAAAAGGATGGGGGAATGAACACACAAATTACATCTGATTGGCAAAACTGGATTGTGGAAAATTTGGCGAGGGGCTGCGTGCCGCAATCTTTGGTGGAAGTGATGGCGGGCAAGGGCTTTGATCCTATTTTTGCCAATGCGATTGTTTTTCATTTTTCGAATATTTCAACGCAAGCTAAAACCGCTTTGCCTGCTGCTGCGGTGCCTGCTGGCTATGTTGCCGAGCGGCCGCGGTTTCCCATGCAAGGTAGCGTGATTCAAACACATGATAGGGCGGTGCGGGTAACGACTAGAGTGAGCGCACCCGTGGTGGCGGTGCTGGACGATATCTTGTCGCTAGAAGAATGCGATGAGCTGGTGCGTTTATCTAAAAGTAAGTTAAAGCGCTCTACCATCGTTGATCCGCAAACGGGAGCGGAAGAAGTGATCGATGATAGAAGTAGCTTTGGTACCTTTTTTAATGCCAATGAAAGCGAATTGATTACCCGCCTAGATCGCCGTATTGCCGAGGCAATGCACTGGCCGCTTGAAAACGGCGAGGGGCTGCAAATTTTAAATTACAAAATGGGTGGCGAATATAAGCCGCACTTTGATTACTTCCCGGTGGGGGATCCTGGCAGCCAAGTGCATTTAAAAAATGGCGGTCAACGTGTATCCACCATGGTGATCTATTTAAATGATGTGGAAGAAGGCGGTGAAACGATTTTTCCTGAGCTGGGCATGGCGATTTCACCAAAGAAAGGCTCGGCGGTTTATTTTGAGTACTGTAATAGCCACAGCCAAACCGATCCATTAACGCTACACGGCGGCAACCCCGTGCTAAAAGGCGAAAAATGGATCGCCACCAAGTGGATGCGCCAAGGACGCTTTGGCTGATTACTGTAGGGCGGGTGAAACCCGCGAGCAATGCTGAATAAACACGCGGGTTTCACCCTCTCTAAGATATTTATAATGAGATTGAGCAAGAGGCATAGTCAGCATGTTTTATCTTGCCCATGCGGCTGACGCGTGGGCACACCACCCTACAGTTGATCTGCCCTGCGTAAATTGAGTGCCTCGCCGTGTTCTGCCGTTTGGTTAATTTGCGCTAGCCAAGGCGCAATATCAATGTCGCGCTCGGCCAGCCAAGCATCGTTGTAATAAGAATGCGCATAGCGCTCGCCACTGTCGCAAAGCAGGGTCACGATGCTGCCACTTTGCCCAGCGGCTTTCATTTCTAGCGCCAAAGCCAGCACCCCCGCCAGATTACAACCGGTAGAGCCGCCAACGCGCCGCCCCAGTTTGCTTGCCAGCCAGCGCGTAGCGGCTATGGATAAGGCATCGGGCACTTGAAACATGCTGTCTATCACCGATGGGATAAACGATGCCTCCACTTTAGGCCGGCCTATGCCCTCGATTAAAGAGCCGCAATGCAGGCTTAAGCTGCGATCCTTGCTACCAAACGCATCAAAAAATACCGAGTTATCAGGATCCACGCAGGCAATTTTGGTGGCGTGCTGGCGGTAGCGCACATATCGCCCTAGCGTGGCTGATGTGCCGCCGGTGCCGCAGCTAGCCACAATCCATTTTGGAATAGGGTGCGGCTCCAGCGCCATTTGGGCGTAGATGGATTCGGCAATATTATTATTGGCTCGCCAATCGGTGGCGCGCTCGGCATAGGTAAATTGGTCCATAAAATGCCCGCCCGTTTCGGCGGCAAGCTTGAGCGATTCGCTATGCAGCGTGGTGGGGTCGCTGACCAAATGGCATTGGCCACCATAAAAAGTAATGGCGGCGATTTTTTCTGGGCTGGTGGATGCGGGCATTACCGCAATAAAGGGCAGGCCGAGCAGCCTAGCGAAATAGGCTTCGGAAATCGCAGTTGAGCCGCTAGAGGCTTCAATCACTGTGCTTTTGGCGTGAATCCAGCCATTTGCTAGCGAGTACAGAAACAAGGAGCGCGCTAGGCGGTGTTTTAAGCTACCCGTTGGATGGCTGGATTCGTCTTTTAAATAAAAGTCGATACCTGGGAAGCCAGGCAAAGTGAGCGGGATTAAGTGAGTATCGGCAGAGCGGTTAAAATCAGCTTCAATGGTGCGAATTGCACGAGCAACCCAAGCGCGGCTATCAGTCATATTTATGCTCATCTTTTGGCAAATTAGAGCACAGCATTCCATGAGTACAGGCTGGATTCAAGTTAAAAGGGAATTTACTTAGGCGGGGAGAGGGCAAAATAAAAGGCACTTCGCGTGCCTTTTATTTTTTATAACTAAGGGATTATTTCTTTGCTGCAGGCTTGCTCGCTTCTGGTTTAGCAGCGGGCTTAGCTGGTTTTTCTGCCTTGGCTGCAGAAGCCATTGGTTTTTCCATTTTTGCTGCGGGGGCGGCTGTTTTACCACCTACAGAAACTTCAGCTTTGACTTTATTGAACACGCCGTCTTTGATACCAGGTACTTTTTTCAGGTCTTCAACGGTTTTAAATGGGCCATTTTTGCCGCGATATTCAACAATCGCTTTTGCCTTGGCTGGGCCAAATCCGTTGACGGCTTCTAACTCTGTTTGGCTAGCAGTGTTAATATCCACCACCGCAAATGCCATACCGTGAAGTGCAAAAGCGCTTAATAATGCGATTAGCCATTTCTTCATGAGATTCCCTTTATTTAAGATAAACAGACGGGCCCTGAGGGCAATGCCTGCTTAATATAGCATGCCTTGTTAGCAAGTGCTTTTCGCGTCAAATTAGGTTCAGTTTATGGTTGCAATTACACCCGAACAAGCCGTGGGGCATTATGAAAACTTCCCTGTGGCATCCCTGCTATTACCCCGCAAATATCGCAAAGCTGTGGCGGCGGTGTACCACTTTGCCCGCCATGCCGACGATCTGGCCGACGAGGGCGATGCTACGCCCGCAGAGCGCCTAGCCGCGCTTGCCGCTTGCCGTGCAGAATTAGCCCTGATGGCGGCAGGGCAAACCCCGCTAACAGCGCGCTATCAGGCGTTGGCAGTGTCCACGCAGCAGTATCAAATCCCGATCCAGCTTTATCACGATCTGCTGGATGCCTTTACCCAAGACGTAACCAAACACCGTTTTGCGGATTTTGGTGAGCTAATCTATTACTGCCGCCGCTCTGCCAACCCCGTTGGGCGTATCTTATTGCATATTTTTGGGCTGGCTACGCCGCGTAATTTGGCCTTGTCTGACGGCATTTGTAGCGCCTTGCAGCTAATTAATTTTTGGCAAGATGTAGAAAAAGACTGGGCCAATGGCCGGGTTTATTTCCCGCAAGCTGATTTAGAGCGCTTTGGCGTGAGCGAAGCGCAAATTGCCGCTGGCGAAATCAACGCCAACTGGCGGCGCTTAATGGCGTTTCAGGTGCGGCGCAGCCAAAAAATGCTGCACGCCGGAGCGCCGCTAGGCAAAATATTGCCAGGACGAGTTGGCCTAGAGATTCGCCTCACCATCCTTGGCGGCGACGCTATTTTAGAAAAACTAAAGCTCGAGCCCGATGTCTTCCGCCACCGCCCCGTACTGGTCTGGCGCGATTGGCCCAAATTGCTATGGCGGGCGCTGCGGGCTAAGTAAACATCGGCCAGCCCTGCTATAGAGAGTGAGTGGAGGTGGGCCGATGCTTAGATTTTGTGTGCTGCTACTATTATTAACGGCGTGTAAGGCCGATCAGCCCACTGTGCTTTCTGGCGTGGTGATTAAAGTGCTGGATGGCGATTCCTTAATTATCCGTGACGCGGCCAATCAAGAGCACGCACTACGGCTGGCTTTTATTGATGCGCCCGAATACAGCCAAGCTTTTGGCAGCGAGTCACGGCGCAGCCTAGATCGGTGGGCTTATCAAAAAACGGCAGTTGCAACCGTCATCGATACCGATAAATACCAGCGCAGCGTGGTGCTGCTACAGATTGTCGGCAAAGATATCAATGCCGAGCAAGTAAAAGCAGGCCTCGCCTGGCACTACCAGCATTTTGCCAAGGGCAAGCAAAGCACAACGCAATTTGCGCTCTACCAAGCCGCAGAAAGCGAAGCCCGCGCCGCCCAGCGCGGGCTATGGCAAGAAGCCACCCCCACCCCACCTTGGGATTACCGCAGGGCGCATCCTAGATAAGCTGATTGGGGCGTATTCCATGTGGTTTTGTAGTTCTCTAGGGTGCAATAGGATTGAGGGTTTATTCAGACGCATTGCCCCGTGTTGGCAATGAGGTTGCGTCTAGGCTAGCCGAGATTATGGCAACGGCGGTGCAATGCGCCTTCGCTGTGCTACGTAAACGTCGCAGGCTCTGCTGATTGTCACCCTACAAAAACTGCCCTCATTCCCAAATCCTAAGCCGCCTTTAATGCCGCTGCCAGCCCGCTTTGCCGAGTAGCTTGTTTGCTGATGGCTTTGCTCAGCACTTCGTTGCTCCCCCAAATTTCTACTTTTTGCTTGGCGCGGGTGAGGCCGGTGTAGATGAGGCTGCGGCTGAGTAGCTCGTGGGCTTGGTGGGGCAATAATAGAATAACGGTGTCAAATTCTGAGCCTTGGCTTTTGTGTACGGTGAGGGCCAGTGCGGTTTCGTGGCTGGGGAGGCGGGCGGGGCTGAACCAGCGCAGGGTGTTGCCTTCCCCTTTAAAGGCTACGCGGGGTGCGCCGTCTTGAATAAATGTCAGGCCAATGTCGCCGTTATATAGCTGCACGCCATAATCATTTTGGGTGATGAGGATGGGGCGGCCCGCGTACCAAACATCGGCAGAAATCAGGTTTTTGGCCCGCCAGTGATCTTCTAGCTGCTGATTTACGCCCATTACACCGGCTTGACCTTCGCGTAAGGCGGTGAGAATGCGGAAGGTATCAAAGGCTATAAATGCAGCCGTTACATCGTTTTGCTGCACGGCTTGCCAGTAAGCTTGGTAGCCGCTATCACAACGCGCCAATAGGTTTTTGCTGTTGGCTTGCCAGCCTAGCTCTGGCTCGGCTTCGGCGAATAAATCATTGGGTTGCAGCAGGGCTAATGCGCCCTTTGCATCGCCTGCATTGACTAAGCTGGCTAGCTTGCCAATGCCGCCACCTGCGGCAAAACGGTGGCTGTGTTGCAGTGTCATAATCGCATTGCCAACGCAGCTACTTGCGCCTTTGCTGGGTAAAATCTCTACGCCACTGGCGGTTTTTAAGGCGGCAATAAACGCGAGGCTAGGCGCTTTTAAGCTGCATAATTCGGCAAATACCGCCCCCGCATCTACTGCATCTAGTTGATCTTTATCGCCTAATAAAATAAGCCGAGCATCTACGGGCAGCGCATCCAGTAGCTGCGCCATCAGCGCCAGATCGATCATCGATGCTTCATCCACCACCAGCACATCCAGCGCTAGCGGGTTATCTTTGCCGTGCTTAAAGCTGCCATCGGGCCGTGGCCCTAGTAAGCGGTGCAGGGTGGATGCTGTTTCGGGGATTACCGCCAGTGTTGCTTCATCAACAGCTAGATCACATTTTCTTTCCCTGACCGATTCACTCATTCTGGCTGCGGCCTTACCGGTGGGGGCGGCCATTTTGATATTTAAACTGTTGTTCGCCACGATTTGTAAAGCCGCCAAAATCCGCAGCACGGTGGTGGTTTTACCCGTGCCTGGCCCGCCAGAAATCACCGTTAGCTTTTGCATCACTGCTGCGGCTGCGGCGGCTTTTTGCATATCTGGGCGGATGGCAGCTGGGGGGAATAGGCGATCGAGCAAGGGGGCGAGTTGCTGCAAATCGACCGCGCACTTTGCCTTGGCTAACTGGCTTAATTTTTGCGCCACCGAGTTTTCATACCACCAATAACGGGTGAGGTAGAGCCGGTCTTTATCCTGAGTTAAAGGCTTAAACTCGCCAGGGCGGCCGATTAAAGGGCTGCTGAGTGGTGCTGCCCGAATACAACTATGCCCCGCCGCCAACGCCGCGCACAGCTTAGCCAGCGTGGTTTTAAACTCATCCGATTGCGGCCCGCAAAGGCGTTCAAAACTGCGGCTTAATTCAAAGGCAAAGTCAGGCATGGTGGAGTCCAGAGTGGTGGTGCGTAGCAAAACCTAAATCTTAAAATCTGTGGTTCAAAATTTGGGCTTATTGGTCTGCTTACTCAAAAAATCAGGCACTTTGGCGGCGGCTAGTTTTTCGATTTGGGTGAGTAGGGTTAGGTTGATGTGGGTTTGCTGGCAGGTTTTAGCCAAGTGTTTGGCGATATGGATCAGCAAGTGCGCTGAGACTTCTGCATCGGCTTCGGCCCTGTGGGCGGTGCCTTGAAAGCGGATACCTAGGCTGTGGGCGATGGTGGCGAGCTTGTAATTGCTCATGCCTGGAAACAGCCGCCGGGATAATTTAAGCGTGCAAAACAGCCCTTGATGGCGTGGGATCAGATGAACCCGCTGGCTTTCGGCTAATAAAAACTTGGCATCAAAGCTGGCGTTATGCGCCGAAAGGGCGTTATCGCCAATAAATTCGATCAACGCTGGAACCACCTCGCTGGCTGGCGGAGCCTTGTTGACCATGGCTTGGCTGATGCCGGTGAGCTGAGTAATAAAAGCGGGGATACGCACGCCGCAATTGACCAAGGATACAAAGCGATCAGTAATCTGCCCGTCCACAATTCGCAGTGCAGCTACTTCGGTAATACGGTCATAGCTGCTGCTAATGCCGGTGCTTTCAAAATCTAGCATCACGATGGGGCGGTTAAATGAACTCATGGGGTCTTTTTAAAAATTGTAGGGTGGGCAGGTTTTTGTGCCCACGCGGGGTAGCTATAAAGCCCAAATCTTGAAACACAGAGAGCACAGAGAACACGGAGTTTCACGGAGAAAACCTTATTCCTCATGTTTTTCTCCGTGGCTCTCCGTGTTTTCCTTTTCCTCCGTGGTTCAAGATTTGGGTTTGTTGTTCTCTGTGGCGACGACTTTAGGTTTTTACAATATCCCCCATCAACGCCGCTTCTATCTGATCCAATAATTCCATACTTGGGCGCTTGAAGTAGACGCCGCTTTGGCCGTTTTGCTCCCCCATGCCACGCATAAATAGGTAGTACACGCCACCAAATTGATCGTCGCTAAAGTGGGGTAGGCGTTGGTGTAAAAAGCGGCGCACGGCGGCGCTGTAGATAAGGTATTGCAGATAATAGTGGTGCTGCGCCATGGCGGGGATGAGCTGTGCGGGGGCGTAATCGGCCACGCTATTGCCTAGCCAATTGCTTTTGTAATCCAAAACGTAATAAGCGCCTTGGTATTCAAATACCAGATCAATAAAGCCTCTTAAAAAGCCGTTGATATGAAAGAAATCTAGCTGCTCTGCGGCCTGTTTAAATGCGCTAGGCAGGCTGGAGTGCTGCAATGCGGCGATTAGGCTGGCGCTTTTACAGTGGCCTACGGCGTAAGTGAATTCCATTTCGGCCACGCGTGCCGATTTGGGGATGTCACGTAGCCGTAGCGCCTTGCCATCCAATGCCGTTGCCACGGTGTTTTGCACCATTTGGCTGACCACTTCTAGCCAGTGTGGCGGTATGCCATGCCGCTCTAATTGCTTGGCGACCTCTAGGTTTAATGCATCGATATCTTGCCAATCCCACTCTTCTAAAATGGCGTGCAGGCAAGTTCCGGCCACGGTGGCGGCGGCTTCTCGCTCTGGAAAGCTAAAGATGGAGCGCTCTGTGCTGATCTCTGGCGCGCTGCTTTGGTTATCGTGATCTGGGCCTTCGCTTGCGTGGTGGCGTTGATTAGACGTTAAGCCAGAAAAGCTGGCGACTCGCCACGTGGGATAAAGCGTTTTGCCGTGATAGGGCTTAAATAGTAGCGGCTCGCTTGCCGCGGCCTTCAGCCCAAAGCGGCCTTGGGGCGCGGCTTGTATGGCAAACACTTTGGGCTGATCTGCGCAGAGCTGGCTGATATCGCTAAGCAGGCTTTGGTGATCGTAGGCTTTGAGTTGTTCCTTCTGTGCCTCCAAAGGATCATCCGTTTCAGCTTGAATAGGGTGCAGCAACCATGCTAGCGCTGATTGATAGAGGCCATCTGTGGCGGCGGCTCCGCTGCTGGTTCTTAAACCCACATTGCCCCACACCACATAGCAGCGATTCCGCGCGCGGGTTAGGCCCACGTACAACAGGCGTAGTTTTTCTTCAAAGGCTTCGCGCTTGGCGTGCTCTTTGTGGCTATCAAAATCTTCGCTGCCTAAATCTAACCACGCTTGCTTATCGGCATGAAAACGCACCGAGCTACTTTGGCGGCCCAGCAGGCGGCCATCCCATAAAAAGGGGCAAAACACGATGGGATATTCCAGCCCCTTGCTGGCGTGTAAGGTAACAATACGCACGCGGTCTTCGTCACTTTCTAGCCTGAGCAAGGCTTCATCGCCTGCGTTGCGGCTTTGGCGGCTAAACCAAGCTAAATGTTGCTCAAGGCCCGTGGCTTTGTGCGCTTGTAATAGCTCGGCTAATTGCAATAGATTAGTCAGCCGCCGCTCGCCCTCGCTAAGGGATAACAGCCGCTGCGCCACATTGCGCCCATCTTGGCCGTGGTATTCCAGCCACTCTCTAAACATCGGGATAAAACCCTGCGCTTGCCAGGTTTTTTTCCAATGGGCAAAGGCATCCGAGATATTGTCCCAACCGCTGATTTCCAGCCGCAGCAGGTCGGCTGCACTTGAGCCAAGCAGGGTAGAAATTAGCGCAGCCCGCAGCAAGCCTTGGTTGGCAGGCTCGGCAATTGCGGCCAGCACGCCGTATAAATCCCGCGCTTCTTGCGATTCCCAAACGCTATCTCTTACCCGCAGCACGCTGGCGATACATCGGCTACTGAGCGCATCTTGCATGGTTTTGGCTCGGAAACGATCCGGCACCAGCACCGCAATATCGCCGCCGGAGAGGGCTTTTTCTACGCCTGTGCCGCGCATGGTGGCCACGCCGCTCAGTAGCTTTTCAATCTCTGCCGCGGTGATTTGGGCGGCTAGGTGGTTAGCGGCCTCTTTGCCCCAACTAATTTGCACGCCTTTTTCTGAGACTTGCTCTGGCTCGGGCAAAAACTGAAAACAAAACGGCGCGCTAACGCCATCCTCACCGACGATATGTAATTCTGGCCGTGGTTTATCTGCGGCCTTCACCGCTGTAAAGCTGACGTGTGGGTCAACAAAGGCTTCCTTCGGCCTTAAAAACAAGCTATTCACTGCGGTGACTAAATGGGGCACCGAGCGCTGGTTGGTGTCTAGGCTTTCTTTGGCCTCAACCAGTTTTTCTGCTTGGTGATAAGCGTGAATATCCGCGCCGCGAAAGCTGTAAATCGCCTGCTTAGGATCGCCCACTAAAAAAAGCGGGGTGCTGCCATCGCTAAACACGCGTGAAAAAATATCGTACTGAATGCCATCGGTATCTTGAAACTCATCAATCAGCGCGGCTTTATAACGGCGGCGGATGGCAAGCGCCAAGCGATCGCCCTCTTGCAAACCTTGCCAAACGCGTAGCAACAGATCGTTAAAGGAGAGCTGTTGGCGGCGGGCTAGGCGCTCTGGTAGCTCGCTATCGCAGCGGCGGCGCAGCTCGGCCAGGGCGTGTTTTTCTTTAAGCTGACAAATGCCGCTTAAATCGTTGATTAAGCCCGCTAACTCTTCTACCACATCAAAAAACGCATGGCTGGGCGCTGTGCCGGTTTTTGCTGTGCCGCTGGCAAGTTTACTGCTGCTTAATTTGGCTAACTCCTTGCTGTCGATATCCTGCCAGCCACCATTGCTGGCGATATGGTCATCAATCAGCAAAAAGACTTTTTCTAGCTGCTCTGGCTTATAGCTGGTTTGCTTGAGCTCTTTTTTAGCTGACATCTCGAGCAGCATGGCGCGGATGGAGGCGGCATTTTCTAGCCAAAGCCGTTGATAGTTGCTAAGAGCGGGGGCAAGGGCGGTAGCCAGCTGACGGCTGTCTGGCAATGGCGGCAGTGCCACGGTGTGCAGTAAGGGCTGGCCTAGATGGCCATACACCACCCGCAGCCATTCCTCTGGGCTGGCCTTAGTTTTTAACAGGTATTCGGTGTAAGCGCTATCGGCTGGGTAAACCTGCTCACGCCAAAAATCGGCGGCGATTTCATCCAGTACGGGGCCAATATCGCTCAGAATCTCCATGCCAAAATCGGCACCGCTTTCAAACGCCGATTGCACCAATACCCGCTGGCAAAAAGCGTGGATGGTATGAATGGCCGCCTCGTCTAGGCTGGCAATGGCGCGTTGTAGGCGGCGAATGATCTCTGGGCTGCGCTCACGGTGCTGATCGAGCAGCGTTTGGCAAAAAGGATCGAGCGCCTCATTGCCCTCAAATGATTCCAATACCTCGGCTAGCCGGCCACGAATCCGATCGCGCAGCTCGGCGGTGGCGGCTTCGGTAAAGGTGACTACCAAAATCTCTGGCACGCGTAAGCCGTGCTCAATCACCAGCCGGGTATATAAACCGGTAATCGTCCAAGTCTTCCCCGTCCCCGCGCTGGCCTCAATCATATGCGGGCCTGCTAATGGCATATCAAATAGGTTTAAGGGACGAAGGTGCATGATGATTCCAGATGGGGCGGATGATGAGCGGTAAGGGGATTATAAAGGCTCAGCCTAACTTGGTGATGAAGCTGAGTGATATCTTGTTTTTTTGAAGCTTAGAATTGTAATTGAAAGATAAATCCCCCCTAGCCCCCCTTTGAAAAAGGGGGGCTAGGGGGGATTTTGCAACCATACAAATCTAGCCTGAAACCTTTTTCCCAAGATTTGAGTAAGCATATGACCAATGCGGAACAATTACTTTGGTCAAGGCTACGCCGCAAACAGGTGTTGGGTGTGCAGTTTTATCGGCAAAAGCCTTTGGCGAGCTTTATTGTTGATTTTTATTCTGCTGCAGCCCGTTTGGTGATTGAGTTGGATGGATCTCAGCACTTTGAAGCGGAGCACCAAGCCAATGATAAGGAAAGGGATCAGGCGCTGGTGGCAATGGGCTTATTGGTTTTGCGATTTAATAACAGACAGGTTTTACAAGAAACAGAAGGCGTTATGCTGGTGATTTTTGATGCAGTTGAAAGGCAAATCCCCCCTTGCCCCACTTTTTCAAAGGGGGGTAAAACCTAAGTAAGAGGTGAAATTAGTTTTATTTTTTCATTTTTCAAGCTTGTGCTGGCAAGTGGCCCTCAATCGGCGGGACCTCTACAACAATTAAGAATGATGTTATCTCCCCCTTTGTAAAAGGGGGATTAAGGGGGATTTGTAAGCTAAAGGCTTACACAAACTTTTAGCATATTTATCATTGATTGCGCTACAGCCCGTCTGGTGATTAAGCTGGATGGATCTCAGCCCGATTATGCTGAGTTTCAGATATCGTTGCCCCTTCGAGGCCCCATGACTTCTTTTCAAGAGCATATCCGCAGCGCCATGCAGCCTCTTGCTAATGATGCTGCAGCCATCGCCATGCGCGCTTATCAACGTGATCAGTTTGAATTTTTAGGCGTGGCCGCCCCTGCGCGCCGTGCTGCCAGCATGCCCTTGATTAAACAACTAAAGCCTGCCAGTGCGGGCGCTTTAATTGTTCAGGCGCAGGCTTTATGGGATTTGCCACAGCGCGAATACCAATATATCGCCGTGGATTTACTGGCAAGGCACGTCAAAATCTTAAGCGGTGAAGATATCCCTGTCTTACTCCACTTAGCCTTGCAGAAATCTTGGTGGGATACGGTGGATGGCTTGGTGAAAGTGGTTGGGGCGATTGTGAAAGCCGACAAAGCCCAGCAAAGCCAAATGGATGCCTCGCTGCTACATGATGATTTTTGGATTAGGCGCATCGCCATGCTGCACCAATTAGCTTGGAAGGGTGAAACCGATGTTGCCCGCCTTAAAGCTTACGCCAAGCAGCTAGCACCCGAGTCTGAGTTCTTTATTCGTAAAGCGATAGGCTGGGCGCTAAGGGAATACGCTTGGCATGATTCAACTTGTATTCGGGCGTTGCTGGCAGAAATGGGCGATACATTATCGCCATTAAGCCGCAGAGAGGCGGGCAAGCATTTGTAAGGGCCTATTGGCATCAACTTTCCTGATTATGTTTCTTGCTCAATGGGCTCTGTGTAGATGGATTTCTTGAGTGCTTGGCGTGGTTTTGGAATGTGTAGGGCGGGTGAAACCCGCGAGCAATGCCGAATAAACACGCGGGTTTCACCCCACATGCACTAATTAAAGTTACATAAAACACTTAAAGTGTAGAAAATAGCGCTAAACCTTGAATCACAGAGATAATGCATCGCATATTTTGCTGAAGTTACTCGCTTGGGTTTAAAACGTACTTGGTTTTTCCTACAGCCAGCATCAGTTTTCCAGCTACTTTTAATCTACCATTTGAATTCAAAAGATATAAATATCCTTTCACCAATTCTTGGTTAGAATCAAGGTCTCTTTCGATGTCCTTCAGCCTTCCTTATGATTCTTCGTGGTCCTTTTCTTTCTGAGCTATTACGCACAGAAACGCTTGCTGATCTGTTAGAAAACACGGCTCAGCGCATTCCAGATCACCCTGCTATTTATTGGCAAGACGAGGTGTTGAGCTACAGCCAGCTTAACCAGCGTGCTGATTTAGCCGCGCACCATTTAATTGCGTTTGGGGTAAAAGTGGGGCAAATGGTTGGCCTTTGCCTGCCGCGTGGTGCTGAGCTGCTGATTATGCAGGCGGCAATTGCTAAGGCGGGGGCGGCTTGGCTACCGTTTGAGGCGGATACGCCGGTAGAGCGGATGCAGGTTTGCTTTGAAGACGCGGCGGCGGTGGCGCTGATTGGCGAGGGCGATTTAAGCGCTGCGGGTGTGGCGGTATTAAGCCCTGCGCAATTATCCGCGCCCGTGGCTGGCCCCTTACTCAGGCGCGAAGGCTTACTGCCTAGCCATCCTGCTTACGTGATTTACACCTCTGGCTCTACCGGTAAGCCTAAGGGCGTGCCGATTAGCCAAGGCAGTATTTGCCACTTTTTGCGCAGCGAAAACTCAGTGTTGGGTGTGCGCCAAGATGACAAGGTTTATCAGGGCTTTTCAGTGGCCTTTGATATGTCGTTTGAGGAAATTTGGATTAGCTATCTGGTGGGCGCTTCCCTCTGGCTGGCCCCTAAAATACTGACGGGCGATCCAGATGCTTTGCCTGCGGTATTAAATGCCGAACAAGTCACCGTGCTGCACGCCGTGCCCACCTTACTGGCGTTGTTTAGCCAGGAAGTTCCTAGCTTACGGATTATTAATCTGGGTGGTGAAATGTGCCCAGAATCCTTGGTGGAGCGCTGGGCCACGCCAGAGCGGCAGGTGTTTAATACTTACGGTCCAACTGAATGCACGGTTTCTGCCAGCTTGGCGCAATTACGCCGTGGCCAGCCGGTCACCATTGGTACGCCGCTGCCTAATTACGGCCTGCTGGTGCGCAGTGAAGATGGGCGCTTATTAGCGCAGGGTGAAACGGGCGAGCTATGTATTATCGGCCCCGGCGTGGCGGATGGTTATCTGGGCCGCCCAGAGCTGACGGCAGAAAAATTCTTACTGAATACGTTTTCTGATCTGGCCGCGTTTCCACACGAAGCACGGCTGTATCGCACTGGCGATTTGGCGCGTATCGACGAGCAAGGCCAGGTGCAGTGCCTAGGCCGCACCGATGATCAAGTTAAAGTGCGCGGGTTTCGGGTAGAGCTGGGCGAGATTGAAGCTTCGCTTTGCCAGATTGCCGGTGTTGGCACGGCGGCAGTGCTGCTGCGCGAGTTAGCAGGCATTGATCAGCTGGTGGCGTTTGTAGTGGCAGATGGCGTGGATGCGGCTCTTTTAAGAAGCGAGCTAAAACGCAGCCTACCGCCTTATATGATCCCAGCCCGCTTTGAGTTTATGAGCGAATTGCCAAGGCTGACTTCAGGAAAAATCGACAGAAAAACCCTTAAAGCACGCGAGCTAATCCTGCCAACTGGCAAAAATCTGGAAAGTGATGAGCCAGTGAGCGATGCAGAACAAGCCTTGTTTGCCGCGCTGGCTACCCTTTTCCCCGGCCAACCTTTGCGCTTAGTGGATGATTTTTTTGGTGAGCTGGGCGGACACTCCTTACTGGCAGCGCGTTTAGTCTCTATGCTGCGGCGTAATCCGGCTTATGGCGGCATGACGGTGCAGGAGATTTACCAAAGCCGTACCTTACAAACGATTGCTACGCACCTCGATGCCCTCGCGCTAAGCCAGCCAGAAACCACGCAGGTAGAGCCAATACGCCGTGTGCCTTTTATGAGGCGGCTGCTATGCGGCACGGCCCAACTGGCCACGCTGCCGTTTTTAATTGGCTTACGTATGTTGCTATGGTTAGCGCCGTTTTTTACCTATCACTTTATGACCGGTGAAGAGGGCGATAGCTTAGGTATGGCGGTGGCTGCGGCCATTTTGGTTTATCTGGGCAGTTTGTTATTTAGCTTTGCCATTGCGATTTGCGGCAAGTGGCTGATCTTAGGGCGGCTGGCGGCAGGGCGCTACCGGCTGTACGGTTTTACCTATTTCCGCTGGTGGCTAAGCGATCGCTTGCTGGATATCACCCCAATGTATTTTCTGACCGGCTCGCCTTTGCAATCGCTGTATTTGCGCCTGCTTGGGGCCAAGGTCGGTAAAAACGTGGCCCTATCGGCGCTTACCGTGCGCGTGTTTGATTTGCTCAGTATTGACGACGGCGCAAGTGTGGGTGCCTCGGTCAATTTTGAAAACTTTAGAGTGGTGGGCGATACATGGGAAGTAGGGCCGATTCATGTGGGCAAGGATGCCTATATCGGCTCTTATGCCGTGATGCAATCGGACACCAGCGTGGCCGATTTCGGGCGGCTAGAAGGCTTATCTGCCTTATCGGTTGGGCAAAAAATTGCCACCAGCGAAGTGTGGAGCGGCTCCCCAGCGCGTAAAAGCAATGAATTGGCCCCAGATGTGCCTACTCGCCCAGTGCGTAATCCAGCCCTGCGTGGCTTGCATGGTTTTGCCTACGCAGGCGGATCGGCCTTGGTGGCGATTCTGTTTTTTGTGCCCGTCTTCCCCAGCTTTTTACTGATCGATTGGCTAGATGCGCATTGGTTTGATCTAACCGAGCAGGGCGTGGCGCTGCCTGAAGCGTTTATGTTTTATCTGATGCTAGCCATGCCCGCCAGTGCGGTACTGATTGTGCTGACGCTGCTGGGCTCCGCCGCTGTACGCTGGTTGCTGCTACCGCGTAATCCACTTGGCAGCTGGCCGGTGTTTGGCCCCATGTATTACCGCCGTTGGCTGACTAATCAGATTCAGGAATCCAGCCTAAATATTCTGCACGGCCTATATGCATCGGTATACGCAGGCTGGTGGTATCGCCTGCTGGGCGCAAAAGTGGGCCGTGGCACCGAGATATCCAACGCCATTGGCGTAGTGCCCGATCTACTTACACTGGGGGAAGATAGCTTTATTGCCGACGCGGTGATGTTAGGGGATGAAGAAATTGATCGTGGCTGGATGACACTACGCCCCACCGTAGTGGGTAATCGCAGCTTTGTGGGCAATGGGGCTTATGTGCTGGATGGCAGCATTATTCCTGACGATGTGCTGATCGGAGTGCAAAGCCGCTCGCCAGCAAATGAGCGGATGCAGCCCGGCCAAACTTGGCTAGGTAGCCCAGCTTTGTCATTACCACGGCGGGAGCAAGTCAGCGGCTTTGCCGATAGCCTTACCTTTCGCCCAAGCATGGCGCGCCGCCTAGCCCGTGGTGCGGTAGAAGCCTTACGCACCGTGATGCCGCTGGCGGTGATCATTACCGTAGGCTATCTCACCGTATTAAAAGTCATGCCCTTAGCCGAGCGGGAAGATTTTCATGGCGTATTTTGGGCGCTGATGATCGCTGGGGTGCTCTACGGCGTGGGTGCATTTGTGTTTATTGTGGCGTTAAAGTGGCTGATGATAGGCCGCTATCGCCCACATTCAGCCCCAATGTGGACTTCCTTTGTATGGCGCAGCGAAGCGCTAACCAGCCTCTACGAATCCATCGCCGTGCCCAACTTTTTTAACTTTTTACGCGGCACACCTTGGCTACCTATGGCATTTCGCTGCATGGGCTGCAAGATTGGTAGCGGCGTATTTATGGACACCACCGATATCACCGAGTTTGATTGCGTCACCATCGGCAACGACACGGTGATGCACGCATGGTCTGGCCCGCAAACCCATCTGTTTGAAGACCGCATCATGAAAATCGGCGTTGTTGAAATCGGCAGCGGCGTAAGCGTAGGCACGCGCAGCACCATCCTTTACGACGCCATCGTCGGCAACGGCGCCCGCCTTGGCCCGCTCACGCTAGTGGTAAAAGGCGAAACCATCCCAGAAGGCCAATCCTGGACCGGCAGCCCCGCCGTACCTTGGCACACATGCCGTAGTTGATTTACCCGCAATTGAATTGAAATGGCGCTGCTTTAAAAGCAGCGCCATTTTTTTATCTAATTTTGCGATGATGTACTATCTGGTGTACCTTTCTTTGTTAGAAAGTAATATTTGCAGCGCTTTTTTAAGCCACGGTTTTATCTTTTTGTTTTGTCACTTCTGATTTGGAAATTTAAATGCCTCAGGAGCTCATGTATGGATTCATTTTCGCCTTCAGATTTAAAAACTATTCTTCATTCAAAAAGAGCCAACCTCTATTATTTGCAACATTGTCGTGTATTGGTTAATGATGGCCGAGTTGAGTATGTGACGGATGAAGGCAAGCAGTCGCTTTATTGGAATATCCCCATTGCCAATACCACTTCTATTTTATTAGGCACAGGTACATCAATTACTCAAGCAGCGATGAGGGAGCTGGCCAAGGCGGGGGTCTTAGTCGGTTTTTGTGGAGGAGGTGGCTCACCTTTATTTGCAGCAAATGAGGTAGAGGTTGATGTTTCTTGGCTTACCCCGCAAAGCGAATACCGCCCTACTGAATATCTACAACATTGGATTAGTTTTTGGTTTGATGATAGCCAGCGATTAGCGGCAGCTAAAGCATTTCAATTATTACGAATCGCACAGATTCGTAAACACTGGTTATCTAGTCGTATGCTGCGTGAAGATGGCTTTGGTGTGACTGAAGCACAATTAGTCCCACTATTAGATAAATTCCAAAATAGCCTGAACAACTGCCAAAGCAGTAACGATATTCTTGCTCAAGAAGCGAGTTTAACCAAAGCACTTTATAAATTAGCGGCCAATGCCGCTAAATATGGTGAATTTACCCGGGCTAAGCGTGGCTCAGGTTTAGATATTGCTAATCGTTATTTAGATCATGGTAATTATTTAGCCTATGGATTAGCGGCCACAGCAGTTTGGGTGATTGGTTTGCCGCATGGCTTGGCGGTATTACACGGAAAAACACGCCGTGGTGGCTTGGTATTTGATGTAGCAGATTTAATTAAAGATGCGCTTATTTTGCCGCAGGCATTTATTGCTGCGATGGCGGGGGAGGAAGAACAAGAGTTTCGCCGTCGCTGTATGGAAGGCTTTTCCCGAGCAGATGCACTAGATGTCATGATTGATGGCATTAAAGATACCGCGCTGGCATGCAGTCAGGTGGGCAAATGAATATTTTGCTGGTTTCACAATGCAATAAACGTGCTTTAACTGAAACAAGGCGAATTTTAGATCAATTTGCTGAGCGTAAAGGCGATCGCACTTGGCAAACAGCCATTACCCTGCAGGGCTTAGATACTTTACGCAAACTTTTGAAGAAAACAGCTAAACGTAATACCGCAGTGGCTTGTCATTGGATTAAAGGCGCGAATCAAACAGAATTGCTATGGATTGTTGGCAATTTGCGCCAGTTTAATGAGCAAGGCACGGTGCCCACCAATACCACCAGCCGCGATATATTGCGCAGCACCGATGAAAACCAATGGCATACCGCAGAATCAATTTCTTTGCTGGCGGCAATAGCTGGTTTATTTCATGATTTTGGTAAAGCTAATCGTTTATTTCAGGACAAACTTAATCCCGATAAAAAAACGAAGGGCTCCGAGCCTTATCGGCATGAATGGGTGTCACTGCGTTTATTTCAAGCCTTTGTAGCAGAGCAAAGCGATGCCGAATGGCTGGCCAAATTAGCTGCAATTAGTCCTCATAATGAAGGGGAGATGCTTGAGCGATTGATTAAAGATCAGCGAGAAAATCGTTTTGATAACCCTTTTAAAGCTTTATCACCATTGGCACGTAGTATTGCTTGGCTGATTGTTTCGCATCACCGTTTACCAAAATTTAATCTGAAAGAAAACGAGCCGCGAGTTGATTACATTAATCAATGGATGACGGGTAAGTTTTTGTCTGCGGCGTGGAATTCACCACAGTGTGAATTTGATGATTGGAAAGCGGCCGATTGGCAAAAAGTTTGGCAGTTTGATTTTGGTACGCCCATGCGCAGCCAAACTTGGTGTGCTAAGGCGCAAAGTATTGCTAAGCGGGCGCTCAAGCATCGCCAATTACAAGAAATTGACTGGATGCAGGACAATTTTTCCAGTCATTTGGCGCGTTTATCTTTGATGCTGGCTGATCATTGCTATTCGGCTGGTGAGCCTAAATTAGCCTGGCAGGATAAAAAATATAAAGCATTTGCCAATACCGATCGTAAAACCCGTGAATTAAAGCAAAAGCTAGACGAGCACAATATTGGCGTAGGCCATAATGCGTTTCTACTGGCAAAAAGCCTGCCTAAATTACGGCAAAGCTTGCCTGCTATTACCCGCCACAAAGGCTTTAAGCAGCGCAGCAACGATGAAAAATATCGTTGGCAAGATAAGGCCTACGAGCTGGCAAAGGGCTTGAGTGAGCTAAGTAAGCCGCAGGGATTTTTTGGCGTCAATATGGCATCGACTGGCTGCGGTAAAACCTTTGCCAATGCCCGCATTATGTATGGCTTGGCAGATGAAAAATTAGGTTGCCGTTTTAGTGTGGCCTTGGGTTTGCGCACACTTACTTTACAAACGGGTGATGCCCTGCAAGCGCGCTTGCATCTGGAAAGTGATGATTTGGCAGTGTTGATTGGCTCGCAAGCGGTGCGGCAATTGCACGAGCTAAACAAGGCGCAGGTTCAGGAAGGTAAAGCGCTCTCTGCGGAGCAATCTGGCAGTGAATCGGCCGAGACCTTATTTGCCGAGCATCAATATGTCAGCTACGACGGCAGCTTGGATGATGGGCGTTTAAGCCAATGGCTAAAAGTATCTCCTAAGCTCTTGCAATTACTCAGTGCGCCGGTCTTGGTCAGCACCATCGATCACCTGATTCCGGCTACGGAAGGTGAGCGCGGCGGTAAGCAAATTGCGCCGATGCTACGTTTGCTTACTTCTGATTTAGTATTGGATGAGCCAGATGATTTTGATCTGGCCGATTTGCCCGCCTTATGCCGCTTAGTCAATTGGGCAGGGATGCTGGGCTCCAGAGTATTACTCTCTTCCGCAACTTTGCCGCCCGCTTTGATTCAGGCTTTGTTTGATGCCTACAAAGCAGGGCGCAGCCAATTTAATGCTGCATGTGGTGATGCAAGGCCATTACCTGTGTGCTGTGCATGGTTTGATGAACACAAATCTATGCAAAGTGATCATGCTGATCTAGCTGAATTTACTGCTACCCACCAAGTTTTTGTGGCTCAACGGATTAAGGCTTTAGCCAAGCAATCCACTTTGCGCTATGCCGAGCTTTTGCCGGTGCTTGCAGCTACTAAATCGACGCCGGATGTTTTGCAGGCAATGAGCGATGCTATTTATGGCGGCGTACAGCGTTTACACACGGCTCATCATCAAGTACACGCGACCAGTGGCAAGCGCTTATCGATTGGCTTAGTACGCATGGCTAATATCAAACCGATGGTAGCCCTTGCCCGCCATTTATTGAGCCAAGCGGCTCCTGATCAATATCGCATTCATTTTTGTATTTATCACAGCCAGCACCCTTTATTGGTGCGATCCGGCATAGAGCGGCAGCTTGATGCTGCGCTTAGCCGCCATGATCCCAATGCAATCTGGCAAGTGCCTGCCGTGCAAGCCGCAATTACGGATTGCCCAGAGCCTAATCAGCTGTTTATTGTTTTTGCTACTGCCGTTGCAGAAGTGGGAAGGGATCACGATTACGACTGGGCGATTGCCGAGCCCAGCTCGATGCGATCTTTAATTCAACTGGCTGGCCGCATTCAACGCCACCGTCAGCAAATCCCCAAAGCCGCCAATTTACTGATTTTGAATAAAAACTACCGAGCGTTAAAAGGTGACGGCATTGCCTATAGCCAACCGGGGTTTGAAGCAAAAGGTTTTGAGCTGCAAAGCAAAGATTTGGCAGAAATTTTAACCACAGAGCAATACCAGTACCTCAGTGCCACACCACGTATTCAGGCGCGCAGCCCCTTGGATGAACAACATAATTTGGTTGATTTAGAGCATGCCCATTTGGCTGCAAAGCTGTTTGGCTCTGCAAAAATCGCCGTTCATGCTGCCCTTTGGTGGAGGAATTATGCGAGTTGGTGTTTTGAGCTGCAAAGGCAAACGCCATTTCGCCTATCTGCTAAAGACGAAGCTTTTTTACTTTATCTGGAAGAAGAAGGCGAGGCGGCGCAGTTTTATTTAGTGGCTGAATCAGGCGAGCAAGGCTTGGTTGATAGCAGCCGCTTTGTTCGTTATGAAGTAGCACTTGGGACGGGCGTGCAGCCTTGGATGAGTAATAACGCCAGTTCTTTAATTGAAGAATTAGCAGAGCAGTTAAATTTGGGCTTAGCAGAAACCAGCCAAAAATTCGCCGAAATCCGCCTTCGGCTTACGGAAGAAAAATGGCTGTATCACGAGTGGTTTGGGGTGCATGGTGAGTTGGAGTAGTCAGGAATTTCTCAGTTAATCCTTGTGTTAATTGAATTAAATAACAAGCATAATGTAAGAATTAAAAATATTGGGAGGGAGTATGAATAACACCATGTCCGACCTCATAAAAAACTACATCCAAGCTCGTGCTGATGTGCGTTTGGAGAAGTTTGATAAAGAGGTGCAGAAAAAAGAGTCGCCGGAGCAGGAAGCTGATCTGGCCAAACAGCGCTTAGAAGAGGTCGCAAAATACGACGTAAATGCTTGGCTTACTGATGCCGCTATCCGTGCTAAGCAAATCAGTTTTGCGACTCACCCGCCTAAATTTACCCATAGCGATGCTAAGGGCAGCAGTGTTTATATCGGGGATTCAAAGCAAGCTTGGCCTTATCTTTGCACTGCTACTTTGCAAGCACCAGTCAGCGATGTGGTGGGTAATGCGGCGGCTTTAGATGTGGCAGGCTTGCTGCAACTAGCTGTGGGCGGCGTTACTTTAGCCAATCAGCTTGCCCAAAATGATGTCTCTTCCTTACAAGCTTTTACCTCAGATGAAGCCCAATTAGCCGAGTGGTTGCAAGGCTTTAAGCTGGCATTGTCGGTAAAAGAATTACGATCCCATGCGCTGGCTAAGCAGCTTTATTTTCCTGTGGCGAGTGATAGTTATCATCTGATCAGCCCGTTATTTTCGTCTGCCTTGGCTCATGCATTACATGAGCGGATTAGTGCCAGCCGCTATTCGGAAGAGGCCAAGGCGGTACGCAAGCTTAAACGGGAAGAGAAATTTAGTGCGCAGAGCACGGTCGATTATCTCAATGTCGCTGTGCAAACTTACGGGGGAACTAAGCCTCAAAATATAAGTTTGCTCAATAGTGGCCGCCGAGGGCAAGCTTTTTTACTTTCTTGCCGTCCGCCTGTTTGGGATAAAAAAGCCAGGCCGCCTGCAGATAAGAAAGATGCATTTTGGCGTGAATATAGCTGGCGTACTCGGCGTATCTCGAAAGTATTTAAAGCCTATTTATTAAGCATTAAAGAGCTAGATAGCACCAAGCCACGCCGTGATCGCCGAGCGGTGTTTGTTGATGATTTGATCGAATCACTATTGCAATTTTCCGCAGAAGTTCAGCAATTGGGTGAGCAGGAAGAATTCCGTAGCTGGAGCGCTTTATCTCAATTAAGTAAAGCCGAGCAATTATGGCTAGATCCATGGCGCGGGCAGTGGGATACGGCTTTTAAAGCTGATTACGAAGCTAAAGATTGGCAAAGCGATATTGCCAATCAATTTGCCAGCTGGCTTAATTTTAAGCTGATGGATGACAAATCATTGATGAAAGATGAAGAGCATAGCGAATGGTCTAAAACGCTGGAAGATAAATTGGCTCGTTTACGTTTTGATCTGGGTGTTGGTCGGGAGGAAATAGCCTGATGAAATCACTCATTATTTTGCGCCATTTATCTGTAGAAAACGCCAACGCTATCGCTGGCCTCACTTATGGATTTCCTGCGATAAGCAATTTTTTGGGTTTTACCCATGCGCTATCCAGAGCTTTGCAAAAAGACCATGGCCTCGTTTTGGGTGGCTGCGCAGTGATTTGCCATCAGCATGCAGTGCAGGCTTATCAACCTGCGGGCTGGGGCGATTATGTATTTTCACTGACGCGTAATCCATTAACTAAAGAAGCTAAAACGGCCGCTTTTAACGAAGAAGCCCGCATGAGCATGGATGTTTCTTTGCTGATTGAATGCGATTTCACCAGCTACGATTTTGATTTTGATACGGGCAGCACTAAGGGTGATATCACCCAGCTAGAGCAATATCTTACTCAAAAAGTACTGATGCAAAGGTTGGCTGGCGGAACAATTCAAAGCATTAAACAAGTGCAATTCGCTGAAATTCCACAAGAAATTGAAAAGCGCGATCAATTTACCCGCAAGCAATTATTAAGGCTGCTTCCCGGCTTTGCATTAGTTAATCGGCCAGATGTATTGCAAGCCCATCATCAAGCTTTACAAGCGAGCAATCCAGATGCCGATTTAATTGATGCATGGTTGGATTTTTCTGCACTGAAATACCAAGCCATCAGTAGCGAAGAGCATCCAAACGAGGAAAGCAAAGCTACTTGGCAACGCATTCCTAAGCCGGATTCTGGGTTTTTAGTGCCGATTAGCATGGGCTATCACGCTATTTCACCGCTCTATGCTCAAGGTGAAGTAGCGAGCACGCGTGATGCCAATACGCCATTTCGTTTTGTTGAATCAGCTTATTCGATAGGGCAATGGATTAGCCCACACCGTATTCATGAAATTGAATCACTGATTTGGCGTTATCAATGCACCGATGATGCCTATCTGTGCAAAAACCTATATCAGCCCGCGAAATCAACTCAATAAGGAAAACATATCATGGCAATTAAAACAGCTTCTGTATTGGCATTTGAACGCAAATTATCTAATTCTGATGCGGTGATGCACGCGGGCCAGTGGGAAAATCGTGCGATCAGCAGCCAATGGCCTGCATTGGCAATTTTAAGCAAAGATGTGCGGGGTACGATTTCTAATCGGCTTAAAAATGCAGTAGCCAGTGACCCTGCTAAATTAGATGCCGAGATTCAAAAAGCCAATTTACAGCGCGTTGATATGGCGGCTTTGCCTTTTGATGCAGATACCTTAAAAGTGAGCTTTACCCTGCGCGTATTGGGTAATTTGGCTTTGCCATCGGCTTGCAATGATCAGGAATATCAAGCTGAGCTGGCTAAAAAGATTAATGCCTATATCGCCGAGCACCAATTTACCGAGCTGGCCTCGCGCTATGCAGAAAACATCGCCAATGGGCGTTTCTTGTGGCGCAATCGAGTAGGGGCTGAATCGGTTGAAGTGCGGGTCACTCATAAAGCCGATGATAAAAAAACCACTTGGATATTTAATAGCCAAGATTTTAATTTACGTGAATTTACCCAGCCAACGGGTGATCTAGCCGAATTGGCCGAAGTGATTCGTTTGGGCTTAATGGGCGAATCATTTGCCTTTTTACAGGTAGAAGGCTTTGTGCGCCTTGGTGCAGGGCAAGAAGTATTTCCTTCGCAAGAGTTGGTTTTGGATGGCGGGCGGGATAGCACCAAGAGTAAATATCTTTATAAAGTAAATGAAGTTGCCGCCATGCACTCGCAAAAAATTGGTAATGCATTGCGCACCATCGATACTTGGTATCCATATTCAGAAGAATTAGGCCCGATTGCGGTAGAGCCCTACGGCTCGGTGACTAGCCGTGGCAAGGCGTATCGCCAGCCGGGGGTGAAAATGGATTTTTACAACCTATTAGATGCGTGGATTATTAAAGACAAAGTGCCTGCCGCAGAGCAGCAGCATTATGTGATCGCCACTTTGGTGCGCGGTGGTGTCTTTGGTGAAGCAGGTTAAGGGGCTGGTATGGATCATTACCTAGAAATCAAGGTACTGCCCGACCCCGAATTTGAGGTGGCCACCTTGTTTAACGCCCTGTTTGCCAAGCTTCACCGCGCCTTGGCCGATGTAGGTCAGGGGCAGATTGGGGTGAGCTTTCCGCTGGCAGATAAAACCTTGGGCCCCATCTTGCGGCTGCATGGTAAACACGCTGCGCTGGAGCAGTTGATGGCAGAAAACTGGTTAAAAGGTCTGCGAGATTACACCACAGCCAGTGTCATCTTATCTGTGCCTGCTAGTGCAAAGCATCGGGTTGTCAAAAGAGTGCAAGCCAAAAGCAGCGCCGAACGTCTGCGTCGCAGATCTATCAGTAAAGGCTGGCTAAGTGAGCAAGAGGCGATAGAACGTATTCCGCTGGCGAATGAAGCAAGGCTGAAATTGCCCTTTATTCAAATGAAAAGCAATTCTACCGCCCAATCGTTTCGCCTCTTCATCCAGCAAGGCCCTTTGCAAGCTGAAGCGGTAGCAGGCGTATTCAACGATTACGGCCTAAGCCCTGTGGCGACCATTCCCGTTTTTTAACCCTCTTTTTGCCTGCTTTTGTAACCCTTTGATTTAAAAGGGCTATGAAAGCGGGTGAAATAAAGGGGTTTTTGGAAGAAAGCAGGGAAATTCTTTAACAATGAAAGACTTGTGTTTAAATGCGAACAGTTCACTGCCGCACAGGCAGCTCAGAAACGTGGATATGGTGCATGATGATGCCGTCACCCGTTCACTGCCGCACAGGCAGCTCAGAAAGATAACGCCATGTGCAGCAGTTCTGCACAATTGTTCACTGCCGCACAGGCAGCTCAGAAAAAGTTAATGCAGAAAACAAGAGGGTCGTTAAAGTTCACTGCCGCACAGGCAGCTCAGAAAAATCCAGTTAATAATAAAATGCTACCGCCATTGTTCACTGCCGCACAGGCAGCTCAGAAAAAAGCGCAATTTGCAGCTGGCCAGCCGCTTGCGTTCACTGCCGCACAGGCAGCTCAGAAATGACACACCAGCAAAATGTTTAGACGTTGGTTGTTCACTGCCGCACAGGCAGCTCAGAAATGCTTAAAGCCTGACAATTGCGGTATAGGTAAGTTCACTGCCGCACAGGCAGCTCAGAAAATTAAACCAATGGCCGGTAATGAGTTTTATTTGTTCACTGCCGCACAGGCAGCTCAGAAATGTTGATCGAGAAGAAGGCTCCGCCATATTGGGTTCACTGCCGCACAGGCAGCTCAGAAAGCCACATGCACTCTCAACCATCCAGCGCATTTGTTCACTGCCGCACAGGCAGCTCAGAAAACAGCGGTGGCGGGCGCGTTACTGATTCAAATGTTCACTGCCGCACAGGCAGCTCAGAAAAACAACGCGATCCTGAAGTGATTTAATCATTTGTTCACTGCCGCACAGGCAGCTCAGAAAACCAGCACCGCACCCAAAATAGTTTGCAACACGTTCACTGCCGCACAGGCAGCTCAGAAACGCTGACAAGCCCTTGAATCTCGCCCTCAGAGAGTTCACTGCCGCACAGGCAGCTCAGAAAAGTACACCGATGCCTTGTGGTTCTTGACGCGCGTTCACTGCCGCACAGGCAGCTCAGAAAAATGGATCGCCACATTTAAAGTGCTTACGGTAGTTCACTGCCGCACAGGCAGCTCAGAAATCAATCCTGACTGCGGCCTGCACCGCCTCCTCGTTCACTGCCGCACAGGCAGCTCAGAAATGCCGGATGTGGCGCGACCGCGTCGGTTTTAAGTTTACTGCCGCACAGGCAGCTCAGAAAGGTGGTTTGGAAGGGGCAGCAGTGTAAAGGTCAAGGACATAGGTAACACTTTAGTCCACAGACATAGGTGACACTTTTCGCGTTAAAGTTAAGTAATCATTTTTTGCACCTGTTACCTGTCGCTCATCAAACGAACCTAGTCGAATCGGCCCAAAGTAAAC
>NZ_JANXSO010000114.1 GCF_025352645.1 Iodobacter sp. | reverse complement strand
AGTTACCGCCGAAGGCGCAACGCCCGCGAACGCTCAGGCAAAAGGACTCTTTGGCATCAACACTCTGGAGAGCGGCGTATAAAACGCCCACCGAAGGGGCTAACAAAACGGATCGTCATGAGCCGTTTTGGAATCTCTCAGGTACCAAGGACAGAGGGGCCGCTGCATCTAAAAAGCCGAATCGGCTTGCAGCGCCATGCCCGAGAGTGCCATGTCCGCCCAACTCCACACTACCCCACTCAATGCTGCCCATCGTATTGCCAACGCCCGTATGGTCGATTTTGGCGGCTGGGACATGCCTGTCAACTATGGCTCGCAAATCGAAGAACACCACGCTGTTCGCACCGATGCAGGCATGTTTGATGTGAGCCATATGCGTGTGGTGGATATCAAGGGCGAACAAGTTCGCGCCTTCCTGACCCGCGCCATTGCCAATAATGTGGCCAAGCTAAAAGCCAGCGGCAAAGCCCTCTACTCCTGCATGCTAAATCAAGACGGCGGCGTGATTGACGACTTAATCGTGTATTTTTTCGCCGATGATTACTTCCGCTTAGTGGTTAACGCAGGCACGGCAGACAAAGATATCGCATGGATGCAGCAGCTTAATAGCGATTGGAATACTGGCCTTACCATTACCTCACGCAACGATTTAGCCATTTTAGCCGTACAAGGTCCAAATGCCCGCGCTAAAGTCTGGCAAGTTCTGCCAGAAACCCAAACCGCCAGCAGCGAGCTTAAGCCATTTAACGCAGCCCAAATTGGTGATGTGATGATCGCCCGCACGGGTTATACCGGTGAAGATGGTTTTGAAGTGGTGCTACCTGCTACACAAATTGAAAATTTCTGGAACCAACTCGTTGCCGCTGGCGTTCGCCCTTGTGGCCTTGGTGCACGCGACACACTACGTTTAGAAGCCGGTATGAATCTCTACGGCCAAGATATGGACGAAACCATTAACCCGCTGAACGCCGCGCTGGCATGGACGATTGACCTGATCACTGAACGTGATTTTATCGGCAAGGAAGCACTACTGGCTAAAGGCCAAACCCAGCAATTCACCGGCTTATTATTGCTAGATAAAGGCGGTGTCTTGCGCGGTCATCAAGTGGTGCATACCGAACACGGGATCGGAGAAATCACCAGCGGCACGTTCTCGCCAAGCCTGCAACAATCTATCGCCATGGCGCGTTTACCGCTTGGCGTGGCCATTGGCGATACGGTACATGTAGCCATCCGCGACAAAAAACTAGCCGCCCGCGTCGTAAAAATGCCTTTTGTGCGCAACGGTAAATCACAGCTTTAAAAAACCTACGCAAATAGAAACGACTCAAAACCCAAATCTTAAAACACGGAGGACACAGAGAACACGGAGTTTCACGGAGAAAACCTTCGAGACTTTGTTTTTCTCCGTGAAACTCCGTGTTCTCCTAAACTCTGTGGTTCAAGGTTTGGGTTTTGAGAAAAACTACTGAACTTGTTATTAATTATTTAAGCCAAATTTCTTTTATTCTTTTTATGCTATTTACAGACCATATTTATTAGCACTAACCCCATATCGGAGTACTTTTATGTCTATCCCTGCAAATTTGAAATTCACTGACACTCACGAATGGTTACGTCTAGAAGCTGACGGCACAATCACCATTGGTATTACCAACCACGCGCAAGAAGCGCTGGGCGATATCGTGTTTTTGGAGCTGCCAGCAGCCGGCACACGCTACGTAAAAGACGACGCTTGTGGTGTGGTTGAGTCAGTTAAAGCCGCCAGTGATATCTACGCGCCACTGGCGGGTGTGATTCTGGCAAGCAATGACGACTTGACCAACGCACCAGAACAAGTCAACACCGACGCTTACGGCGCATGGCTATTCAAAATTACCCCAGACAACGCCGCCGACCTCGATGCCATGCTGAGCGCCGCCGATTACGAAAAAGCCATCGGCTAATTTTTATAGTTAAAAAAACCTGAAACCCAAATCTTAAAACACGGAGACCACAGAGAACACGGAGTTTCACGAAGAAAACCTTCAATTAATTTGTTTTTCTCCGTGGCCCTCCGTGTCCTCCTAAACTCCGTGGTTCGAGGTTTGGGTTTGATGGGTTCTGACCTTTTGCCTCATCCCCTTTTACGGTTGCCGCCATGACCACTGCATCTCTTAGCCATCTTGAAGATCACGCCGCTTTTGTGGCTCGCCATATTGGCCCTAATGCTGCGGAAGAAGCCGCAATGTTAGCCACGCTTGGCTATGCAACGCGTGCAGATCTGATTAAAAACATTGTTCCTGCAGCGATTGTCCGCGCAGACGCACTGCCGCTGGGTGAATTCACCCAAGCAAAAAGCGAAGCAGAGGCCCTTGCCACGCTAAAAGCGATTGCTGGCAAAAATGTCCTGAAGAAGAATTTCATTGGTCAGGGCTATTACGGCACCCATACCCCCAGCGTGATTTTGCGCAATATTTTAGAAAACCCAGCTTGGTACACGGCTTACACGCCTTACCAGCCAGAAATCAGCCAAGGCCGTCTGGAAGCAATTATTAACTTCCAGCAAATGATTTGCGATATGACGGGCATGGCAATTGCCAATGCATCGATGCTGGATGAAGCCACGGCTGCCAGCGAGGCCATGACGCTGTTGATGCGCATGAGCAAAAGCAAATCGAGCATTTTTTATGTTGCCGCAGACGTACTGCCACAAACCCGCGAAGTCATCGCCACCCGTGCAGCCCCACTGGGCATTGAAGTGCGCACCGGTCTTGGCGAAGCAGGCGACGGCTTTGGTGTGCTGCTGCAATACCCTGGGGTTAGCGGTGAAGTGTCTGACTACCGCGCACTGGTGGCTGATTTACACGCTAAAGGCACTTTAGTGGTAGTAGCTGCTGATTTACTGGCGCTCACCCTACTGGCAGCCCCTGGCGAATGGGGCGCCGATGTAGTAGTTGGCAATAGCCAACGCTTTGGTGTGCCGCTGGGCTTTGGTGGCCCACACGCGGGTTTCTTAGCCACCCGCGATGAATTCAAGCGCTCTATGCCAGGCCGCTTAGTTGGGATTACCGTGGATGCACAGGGCAAGAGCGCTTACCGCCTTGCACTGCAAACCCGCGAGCAACATATCCGCCGCGAAAAAGCCACCTCCAATATCTGTACCGCCCAAGTATTACTCGCGGTGATGGCCAGCATGTACGCCGTTTACCACGGCCCCGCAGGCTTGAAACGCATCGCACATCGCGTGCACCGCCTCACCAGCATTCTGGCAGCGGGCTTAAAGCAGCTGGATGTCACCGTACTGAATAACAGCTGGTTTGATACGCTAACTGTATCCGTTAAAGAAGCCGCTCTAATCCACGCTCTAGCGCACAACCACGGGCTGAATCTGCGCCAAATTGACGCAGCTACCGTGGGTATTTCGCTAGATGAAACCAGCAATCGTGAAGACATCGCCGCGCTGTGGCATGTATTTGCTGGCGGTAAAGCCCTGCCAACAGTGGACGCCATCGATGCAGAAATCGCAGGCGCATTGCCAGGCGACTTACTCCGCCAGTCTGATTTTCTGACTCACCCCACCTTTAACCGCTATCACTCCGAAACTGAGATGATGCGCTACCTACGTAGCCTAGCAGATAAAGACCTAGCACTTGATCGCACCATGATTCCGCTCGGCTCTTGCACCATGAAGCTCAACGCGGCCAGCGAAATGATGCCGGTCACTTGGCCAGAATTTGCCAATGTCCACCCCTTTGCCCCGGCTGCGCAAACCGAAGGTTACCGCGAAATGATCGCCCAGCTAGAAGCCATGCTCTGCGCGGCCACCGGTTATGCGGGTGTAAGCTTGCAGCCTAATGCGGGCAGCCAAGGCGAATACGCTGGCCTGTTGATCATCAAGGCTTACCATGCATCGCGTAATGATGCGGCGCGCAATATCGTGCTGATTCCGGCATCCGCACACGGTACTAATCCAGCCTCCGCTCAAATGGCAGGGCTGGATGTGGTGGTCGTGGCTTGCGATGAAGCAGGCAATATTGATCTGGCCGATTTACGTGCCAAGGCCGATAAGCACAGCCAAAATATCGCTGCGATTATGATTACCTACCCAAGCACGCACGGCGTATTTGAGGAATCAGTCACAGAAGTCTGCGATATCGTGCACGGCCACGGTGGCCAAGTGTATATCGACGGCGCAAATATGAATGCCATGGTGGGCCTATGTGCACCTGGCCAGTTTGGCGGCGATGTTAGCCACTTAAACCTGCACAAAACCTTCTGCATTCCACATGGCGGCGGCGGCCCAGGTGTTGGCCCAGTGGCTGTGGCAGCACACTTAGTACCGTTTTTGCCTAATCAGCAAAGCAGCGGCTATGTGCGCGGCGAACAAGGGATTGGCGCAGTCAGCGCCGCGCCGTTTGGCTCGGCCGCGATTTTGCCTATTTCATGGATGTATATCGCCATGATGGGGGCGGAAGGCCTTAAGAGCGCGACTGAAATTGCGATTTTAAACGCCAACTACATCGCCAAACGCCTCGCGCCTTTCTACCCAGTGCTTTACAGCGGGCACGATGGCTTGGTTGCGCATGAGTGCATTTTAGACTTGCGTCCACTAAAAGATCTAAGCGGCATCAGCAATGAAGATGTGGCCAAACGCCTGATGGACTATGGCTTCCACGCACCCACCATGAGCTTCCCCGTGCCTGGCACGCTGATGGTGGAGCCTACCGAAAGCGAATCAAAAGTTGAGTTGGATCGTTTTATCGACGCTATGATCGCCATTCGTAGCGAAATTGATCGCGTGGTTTCAGGTGAATGGACATTGGCCGACAATCCGCTGGTTAACGCACCGCACACCGTAGAAGTACTAACGGTAGAAGTGTGGGAACACGCGTATAGCCGCGCTACTGCCGCCTTCCCGCTAGAAAGCGTTCGAAAAAATAAATACTGGCCACCGGTTGGCCGTGCCGACAACGTTTACGGCGATCGCAATCTATTTTGCGCTTGCTTGCCGATGTCTGATTACGAATAAGTAGTTTTTAAAACATGAAGCACAGGCCATCCGCGAGGATGGCCTTTTTTTATGCCGCACTGACTAATAAAGTACTTAAGCGCAAAAGGTTAACCACCAGCCCTAGGGCCTGTTGCCGTTTCATTCACAATTGCGCTGGGCGGGAAAAAGCCCTCGCACGCGGAGGGTTGGCTATATTGCTAGAAATAAAACATGTTGGTGGAGTAAAAAATGCGATCAATGCAACTGCTGTTGGGTATGGCTCTTCTCCAACTAGCATGTAGTGCGCTAGCAGCCCCTTATAAGGCCGTCTTCATCCCAAAAGGGGCTACTCAGGTTTTCTGGAAGGAAATGGCACGTGGTGCGCAGGACAAAGCAAAGAGTTTACATATCGAGCTGGTTTGGCGAGGCCCAAGTTCAGAAGATGACGTGGATGCACAAACTCACATTATGGCTTTTTACATTAATGAAAAATATTCTGGAATTATTCTAGCACCCAATTCTACGGCGCAACTTGATAAGCCGATTCGGGAAGCAGTGAATAAGGGCATTAAAATTGTTGTTGTGGATTCGCCGCTAGCAGAGCAAAACAGCTTACCTTATGTGGGCACAAACAATAGAGAAGCAGGCGCTCTTGCTGCAGCTCAAGCCGCTAAAGATTTTCCGCAGATAAAAAAAATATTACTCCTTCGATACGCCCCCAAGCATGGCTCAACCACCGAGCGCGAAAAAGGCTTTTTAGACCGCATCCATAAGTTATTACCCAAAGCAAAAATTATTGATAAGCAATATGCCGGTGTAACAATGCAAGATGCCGAATCCAACGTAAGCGCAATTCTGAGCCGAACCCCAGATATCGATCTTATTTTCACCCCCAATGAATCCAGCACCGAGGGTGCAATACGTGCACTTAAAGCAAAGAACCTTGCAGGTAAAATAAAACATTATGGCTTTGATTTTAATCACAAAATAAATGAAGCCATCAAAGACGGCAGCCTAAATGGCGTGGTAATACAAGATCCCTATTTAATGGGGCAAAAAGCCATGCAAACGCTTTTTAAACTACTAGAGAAAAAGCAGATCTCCGTAAATTTAGAAACCCCCGCCCTTTTAATTACCAATAAAAATATAAATAATTCAGAAGTCAGGATAAAGACTGATCCATTTCTAAAGCTATATGCTAGATAACTAGCACTGATATCGCTTAGGGTGGGTAAGACCTGCACGTATTGTTAAATAAAGTGCTCGCTTCATCCCAACTCTATCAACTTCAATACAATTGCTAACTTATGTAAGCCGCTTTATTTCACCAACAAAGCCTATAAAAGCATCATTTATTACAGCTTTTTCTTAAACGAATAGAAGAAGCCTCACCTCAATTAAGATTTAAATATAGGCGTGCGATTCGCTGCTTTGCTGCGGCTATCTAATTCCGCAATCAATACCGGTAATTTCGCCTTTGCCGCTTGCTTTAGCTGCTCGCTAGCTTCGGTATAGACTTTGGTAGAGCGAAACCAATCAGCGCTAATGCTATCCCCAAGGCGATCAGAAATTAAATACCATGCATAGGCATCCACCAGATTGTTCTCCTGCAGATACAGCTCAGAGATAATCGCTGCAGAGCGAATATTGCCCGCCACCAGCGCATCTTTAAATGTTGATTTAGCCTGATTGGCGTAATCGGTCTGCGGATCATAATCTGGATTTTCTGGGTTTTTATTTAATTCAAAGTAATACTTTTCACCCAGATGCACCATGGCATAAGCATCGCCCGCCTTGGCCATTTTCTTTAAGCTCTGCAGATCTTTAGTTAAATAATCCGCAGGCACCATATAGCCCAATGCTTCCATTTTTTTACGACGGGCAGCTTCTTCTGGGCCAATCACTTCTTTATCCGGCGTCATTAGCGCGGTATTTAAATGCGGATCGGTTTTAAGCTCATCACTGCTTAAATCAATACTTTTATTTTTTGCAAAAGGCGATGCCTGCAGCATAGCTGACTGGCTCAGCGACGATGCTGCAGTTGACGCAGCCGATGCCGACACCCCAGCGGAGGATAACGCCGCTAACTTATCCTGCGGCAACCCTAGCCCCTTTACTAACGCACTCATAGAAATAGGCGACTGCCATAAATAAACCACGCCACCGCCCAGCAATGCAAGTGCAATCATCCAATTCTGTTTTTTCATATTTTGCCCCACTCCATCGCCCCTGATGCCCATGCTTAAGCACGGGCATCAGCAAGATCGCTGTTAATTATCTTGGCAAATTATTAAAACATTTTAGTAAATCACCCTGAGCATAGCCCCAGCGAGTAAATGCATCACGCTGAGCCGGTGTGCCATGCGTACTGTAATCGGCAGCAGCACGAGCACTGCTCACCGCAGCCTCTAGAAAAGACGAATAACCCAAATTATTAACCGCATAACGGATAAATGAGCCGCCATTACAATCGGCCTGCAGCTCTTGGTAAGGTGCACGCAGATTAATACCATTGGCAAACTGAATAGAATGGCCCCACTCATGTGCCAGCACCATTTTTGCGGCGTAATTACCGTGCTGTGTTTCCTGAGACTGTAAAAACTGTGTACCCACACTAATGATGCTCGGGCCGCATGCCATTGCGTTTGGACTAGGTTCACCGCAGGCGCGTTGATCAATATAGATAGTCGGATTGGCGTAACGGCCCTTTTCCTGACTAATTTCTGAGCCGGTTTTGGTAATATAAGAACGGCTTACTGTCGCTGCCTGAGATAAGCTCGCCACGCCCAGCGCGATTGCAAGTACCAGATGCTTTGTCATTGTCTGACCTCCTAGGTTTATTGTTAGTTATTGCGCCGATACTCTGCCGAAAGCAATTAACAACTAAGAATCAATCACTTCCTGTCATAGATCATCAAGCCAACGACATTGGCATGTCAAGTAAGCCAAAATAAAAACAAGCAAGTTATACAATAAAGCAACACAAATATTACCAAAGATTACTCCAAGCTCTTAGCCAACATCAACAACATCCCCGCTGTCGCGCCCCATACCACGCGCCCATCGTGCTCCAGAAAATGGGTAAACCCTCTCTGACCATTACGCTCAACCATTCTGCGTTCATAGTGGCGCACATCCAGCAACACCGCCAAAGGCAGCTCAAATACCGCAGCCACCTCACTTGGGTCGGGTGCTAGCTCAAAACCAGGCTGCAACAGCCCCACAACTGGCGTTACCCTAAAGCGGCTAATCGTAAAATACTCTGCTAAGCTCGCCACCACTTCAACTTGCCCAATAGGGATGCCCGTCTCTTCCTGTGTTTCACGCAAGGCGGTGGCTACTAGATCCGCATCCTGCACTTCACGTGCCCCCCCCGGGGAAACTCACCTGCCCCGCATGGGTAGAAAGATGTGCGGCGCGTTCAGTAAATAGCACGGTCACACCAGAAGGATGCAGTACCAAGGGAATTAACACAGCGGCAGCACGGCTACTAGGCAAGGGGCTCCCCCCCAAATCACCAGCAGATATTTTGCTTGCAGCATTCAGTTTTAATTGCAGCCATGAACGAATCTGGCTGGAGGCGGGCAAGATCACGAAGATACCTATTTTATAGAGGGGAATAACGCACAAAATAATTGTGCATTTTAGTCATTATGTAGTGCCGCCCTATTCATAAAGCAGCCATGCACAACATGAGTAGAGATAGCCTTAGTACGGGGTGAAATAAAGCCCCATAAATCTCTAAAGAATATGGGCCCAATACTCAGCAGTAGGCGATAAACAGCGCCAACTATTTATCCTGTAAACGCTGCCCCACAGCGCTACCCAAAGCTAAAATTTTTGCATGAAAAGGCCATGCCATATCCAATGTTTTATCGCGCCCTGTTTGCTCTACTTTTTTACATAAATCAGCTAAAGATTGCGCACCCATCTGTGCAGCAGCTCCTTTTAATTTATGAGCACAGGCCACCACTGCGTCACCATTACCCGACTCAATCACTGGGCCTAAATTAGCCATACACTCGTCTAAGGTCGGCAAAAATAATTGAATCAGCTCATCAGTCATATCCATGCCCAGCATCTTTTTCAAATCTTCAAAGGTTTGATAAATACTGGCCATTTCATTTTCAACCTCAGTCGCATCAATAGGCAAAGACATACTTCCTCCACTTTGGGCAGACACTACTGGCCCAGTTTGCTGGTTGGGGAAAAAATTCGAGAGCACGCGGATGAGATGCTCAACACTAATGGGCTTGGCAATAAAGTCATTCATACCAATGGCAAAGCAGCGGTCTTCATCTGATTTAAACGCATTGGCAGTTAACGCCACAATTGGCACCTCAGATTGAGACCCTGCAAGTGAACGAATATGCGCCACCGCAGTATAACCATCCATCTCTGGCATTTGGCAATCCATAAAAACCAAATCGTAATTGCCTTTTTGCACTGCATTTAGGGCTTCCAAGCCATTTGCAGCCACATCCACTTTGCACCCCAATTTTTGCAGCATCAACATAGCTACTTTTTGGTTAATCGGGTTATCTTCAGCCACCAAAATATGTAGTTTTAAATCAGCAATAGACTCTATGGCGAAGGGGAGATCTTGAGGAGGCGGAGCCAGTTTTTTAGGTAAATTTAAAGCCGCATCGATACAGCGCCGCAATGCTCGCTCTTGCACTGGCTTAGCTAAAAAAAACTCAACGTGATCTGTTACATGCGCACTTTCTGAGCAGCTCCAATCCGAAAGAACAATCACAGGAAGATGAAGCCATTTTTTATGAGATCGAATCGTCTCAATTATTTGAGGGCTTTTCATACCTTCAAATCGGTTATCCACAAATGCCAAAATATAATCTGCATCAATAGAAGCCAGTGCGGCTAAGCCCTGCTGCACATCACTATAACAATCAGCCTCCAAGCCAAGCCGCCCTAGCAATACCCATAATGATTCTGCATGAGCAGGAAAAGCATCAATGACCAGCACCTTATTAGATTGATTTGGATGGTTTATTTTGATGGGATCTGGCACATTCGCAGTAGAAAATTGCAATTCAAACCAGAATAAGGAGCCTTTCCCTTCTGCACTATCAACACTAATCTCCCCTCCCATGGCCTCAATCAATTTTTTACAAATCGACAAACCCAGTCCCGTGCCACCAAATTTACGCGTTGTTGATGCGTCCGCCTGGGTAAATGAGCTAAACAATTCTTTTTTTACATGCTCAGAAATACCCACACCACTGTCTTTTACTTCTAAGCGAAGATTAACTCTATTATCTGCAATAGTTTCGCTATAAACGCGCATAACTACTTCACCCTGCTCAGTAAACTTAATAGCATTATTTAATAAATTAAGTAAAACTTGCCTAATTCGGCCTGGATCCCCCATTAAGCACTCAGGCACCGATGGCAAAACAATGCAAGCAATAGCCAGTTGTTTTTCATATGCCTTAGGGGCAATAATCTCAAACGCCTCTTCACAAACATGGCGAAAATCAAACTGAATATTTTCCAGCTCTAACTTACCTGCTTCAATTTTTGAAAAATCTAATAAATCATTAATTAAATACAATAAAGCATTACCTGCAGTATGAATAGAATTGGCAAAATCACGCTGTTGTGGCTCTAGTTTTCCACCGCGCATCAAAGATGAAAATCCTAATACCGCATTCAGAGGGGTACGAATTTCATGGCTCATATTTGCTAGAAATTCACTTTTTGCTCGATTTGCCGCCTCTGCCATTGCAGTTGCCTCTTGCAAAGCAGCCTCATTCATTTTTCTTTCATGAATATCAATATTCACCCCTAATATTCGCAAAGGTCGGCCTTCTTCATTAAATGCATTCACCCTGCCCACGCCTAAAATCCACCGCCAACTGCCGTTTTTTGCCCGCATTCTAAATTCAGCAGAATAAGTTGGCGTTTTCCCATCAAAGTGGGCTTGCAATACTTTACTCGCCGCAATGAAATCATCAGGATGCGTTAACGTTGTCCAGCTTTCTATATTTGGCTTAATTTCAGATATTTCGTATCCAAGCATTTCCGCCCATTTACCACCAAATAAGGCTTCATTACTCATGATATCCCAGTCCCACACCCCTAAGCCTGCGCATTGAATGGTTAAATCCATTCGTTTTCGGCTATCATTTAATGCAGCTTCGTGCTTTAGAATTTCAGTAATATCTTCGTGTGAGCCAACCATTCTTACCACGTCTCCCTGCTCATTTTTTAAATGAACTGCACGGCTACGCACACTCACCCAATGCCCATCTTTATGCTTAAAACGCAGCGTCGTTTCAAAGCGTGCCACTTTACCTTCGTTATATTCTTGAGTTAAACGTAAAGAGCGTTTTCTATCTTCAGGGTCAATTAACTCATCCCATGTGGCTAAATTATTAGCTAATTCATCATCACGATAGCCAAAATTTGCTTTCCATTGTGGTGAAAACCAAACTTCACCTGTCTGCATATTCCAATCCCAAATCCCTTCTTGTGCCGCTTGTGCTGCCAAAGAAAACCTTTCTCCCGACTCCCTTAATGAAGCTTCCGCCGCTTTTAGCGGAGTAATATCAAAATTAACACCAATGACACGCTCAGATTGATCTTCATCATTAATAATTAATTTTCCATGCATTGATATATAACGAATTTCACCATCAGCTCGGCGAATTCTAACCGTTTCATACAAAGGCTCCCCGCCTTGCAGCATGGCGTGTATAGCACCATCAAATTGAGATAGATCTTCATTAAGCACGAAGGATGACCAATTGCTATAGTTCACATTAAATTGAATCGCATCTAAACCATATAAGCCATACATTACCTCATCCCAAAATATTTTATTCTCAGCTAATTCCCACTCCCAAACCCCCAAGCCAGCCGCATCAACAGCCAATTGCAAGCGCTCTTGCATGGTTTCTTTTTCTGCATCCGCAAACCATGCCAGCGAAGGCTTACCTAGAATACATAGCAAAGTTTTATCAAATTTTAAATAATACAAAGTCAATCCAGCATAAAAACAAACACCTTGGCTGTTTTTGCATTGCACTTTTATTATGGAAGGATCTGCCGTATTATCTTGGCTATTTATGCAGCGCTGAATATGTACATTAAATTCAAATTCGCTAATATCAATGAATAATGAACTTATATTTTTCCCAATCACTTCGGCAGCATATATTTTAAATACCGTTGCAGTTTGCTTGTTAATTTGCAATATATTACCGCCTTGATCAACAGTAAGTACCACATCTTTAATTGCATCAATTACATACTCATATTTATCATTAAAATTGCTATTTGATTTAATAAAAAAATCAAAATCATTCACAATTTTTCTTTTTTCTTTTAGCAAAATAAAAAATACAGATAAAAATATACTGATTAATACTCCAATCAAAAAAAACCACACGTGGTCATTTTTTTTATACAAAGCATCAAAATCATGATTACCTTTTATTCTTATGGTAAATTCTGTGCCTCCATAATTAGTTAAAACATTTCTTTCAAAACTACTTACCTCAGAAAATGACATTAAACTATCATTTAAACCATATATCTTATTACCTTCCTTAGTTTCTTTACCAAAAAAAATACCAAAATTAAAAAAATCGCCATACTCATCCGCTATGCTTATCATCATTTTTTCAGCATTAATTGGCATATAAAAAAAGCCTAATAACGTTCCTCCTTTAGCTGAAATATTATTTATTTTTGAATCTAAGCGATACCAAGGGACAAATACAAAAAAATCAGCATGATGTTGCGCCCCCATTGTTGCTGAACGAATAATCAGCTCTTTTTCTTGCGTCATTGCCAACGCTAGCTGCTTAGATAGCTCAGTGTCCTGCGCAAAATCATGGCCCAATACCTCCGTTTTTAACACCCCCGGCTCTAGTGCCTCAATAATAAAAGCATCCGTTAAACTCACCATCTTTAGCTGGATAAGTGGAAAGTGAAGTTGCCACTGCGTGTAGTAGTTATCCCAATCTGCAACAGAAACCTTTCTTACCAAGCCAATAGATAAGGCCCCGGGTAGAACAACAGGCAAATTCATAAATTGAACATAGCGAGAAAATTCAATCCTATTATTTGCATTCGCCCCTGAAAAAGCATGGGCTTGGCGTAAGCTTTCGACATAACTGGACATACGGCTTTGTATGGAAAAAACTAAGCGGCCACTCATTTGCAAAAAGGCGGCATCGGCTCGTTCAGTTTCAATTCGATCAACAAATAAAGCCACTACAGCACTGATCACCACCCCACATAGCCCAAGCAAGATGGAGCCTTGCCATGCCGTTTTGTCCCCATCAAATCTTGGCAAAAATGACTTCATTGCAACTTTGGCCTGCGCATCTACATGCCACTCAATATAGTGAGCCGTATGACGTGTTGCCAGCCAAACACCAAGCAAATGACAAAGACATTGCTATTTGCGTAATAAAAGGCACTAAAAACGTTTTTTATTCTTTTACCAAGCGAAGTAAAACAGCAGATCTACGCCTACAAGTGGCTATTTACCAGCAATCCCACAAATATCTATCTATTCACCTCGCAGTAAGATGCAATATTGGGGATAATTCCTTATTCTCTTTAATATTCCGGTTTAGCCACGATGCCGCGCAAGATTCTCGTTACCTCCGCCCTTCCCTACGCCAACGGTGCGATTCACCTTGGCCATATGGTCGAACATATTCAGACTGATATCTGGGTACGCTTTCAAAAACAACGTGGCCATGAGTGCCACAGTGTTTGTGCGGATGACACCCACGGCGCCCCCATTATGCTGCGCGCAGAAAAACTGGGAATTACGCCTGAAGCCCTGATTGCTGAATCACTACGCTCGCATATGAGTGATTTTGCAGGCTTTCATGTGAGCTATGACAACTACTACAGCACCAACAGCCCAGAAAACAAGCAACTGGCTTGTGAGATTTACAATAAGCTAAAAGCAGATGGAAAAATCGCTCAACGCACCATTAGCCAGCTGTTTGACCCGCAAAAAAACATGTTTTTGGCCGACCGCTTTGTAAAAGGTGAATGCCCAAAATGCGCGGCCAAAGATCAGTATGGTGATAACTGTGAGGTGTGCGGTGCAACTTACGCCCCTACCGAGCTAAAAAAACCCTACTCGGCCATTTCTGGTGCAACGCCAGAGTTAAAAGACTCCGAACACTATTTCTTTAAGCTGGGCGATTGCGAAGAGTTTCTTAAGGTTTGGACCAAAGAAACCACGCTGGTGGATGGCAAGCAGCGCCCGCGCCTGCAAAATGAAGCCTCTAACAAGATGCAAGAATGGTTTGAATCGGGTCTTTCAGATTGGGATATCAGCCGCGATGCACCTTACTTTGGCTTTGAGATTCCAGATGCGCCGGGCAAATATTTCTACGTTTGGCTGGATGCGCCAGTGGGTTATATGGCCAGCCACAAGAATCTGTGTGATCGCCTTGGCTTAGATTTTGATAGCTATTGGAATAAAGATTCAGACGCTGAGCTGTATCACTTTATTGGCAAAGATATTCTGTATTTCCATGCGCTATTTTGGCCCGCCATGCTGGAATACGCAGGCTACCGTACGCCAACCGCCATTAACGCCCACGGCTTTTTAACCGTAGACGGCGCAAAAATGAGCAAATCACGCGGCACTTTTATTACCGCCGAATCCTACCTTAAGCACCTGAACCCAGAGTGGCTGCGCTATTACTTTGCTGCCAAGCTGGGCAGTGGCGTGGACGATCTGGATTTAAACCTAGAAGACTTCAGCGCCCGCGTTAATTCTGACCTGATCGGCAAATACGTTAATATCGCCAGCCGTGCTGCGGGCTTTATCAGCAAGCGCTTTGAAGGCCGCTTGCACGACGGTATTTTCACTGCCGACGATTATCCTTTAATGGACAATATCGTGGCCCTACAAGCTCAGCTTCAAGGCGCGAGCGAAAGGCTGGCTTCCCTGTATGAAGCCCGTGAATATGGCCGCGCCATTCGTGAAATCATGGCTTTAACCGATGAAGTCAATCAGTACGTAGATAGCGTCAAGCCATGGGCAATGGCCAAAGACCCTGAGCAAAGCCTGCATTTGCACGTGGTATGCAGCTTTTTGATCAATGCCTTCCGCATTCTGACTATTTACCTGAAACCTGTGCTGCCTAAGCTGGCTGCCGATGTGGAAGCCTTTCTAAATATCGCGCCATTGACTTGGGCCGATGCACAGGTATTGCTGCTGGATCACACCATCGAGCCTTACCAACACCTAATGACCCGTATTGATGCTAAAAATATCGAAGCCATGGTAGAAGAAAACAAGCAAAACCTAGAAGCCACACCAACAGCCGCTCAACCAGACTACGAGATCCCGCCGATTGCGGAAACCATCAGCATTGATGACTTTATGAAAATCGATCTACGCGTGGCGATGATTACCGAGGCCAAGGCCGTAGAAGGCGCAGATAAGCTGGTTTCTTTAACGCTAGACATCGGCAATGAAAGCCGTCATGTCTTTGCAGGCATTAAGGCCGCGTATAAGCCAGAAGACTTACAAGGCCGCATGACGGTGATGGTGGCCAACCTTGCACCACGTAAAATGAAATTTGGTGTATCCGAAGGCATGGTACTGGCCGCTGGTGGCGATGGCGGCTTGTATATTTTAAGCCCAGATACCGGCGCAAAACCTGGCATGCGGGTGAAATAACCTTGCTTAAGGGTGCATCAAAAACCAATCGACTCAATAAAACAAGGCGCGTTTTATCGCGAAGATGGATATCTTGAGACGCCCTTAAATCAACCGCCATTCGTGGCGGTTTTTTCTCTTTACACAAGAAACCTATGCTCAGACAACTCCTCCCCATTGCCCTGCTGATCGCCAGCCAAGCTTATGCCGAGCCAGGTGACACTTTAAATCAAAAACCTGCGGCATTTAAGCTAGGTTTTGAAACCATCACCCTGCCCAATAATGAAAATATGGGCATGATTGGAGGTAGTTATTTAATTGAAACCCTGCCCGGCCTCTACCTTGGCCCGGCGGCCTATGGCGCAATCACGGGCGAGCGCGGTGGCTTTTTTACTGGCGGCGCTGAAATCACCTATCGCTTACCGATTAATAATCGCCTGAGCGTAGATAGTGGCTTTTATCTGGGCGGTGGCGGTGGCGGTGCAGCGGGCGTGGGCGGTGGGCTGATGTTACGCCCACATATTGATTTACTTTGGGATTTTGGCGGAGTTAGAGCGGGAGTATCAGCCTCTGAAGTGCGCTTTCCCAGCGGCCATTTCAACAGCCGCCAGCTCGGACTGATGCTGTCCTTTGACGATACATTCAACTATTCTGACGCCAGCCGCATCGGCCAATACTTAAGCAGCAACACGCGCAGTGGCGTGGGCTTTGATCGCATTGCCATTGTGGCGGCGCAATCTAAACCACAAGGCGATGTAAAAACCACCATGAGCGCGCCAGCACCCGATAGCACCTCCTACGCTGGCTTTTTGATGACGCAATCTTTAGCCAATGGCTGGCTATGGGGTGTGGAAGCCGCTGGAGCCGTAAAAGGCGAATCCGATGGCTACGCCGAAGTATTGGCAACCTTGGGTTGGGAGTACGCATTTAACCCATCTTTGCGCGCAGGCAGCCGTGTTTCGCTAGGGATGGGCGGCGGCGGCGCCGTTGATACCGGCGGCGGGGGCTTAGGCAAAGCAGCCATTTTTGGCACATATCAGCTTAACCGTGATTTAGATTTAACCTTAGAAACCGGCGTATCTAAAGCATTTGATGGCAGTTTCAATGCCCGCTACGCCAGCTTACAGCTTGGCATGGCGCTGGATCACCCCCACGCCAGCACCGATATTCTTAGCCGAATCGAAGGCTGGGAATGGGACGCCAGCGTGCAGCAATACACCAGCGCCGCACGCCGCGATGGCAGCAAACGTAGCATGCAAAACATTGGTTTTAAGCTCAATCGCCATATTGATGATGGCTTCTATCTCACCGGCCAAGCGCATAGCGCCTTGGGTGGCGGAGCGGGCGGTTATTCAGTTGGCCTGATTGGCGCAGGCTGGGAAAGCCCAGAAGTACTCGGCAAATTACGCCTTAGCGCAGAAATGCTGATCGGCGCAGCCGGTGGAGGTGGCGTCGATTCAGACGGCGGAGGCATCATGCAGCCTATGGCTTACGCCAGCTACCCTATTGCTAAAAGCTGGCAAATCAAAGCGGGCGCAGGGCTAGTCAAATCACTCAAGGGTGAGCTAAACAGCCCCGTGTTAGATTTATCGCTGGGCTACCGGTTTGGCTTAGCAAGGCGTTAATAAAATAGGGGCGCTGCAAGCAGCGCCCCTATTTATTTTAAAGCGATCTAACCTATATCTTGAGTGACTTTGCTAGCAAAAACAACCTTATACCGCGCTAAAAACCGCCACCATCTTAGCTAAATACGCAGCACAGCCCGCATCGCCCTCGGCTGGGGCCCAGCTGGCTTTTTCAGCTGCAGCCAGAGCCACATATGGCCCCGCCTTGCTTTCAAAAAACACCGAGCCACTTTCCAGCGCCACCATACTGTGAAACGCGCCGGCAGGAATATTAATCCCCATATTGCCCTCATTAGCGCTCAAAACCACCTGCTGGGTGATTTCACCCTGAGCGTCAAAAATAAGAATACCAAATCGACCAATCAAAGCGATCATGGTTTCGTCCTTTTCGCTATCTAAATGGCAATGCGGTTGCACATAAGTGCCAGGCTCTAAAGCATTCAATAAGCGATGACAGCTGGATTCATTGCTGGCGTGAAAATTAAAATTTTTGCGCAAACGCGGGCTGGCTTTCGCCGCCAGGGATAGCTCAGCCAGCGTTTCTTTATTAATTAAACTAATCATAGATTCCTTAAAGCTGCATTAGACAACCTGATGATGTCTCTTGCTCATTTTTTGTCGTAGCTAACTCGTAGGGGCGCAGCAAGCAGCGCCCCTACAGCATATTGCCCTATATAGTAATACATGGTTTTGCTTGAGAAAGAGACATAATCAGGTGAAACAGTGCCAATTTATGCCGCTTGCCATGCTGGTAAAGGGAAAACTTTATCGTAAACCCAGTTATAGATGAAGGCATAAACCAAGTAAAAAGCGGCAAAGCCAAGATCCATAATAAAAGCGTCCCAAAGCCCCACCTTCAGCCACCACGCCACCAGGGGCAAGCTCACCATCAGCAGCCCGCCTTCAAAGCCAATAGCGTGTATCACTCGCTCTATAGGGGTTTTATTCACGCGTTTTTTCCAGCGCGCCAATAAATGATCAAAACCCAAGTTGTAAACATAATTCCATGCGGTAGCAATGATCGAGATTCCCACCGCCAGCACCCCAAGCTCCCCCACGGAGAAACCGAAAGCTAACTTAGCAAGAGGGATAAATAGCAGCAAACCAATCACTTCAAAACCAATCACATGCCGGATACGATCAGCCCGATTTCTCATCTGCATTTTAAGGTGCTCGTCTTATTCACAATGGCCATTAGCATACCCAGCTTCTATGATAGTTGTTAGTTGGTAACCATCTTAAAAGCAGATAGATGAAATATTCATTAGATCAGTTAAGTGCCTTTAAAGCCGCTGCTGAGTGCGGTTCTTTCTCCGCTGCGGCTCGGCGCATGGGCAAAGCTCAGTCTTTGATTAGCACTGCCATCGCCAATTTAGAGATTGATCTGGGGGTGAGCTTATTTCACCGTGCAGGGCGCTACCCCCAACTTAGCACTGAAGGTAAGCGCTTATTGCCCGAGGCCATCGCTATTTTGCAGCGCTGCGAGCAGCTCAGCGGCATTGCTCATAGCCTAAATGCGGGGCAAGAAGCCAAACTACGCTTGGCCGTAGATGATTCAGCACAGATGCCCTGGCTAGGGGATTTACTGGAGCAATTAGCCACGAAATTTCCGCAGCTAGAGGTGGAATTGTTATTCCCCATCATGGATGATTTATACAAGCTACTGCAATCAGGGCGAGTTGACTTAGGCATCAGCTATGAAGCTGCTGAGCAACCCAAAGAATTGGCCTTTCATTGGCTCAAACAATGCGAGGTGCAATTTGTCGTATCCAGGCAACATCCGCTTGCTGCAGCCAGCAGCGTGAGCCTCACCATGCTGCAAAGCCACCGGCAACTAATGGTCACGGGCCGGCACAGCGGAGCCGAAAAAGAGCGCTTTCGCTACTCACCCTCGGTTTGGTGGGTAGAAGGCGATTGGGCCGTGCTCGAACTGGTGCGTCGGGGCTTGGGCTGGGCTTGCTTACCCAAACACTTTGCCGATGTTGCGCTGGAGCAAGATATTATTCAGCTTCCCATCCAGTTTAGCGAAAGCCAGTTACAGCTGGGTATTCAGCTAGTTTGGCACCCAGGGCATCAGCTGGGCCTAGCCGGCCAGTGGTTAAAAACTGCACTGATTCAAGGCGCAATCGATGCATAAGCCCTTACCAGATACGACCAACCACAAATACCCATGCACTTACCTGATTAGCGGGATAGCTCAGCAAAAAGTTATTTCAAATTTTAAATGCATCAAAATAGTCATCCCCGAGTGTTTTTATCGGGGATCCAGAGATTTGGAGTGCCGCAGGACTGGATTCCCGCCATCCGTGGAATGACGATTCAATCAGCTGAGCTAAGCCGCTAATCAGGTGCACTTATGCCCTAATCCTCCATAATCTGGGTGAAATAAACCCTTATTTCAACAGGCAACAAGGCAAATCATTCAAACACCGCCACTGCCGGTATAATCACTTTTTTGTCACCTTCCGTACAGGCCAGCCATGTACCTACCAGATCCTCGCCTCTACGCTAGAGTTAACGCACAAAACCCAATTATTCGCCTACTGATGTCGCTGCTGACAGAATCGTCCAGCGCGCTTGTTCAGCAAAAACGTGAAGAACTCACCGCTCTACTGGCCGATACCCTCGCCATTCAAGATCATGCGGCGTTAAATGCAGCCATGACCCAAGCGCCGTCTTTAGACGCTTATCTGGAGCTGTGGAGCCTCTTACGCGCAGCCGTTGAAAACGCGCCAAAAAATGCCGAACACTATGCGATCCCTTTTGCGATCCCAGTGATTTTGGTGGCGGGTTTCAAAGGCACAACCGAGCTAGCAGGCCAATTATCCGATGTTGATGCCGTACTTGCACTATTAAAACAACACGAAGTCATCAGCCCAGACGCCGATGTCTGGCTATCGGCCAAGCTGGTACACGCCGAAACACTGGCAAGCGTTAATCCATCGCAACTCAGCCAATGGCGTGATCAATTGCAATACGCCTCGGGTGGCTTGCCGCTGGATGTAAACACCTCCCCAATGCCACTTAAAGACGAGGCGGTATTCTTACGCTATCTAGTTGGCGTGGCAATGCAGAACAAAGACGCAGCACCGGCGATTAAACTCGGTGGCAACTTAGGCGCTTGGGGTATGCAATTAGCCAATCTGATTGGTGAGCAGCTTAACACCAATGGTGTAACTTTATTCCCGATTCCACGCACCCCAATGCCGTGGCTCACTGCGGGCGAAGCAGGCCGTGAAACCCAGCTAGAAACCCGGTTACAGCTCATGGCCAGCAATGCATTGCGCAGCATCCGCAGCAAAGGCCGCACGCCGGTTATCTGTATTGCTGCGCACGAAAACGCCGAAATCCGCATCACATTTTCAACGATTGAAGACGCTGAGCGCTGGGAAGGTTTTGTTTGGCCGCTATCGGCTTGGGATCACGTAGAAAAAATCCACCAATACGCGGTTGAGTTATTCCGTGAATGTATGGTGAGCGATATTCGTATTATCGAAAACGTACAGCCTAATATGGATAGTGATCAGTTACCGTTCTTTGTAACGGCGCATATTAAGGCGGTTGTGCAGCATTAATGTCGTAGGGAAGGTGCGGCCTCAAGCAATGTTTAAAAGTACGCTGGTTGCACCATATACGCTAAGCAAAAAGATCTTTTTAGTGCCTTCGGCACAGTGTTTAGGTGCGGGAGTCCCCCGCGAAGTATTTGATTTCTGCTTCGCCAAGAAAGTGAGCAAAGCGACAACAACATAAACACGAAGGCCCCTGCGCTGCGGACAATCGAGTCGGCGGCGGGCGGGATTGGCTCGTTCCTCGCTCCCCTAGCGAAACCCCGCACCGCTTGTTTCAAGGGGACTTTAAAAAGCCCTATGCTACGAGCGGGGTTATTATAATTTTTTGCTGTTTGCTAATAAAACAACTTAGTTAGCGCGTTTGGGGTTGCACCCGCCCTACGATAAATTTCCACTTCCAATATCGAGGCCACCATGAGCCATTATCAGCACCACGTATTTTTTTGCCTAAACCAGCGCGAGCCGGGCGAGCGTCAGAGCTGTAATAGCTGCGGCGCAGTTGAGATGTGGGAGCACGCCAAAGGCCGCATCAAAAAGCTAGGGCTAAGCCAGCCTGGCAAAGTACGGATTAATAAAGCAGGCTGTTTAGAGCGCTGTGAAGAAGGCCCTGTACTGGTCGTTTACCCAGAAGCCGTTTGGTATACCTATATCGATAAAAGTGATATTGACGAGATTATCGACGAACATATCGTCAATGGCCGCATCGTTGAGCGTTTGAAGATTTAAACTGTTTCCAACATGCATCAAGGGCAATTCATTGCCCGTACTTTTCAAACTCACTATCTGGCCCACCTCTGCCCATGAATATTCCCCGCAAAGCCCCTTCTTTTGAGCTGATTGAAATCAACGGCCCCGTGGGCACACTGGAATGCCTGCGGTTATCTTCCGCTCTTGAAACAACCGTGGGCATTGTGCTGGTCGCGCACCCTAATCCCACCGAAGGCGGCACATTTAATAATAAAATCGTGCATACCCTTGCAAAAACACTCAGCCGCCTTGGCTATATCGCCTATTGCCCTAATCTGCGCGGCGTAGGCAACTCGGCAGGTGCATTTGAAAATGGCGTAGGCGAAGTGGACGATATGGCGGCGGTATTAGCCTTTGCCAGAGCCGAAAACCCAACACTAACGCGGCTTACGCTAGCAGGATTTTCTTTTGGCACCTTTGTGCAAAGCCAGCTACGCCAACGCTTAAATGATGACGAAGTGGAAGGGATGATTTTGATTGGGCCAGCAGTAAGCAGACATAATTTTCCTCCCGTTCCCAATCACAGTACGCTGCTGATTCATGGTGAAGAAGACGAAGTGATTAGCCTTGCCACCGTATTCAATTGGGCAAGGCCACAATCATTACCCGTAGTGGTATTCCCAGGCGTTGGCCATTATTTTCACGGCAAGCTCACCCAATTGGCGGATTGGGTCAACAAAGAATGGCGTCATCGCAGCTAAAAAAGGCACGGCATGCCGTGCCCCTACACCATCAGTATCTACACAATTTAGCTGTACGAGTTTCCCCCTTTTTATACAGGGGGAAGCTACAGCTGTGGCATTTGTGCAGATACCTATGCCCCCTCACAGCCCCTGAATAGTTTTAGCGTAGATCTATGAATCTAATCGCCGCCCCCTTTGCACACTGGCTGCTTCTGATTGCACTACTTATCAGTGGCGGCCTTATTTTGCACGCGGCCACGCGGATTGCTTGGTTTGCCCTTAGCCAAGAGCAACTAACCGGCTGGTTTGGGGCCAGCGTAGTGGTGCTGGGATTTTGGCAAATGAAAGCCAGTATTCAGCCTGGGCTATCATTTCATCTACTTGGTGCCAGCGCCCTAGCCATGATCGCAGGCCGAGATAAAGCCTTGCTAGGGCTGGCCGCAGTATTAGCTGCAGATACCGCTTATGGCCACGGTGAATGGGCCAGCTTTGGGCTGTCTTACCTGATCATTGCCTTTATCCCTGTTACGCTTGCCCATGCACTGTTGACTTGGGCGCAGCGCGCCTTACCCGCCAATTACTTTATCTATATTTTTGTAAATTGCTTTGCCGCCAGCGCATTATCAATGTGGAGCGTAGGCCTGCTCACCTGTGGCTTCTTAGCGGCCAGTGGCGCTTATCCTCTGGATTTTTTACTTGAAGAACAACTGCCCTACTATTTTTTACTAGGCTGGCCCGAAGGATTTAGCAGCGGCATTTACCTAACACTGCTAGTTGTTTGGCGGCCAGAATGGGTAAGTACTTTTAATGATGCGTTTTATTTAACGCATAAAAATTAAATAAGGGCTGAAACCATGGGGTGTACGGCGGGTTTGCTTATTGTTTTGTCGCTAAAGTAATGAAGGCTTTGCAAGCTGACTTGCCCTTTAATTACATTAAAGGCTATTGTTAAGGCAAATCACACCACCTCAAAAATGCATGCACAGCATACGCTCACGACTCAATCTGATCTTCCTTGCCATCGTGACGCTATTTTTAGCGATCTCTGGTGTGATTTCCTATTGGCAAACGCAGCAAGAGCTAGAAAACAATATGCGACACTCCGCTATTGCCTTACAAAAACGCTTGCAAACCGTGCTACCAGGTATCTTATGGAATTTTGACAGCACCCAATTAGGCCTAGTTGTAGAAGCAGAAATGCAATCCGCCGATTTATCCATGCTGCTGGTTTACAACAATGAAGAACAAGTAGATGGCCGCATCAATGTGCGGGGCAATATGGCCACCGTGAATGGCAGTACGCCCACTGCAAATGCACAAACCTTTCCTATTTATTACCCAGCCAATGAAAAATCTAAGCCTATGGGCAAAGTTTATTATGTTTTTTCACGGGATAAAATATCCGCCCGCCTTAATCAAATGGTCATTTCAAAAATAATAGAAGTAGTTTTGCTTGATTTACTATTATTTATGGCGCTCTCCCATAGCCTGCTATTAGTGGTGATTAGGCCACTAGATCAACTCAGAGAATCACTCATCCACGCATCGGATGCCAAAGATTTTGATCTAAACAACATCAATCTTCCACAGCATAGAAAAGGTGAATTTGCGGATGTAGCCGCTGCGGTACACAGCATTACCCGCAGGCTTTGTGATGATTTAGAAAGCCGTAAAGCTGCCGAGCTAGCCATGCGCCTCACTCGAGACCTTACTGAGAGCGCATTTAAGCAGTTGAATGAAACTAAAAACAATCTTGTTCAAGCAGAAAAGATGGCCTCTTTAGGCGGCTTAGTGGCGGGGGTGGCCCATGAAGTCAACACACCCGTTGGAGTTATTTTGACCAGTGCTTCGGTTTTATCTGAAGAAACCATTCTATTTAAAAACAACTTAGATGCGGGAGCGATTAAAAAATCTGAAGTGATGCGTTATTCAGAAATGGCGATTGAATCCAGCCGTTTGATTTTAGCCAATGCTGAACGCGCTGCGCAGCTGATTCAAAGCTTTAAACAAGTTGCCGTTGATCAAACATCAGAAGCACGCCGCAATTTTGAATTGGGTGAATATATAGACGAGGTAATTATGAGCCTCAAGCCCACGCTGAAACGCACCTTCGTTACCATTGAAACCAATTGCCCTGAAAAAATAGATTTAGACGGCTACCCTGGTGCCATTTCGCAAATCATCACCAATTTTTTAACCAATGCCTTAGCGCACGCCTTTGCTGAAGGACAAGAAGGGCTGATTTCTCTCAGTGCCATCCGCACCGATAATAATGTCAACCTACGTTTTCAAGACAATGGCGCGGGTATATCTCCAGAGCACCTTAAAAAGATCTTTGACCCGTTTTTCACCACGAAGCGTGGCAGTGGTGGCAGCGGTTTGGGGCTAAATGTGGTGTACAACTTAGTCACCCAAACCTTAGGCGGCTCGTTGATTGTTAATTCAGAGTTAGGCAAAGGCACTTGCTTTATTGCCTGCTTTCCGCTGATCGCCCCCCAGGCGAAGGAAAGCAAATCCAGTTAGAAACAGTCATAATCTGGTATCCTTACGCCCATGAAACATGCCATCCTATTTTATTGTCGCCCCGGCTTCGAAGCCGATGTGGAGGCCGAATTCACCTTTAAAGCAGATATCTCTGGTAAGTGGGAAATCGGCCAAGGTTTTTGCCTCTTTTTACCTAAGCGCCCCGCCGATTGGGACAAGCTCTATCGCACACTAGAATGTGGCGATTGGGTTTTTCCGCGCCAAATCGTGTTTGTGGCCGAAGCCCTTGATCTACCACCTAAAGATCGGCTAACTCCCATCCTAAATGCGCTCGATGGCTTACACGAAACGCACCAAGGCCCTTGGCGTGATGTATGGATTGAATATCCAGACACCAACGATGGCAAAGAAATCTCCTCGTTTAGCCGCAAATTTGGCGCACTCCTCGATGCCAAATTAGCCGCCAAAGGCCGGGGTAATCAGCCAGAAGCCAGCGCCCGTTTACATCTGTTTTTCCCAACTTTAGAACGTGTTTATATCGGTTTTACCCGCCCAGATTTTTCTGTGAACTGGCAGCTCGGTATTCCACGCCTGCGTATGCCAACAGATGCGCCTAGCCGCTCTACGCTTAAACTTGCCGAAGCATTTATGATGCTGGTGCCAGAATCTGCCCAAGTTAAGCCAGGTATGAGCGCGGTAGATTTAGGTGCCGCACCTGGTGGCTGGACTTGGCAAATGGTTAGCCGTGGTTGTACCAAGATTTTTGCCATTGATAACGGCCCTATGAAAGGCAGTATGGCTATCCACCCTAGCGTTAAACATCTGCGTGAAGATGGCTTTAAATATCGTCCTAAAAGCCCAGTGGATTGGTTGGTTTGCGATATGGTGGAGCAACCCGCTCGCATTGCTGCGCTGATGGCCGATTGGATGATCAAAGGTCATGCCCGTCAGTTTATTTTTAACTTTAAACTACCCATGAAAAAGCGCTGGAATGAGCTGCAGCGCTGCATGGAAATCATTGATGATGCACTAGGTGGAGCAGGTATCCGCTATCAATTTCGCGCGCGCCATCTGTATCACGACCGCGAAGAAGTCACTTGCTATCTAAGTAAAATCAAGCGCTAAGGTTAAGTAAAACTGAGGAGCTGGCTTGCGGCTCGCACCCAGTGAAGCCAATACCATATAACGTGAGTGGCGTATGGTAGTTTTCAAATACCTAAGTTGATATCGGGGCGCTGCTTGCAGCGCCCCTTGCATATCGCGGATAGCATCCATTAAGGTGGATCTCAAAAAACCTATATTTCTAAATAAAACAAGGCGTGTATTAAAGAAATCGACGCTGCATATGTTTGATATATAAGGATATTTTTTAATTCGCAACGCAGTATTATGAGATCAGATGGGTTTTTCGAGGTTCCCTAAGGTAATTGCTGGGCAATCCCTTTTAAATCATCGTTGCTTGGTATTACGAAACGCTGCAAAACGGCCTTATCATGCGTCTATTTTAGATACACAATGATTAGCTATATTTATCAGTTATTTAATACGCAAGCTAGTCTACTTCATTAAAATGACTTGATTAAGTGATCATCCCCACGGCAATTCGCACGCGTTCAGTAAGCCCTCCCCATATTAGTAAGAAACCCTTTATACTTACAAAACAGTCCAATAATAGGTCTGCTAATCAGCATTTTTTAATTTATATTTTTAAGAGAGTTATTCATTGTTAGTCACTAAGCAACAGGGGTATCGCATGTTTAAAGAATTCAAAGAATTTGCAATGCGCGGTAACGTAATCGACTTAGCCGTCGGTATTATCATTGGTGCAGCTTTTGGCAAGATTGTTGATTCGCTGGTTAAAGATATCATCATGCCGCCTATTGCCATGCTGATGGGCAAGGTTGATTTTGCTAATTTGTATTTATTATTATCCGAGGGTAAAACCCCTGCCCCTTATGCCACCCTTGATGCTGCGCAAAAAGCTGGGGCGGTCACGCTTAATTACGGGGTATTTATCAATGTATTGATCAGCTTTGTGATCGTAACATTTGCCGTTTTCTTGGTGATTAAAGGCTTAAATAACCTAAAGCGTGAAGAAGCAATTGCCCCAGCCACGCCCGCCGCTACACCAGAAGATATCGAGCTATTACGCGAGATTAGAGATTTACTTAAAAAATAACTGCGCGGCATGAGCCGCCATCTGTGAATGACGCCCCATTCTGTTACTAAAGGGGGCCTCGAAAGACCTATATTTCTAAATAAGACAAGACGCGTTTTGAAAAAATCGACGCTGCATATGTTTGATATGTAAGGATATTTTTCTAAAACGCAACGCAGTATTATGACGAAAGATGGGTTTTTTGAGGTTCACTAAGCACATCAACCTTTAGCAAAGGGCTCACTTCAATTTTTATGCTTTCAGCAGCTAGCACAATGGGCTCTTCAGCCATCTGCGGCTTGCCTGCAATGCACACCTTATTACGTCCAGTGCGTTTAGCCTCTAGCAAGGCCATATCTGCGGTGCGCACCAGCTCATTAAACTCTATAGGGCCAAAAGCCGCTGCCAAACCAAAACTTGCTGTAAACACGGGCAAGCCCGCAATCGCAATTCGGCACTCTAAAGCAGCACGTACCCTTTCTAAGCCACACAGTGCTCCCGCTTCATCGGTATTTGGAAACACCACCACAAACTCTTCCCCCCCAAAACGCCCCACAATATCACCTGGGCGCAGAGCTTCTTTCAACACTCTAGCAAACAAGCGTAAGGCTCTGTCCCCCGTATCATGACCATAACTATCATTTAAGCGCTTAAAATGATCAATATCAGCAAAGGCAACACAAGCCGGTTCGGGCAAGCCCAGCGCGCGTGCCGCTTGATTTTCTAAGCTGCGGCGATTCAGCAAACCCGTTAAAGGATCGGTACGGGCTTGCAATTGCGATTCGTTCATGACTCGCAGCACGCCCAAGCGCATACCTGCATGGGCAGCAATGGCAGAAGCACGCTGCATTTCTGCCTCATCAGGCAACTGCCCCGCTGGCCCAATCAAATGCAATATCCCCACACCCTGCCCAATGCTAGTGAGTGGAATACACACAGCCGAGCAATCACCACTTTCCCTGCCACGCATATAGCGACACACGTCTAAAGCGGAATTATCATTAAACTTTTGCACCTGCCCACGCCGAAACGCAAGACACTGCACCGGAGACTTCACCCCACAGCCGCAACTGGCATTGTAATTTTGACTCTGGGACATAATCGAAAGATGCGCAGTACTGGAGTCAGACATCATTAAGGCTGTAGCATATTGAGGCAAGCCCAGCTCAATCGCTTCTGACACAATACTGGCAGCATCACTATCCGTTTCTGCCAGCTCTAAGGCGCGATGAACCGTTGAAGTAAATTCTTGTAAATCAGCATCGCGGATTAATTTTTGTTCACGCTGTAGCGTAATTCTGCGGAAGCGCCCACTGATCGCTAAGGCGAGCCAAATCACTAAGGGGATGGCAATCAGCAGCGAAACCAAGATCCAACGCCCTAAATCTCGGACAGTAGCAAAAGCTTCTTCAGTGTCTTGCCTAACCACCACTCCCCAGCCGTAACCAGCAAAGCCCAAAGCGCCTTTGGATGCGGCAAAGCCAACCAGCTCTTCCTCGCCACGGTTTACTTCTGTTAACACGCCATTGTTGCCGTTGATTAAGGCCTGCACCGCTGGCGAACCTTTTGCCAAAGCTTTAGAGCCAAAAGGCTCTCCCTGTGAATCACTCAGCACTCGGCCTTGCTTATCCACCACTTGCAAATGAATTCGCTTATAGCCACTTTGACGTAGGCGGTCTTCGGCAGAATGCGTAATCGCACTAACCACCCGCTCATAAGAAGCAAAATTGGCCCACACCCTAACGATTTTTCCTTGCTCATTCACAATAGGAGACACAAATAACAGGCTAATTTCAGGCTGTCCCAAGGCCGCCTCTAGCAGCGGGTCTTTAGCTGCATCCGCAAAAGAAGTCTGACCTGAGGTTAACCCACCACTGCTTACTTGCTTAAACCAGGGCGTCTCTGCCACGCTACTGCCTAATAGTTTTTCTTTAGCAATACGCCGCCCGTCGCCACTTACCGTATTGGTGGCCACAATCTTGCCTTGCATATCCACGGCAATCATCAAATCATAAAACCCATACGCCCGCACGTAAGCATTTGCTGCTGTGGCGGTGGTTTCTGGCGTGCCACGCACCGCCGCATTCATAGCAATCATTTGCACATCGCCGTAGCGTTCAAATAAGTTTCTATCGATTTTGTCGATCACGCTTTCGGCCTGCCCAGCCAAATACATCCCCGTTTTTTCACGTAAGCTTTGCTCACTGCGCTGATACGCTAATCCTCCCGTCAATAAAAGGGGCACTAAACCCAGTAAGAGCAGGCCCCACAATAGCTGCCGGCCCAAGGTATGAATCTGTGCATGCGGATCAGATTCTTCTTTTGTTATTTTATGCATCCACACAGCACTCATCACAGCACCACCATAACTTACAAAAAATACAAATAAAGCAAGAAAAATCCAACTTTATATAATGTAGACCATATAAATTAATTCACATTACTTACAAAATAAATAAGCAGATACTAAGTACACATAAGTTATGCAAGCAAACCCCAGTAAAAATCACCACGTCGTCAAAGCGCATTATGAATAATAAAAATAGCTAGCCTCACATTAACAGCAGCCAATTAGGTGATTTAAATCGCGTTGATAAACTATCCAACCCTGCATGTGCCGGATCTTTTTCATGAGTATTTTGCTTGCTCAGCCCCTGCTAACGCTACAATACGGCCATGAACAGACCCATCCACTTACGCATCCGCCAATTTATTTTGGACGGCATTAAAGAACGCCGCTTTTTACCTGGCGCAAAAATTCCTACTGAAGCCGAACTGGTACTGCAATTTGGGGTATCCAGAATGACCGTGAATAAAGCGGTCCGTGATTTGGCATCTGAAGGCGTGCTGATCCGCTTTGCTGGAGATGGCACTTATGTGGCCGAGCGCAAGGCTGAATCCCCGCTATTAGATATTAATAATATCGCCGAGGAGATTCAGGGCCGTGGCCATCGCTACCGCGCTGCCATTATCTTGCAGCGCGCCGAACCGGCTTCTGCAGAAGTGGCGCTCTGGCTGGGGCTGGCTAGCGGTGCCGAGTTATTTCATTCCGTCATTGTGCATTTTGAAAACGAAATGGCAATTCAGATTGAAGACCGCTACGTTAACCCAGCCTTTGCTCCTGATTACTTGCAGCAAGATTTTAGCAATGAAACACCGAACGCCTATCTGATGCGCAGCTGCCCACTATCTGACATCGAGCACACGGTAGAAGCGGTGCTGCCTACATCCGCCGAGCAAGCACTGCTAAATATCAACGAAGGCGAGCCTTGCCTGCGCGTACTGCGCCGTACTTGGTCACACAAGCACCTTGTAAGCTTTAGCCGCCTGCTCCACCCTGGCAGTCACTACAAACTGCGCTCACAAACACGGGTAAAAAAACAAGGCTGATTCAGAGCCAATCTGCAAAATGCCTTCCATTGCGCCATCTGTATGGCTCTTACCACGTAAAAACACCTCAAGCACATGGAAAAACGCCATATGTTTGAGGTGTTTAGCCTGCATAAGCTTGCTAGGTTTAAATCAATCAACCCACCACAGGAATCTTGCCGATTTTGGCCTGCCAGATTTTAGGCGCAGTGGCGTGTACCGAAACACCCTGTGAATCTACCGCTACCGTCACCGGCATATCCACCACGTCAAACTCATAAATGGCTTCCATACCCAGATCAGCAAAGCCCACTACGCGACTAGCCTTAATCGCTTTGGATACCAGATAAGCAGCACCGCCTACGGCCATTAAATACACCGATTGATGCTTTTTGATCGCTTCTAAACCTGCAGGGCCGCGCTCTGCCTTGCCGATCATGCCTAGCAAGCCGGTTTCGGCCAACACCTGCTCGGTAAATTTATCCATACGCGTGGCCGTGGTTGGGCCAGCGGGGCCAACCACTTCATCACGCACTGGATCAACGGGGCCAACGTAATAAATAAAGCGGCCAGCAAAATCCACCGGCAGTTTTTCGCCTTTATTCAGCATCTCCACCATGCGTTTGTGCGCGGCATCGCGGCCGGTGAGCATTTTGCCGTTTAATAGCAGGGTTTGGCCTGGCTTCCAGCTGGCAACGTCTTCCCGCGTGACGCTGTTCAAATCAACGCGCAGTGCGTCTGCGGCTGGCGTCCAAGTCACATCTGGCCAGTCTTCCAGCTTAGGTACTTCTAAAACAGCGGGGCCAGAGCCATCCAAGGTAAAGTGCACATGGCGGGTAGCTGCACAGTTTGGAATCATGGCGATCGGCAGGCTAGCTGCATGCGTTGGATAATCTTTGATTTTTACATCGAGTACCGTGGCCAAACCGCCAAGACCCTGCGCGCCAATCCCCAACGCGTTTACTTTTTCGTACAGCTCAATACGAAGTTCTTCAGCACGGGTTTGTGCGCCGCGCTCGATCAGCTCTTGGATATCAATGGATTCCATCAGCGCTTCTTTGGCCATCACCATGGCTTTTTCTGCCGTGCCGCCAATGCCAATCCCCAACATACCCGGCGGACACCAGCCCGCCCCCATCAGCGGCACAGTTTTCAATACCCAATCCACAATCGAATCAGAAGGATTAAGCATGGCAAATTTAGATTTGTTTTCTGAGCCGCCGCCCTTGGCTGCAATATCAATTTCTACCGCATTACCTTCCACAATCTCAAAGTGGATCACGGCTGGCGTATTGTCTTTGGTGTTTTGGCGCTTACCTGCTGGGTCTTGAAGGATAGAAGCACGCAGTTTGTTATCTGGGTGCAGATAAGCACGGCGCACGCCTTCGTTGATCATATCGCTAAGGCTCATGGTCGCGTCAAGCCACTGCACCTGCATACCGACGCGCACAAAACAGGTAACGATGCCGGTATCTTGGCAAATAGGGCGGTGGCCTTCAGCACACATGCGGCTATTAGTTAAAATCTGCGCAATAGCATCTTTGGCGGCAGGGGATTCTTCTTTATCGTAAGCTTTACCTAAGGCTTGGATATAGTCTTTAGGGTGGTAGTAGCTAATGTATTGCAAGCTATCACTGATGCTATCGATTAAATCTTGCTGGCGTATCGTTGTCATCTCTAGGCTCCCTGTATGCGCGGGCTTTTACTAAGAAGCCCCAATTGTAGCGCAAGCCTGCCAGTGAAAAATATTGGCGCAATCAGCCAAATCTAAATTTGCCCCAATATCATCTAGATGCAATACACTTCCATTACAATACCTTTTATCATCCTTACAAACTAGATACCTATGCTCGACCGAGATTCTGGCACCGCCCTTTGGCGACAAATTGAGTTAATCCTAGCGAGTGATATACAGCATAAAGTTTTGCGCGATCGGCTGCCCAATGAAACTGATCTAGCCGCACGCTTTGCCGTTAATCGCCACACGATACGCCGTGCATTACAAGCCATAGAAGCGCAGGGCTTGGTAAGGATCGAGCAAGGGCGCGGCACTTTTGTTCAAGAAGAGCTGATTGATTATCGCCTAGGCAGACGCACACGCTTTTCGCATAGCTTACAAAAACAACAGCTTGCGGGCCGTAGCCGCATCTTAAAAAGCCAAGCCGAGCCAGCTTCTGAAGATATCTGCCTACATTTAGGCATTACCAGCAATAGCGAAGTGCTGCATATCGAGGCCTTAGATATTGTGGATGATCGCGTGGTGGGGCTGTGCCACCAATACTTTCCCCTACCCCGCTTTCACGGCTTTGATGCCATCTACAATAGCGTTGACCATATCGACCAAGCTTTGCAACAATTTGGCATTCATCATTGCCAGCGCAAATCGTCCCGCATCAGCGCCCGCCTGCCAGAGACCGGCCAAGCGCAGATGCTGGCGCAAACCAAATTTCAGCCCTTGCTCTGCGTAGAAAGCATTTACACCGATGCCCAGCATCATGTAATTGAGTACGGCATTACCCATTTCACCGGCGATGCAGTACAACTTTATATCGAAGCCGAAACATTTTAAGTATGCAAACAGCCCCTTTACGCCGCTTTATTGCACTCGATCAGCCACTAGGCTGGCTAGAAGACATCAGCGTGCAGTTTTTATCCCAATACAAAGCCATCAGCATCACGCCCGATAGTTTTACATTAGACCCTCAGCTGAATGCCCAAGAAGTAGCGGCTTGGCTCTACAAAGCCGCCCTAGATATGCGCGCCGCAGGCTTAATCCAAGGCTGGCGCAATGAAAACTACAGCGTATTTGCCCCCACCCCAGAGGGCGATCTTGACCTTAGTCACCCCCTGTTTGAGCTAGAACGCGCAGCTTTTAGGCGCTTTGGCCTCACCAGCCGCGCGGTGCATATCAACGGCTATACCAGCGCTGGGGAGCTATGGATAGGCCAACGGGCCAGCAGCAAAGCCACCGACCCCAATCGCTTAGATAATTTGGCGGCGGGTGGCATTAGCGCAGGTGAAGCCGTTTGGGATTGTATGATCAGGGAATTAGCTGAAGAAGCGGGAGTGCCGCTATGGATCGCACAAAATGCCAGCTACCAAGGCAGCATACGCAGCTCGCGCGTGGAGGCCGATGGTACGCAAGATGAGATCTTGTATATTTATGATCTACTGCTGCCTCAAGATTTTGTGCCTAACAATAGGGACGGAGAAATGGCAGAATTTAGGCTTTACCCCTTTGCAGCAATAGATGCAGCGCTAGGGCATTTCACCGCAGACGCCGCCTTGGTTACGCAATCCTTTTTAAAGCAGTTACGCTAGAAAACCATGTTTTATGCTGCGCCTAGCCTGCAAGATCTATCAGGGGCCCACGCTAAACCTGAGGCGGTGGCGAGGGCAAAAACGGTAGCCAAAAATCCAAATCATACTTCCACCACGCATGCCCCCCCATGGGCGTGCGCCGACCATTTACCTCATAGTAATAAGCGGGTTTTAATTCCATTGCAAACAAAGAAGCCGTAATTTCATTAGGGATAATAAAATCAATAGATAAAGCACCCATATAAGAAAAAAACAAATCCTCACTTGATCCTGTGTTTAAAAACACCGAAACCGCCACAGGGAATTCATTTAATAAAGAGAGGCATTTATTGACTCGACGCAAGCTTAAACCACCATTGCCTACATAAACCTTAACCCGTTTACCAAACTCGCCTTCAAAGCGGCCAAGATTGACAAATAACTCATTGCCATCTGGCCATGGTGCGCCAATATAGTCAAAAGACTTATTAAGCCAAACATCTAAATCATCGCGTAAAATAATGGCATCGGTTTGCAGAATAAGTAAAAACTCATAGCTGATAAACTGCTGGTAAAAAAAATCAGCCAGCAGCAGGCGATTATAGCCAGCGATACTGGAAAAATAATGGCTATCAAATAAAATAAACTCTATCGCGGGATAGCGGGTCTGATAGTAAGATCGGATCATATTTTCAGGTGCAATAAAACGTATATTCCGCCCAGCCAGATTTTGCAGCGAAACATCCAGCGAGTATTGCTCAATCAAAGAAAGCTCGCTCTTATAAAGCGGAACCAGCACCAGCAACTTATCCAGCATAGAATAAACCTTGCCCATATGAATATGCAGAATAAGTTTGCTTATTCATAAAGTAATGCCCTGTATGGCTAGCCAATTTCAATCTCCAGCATCTCCGCTGCGTAGCTCAGCATTTGCCTAACACTTTGATCACCATGATGCTGCTGCAATGCAAATTGGTGCCGAGCCAGTATGCCATCACGCCCGCCTTCATTAAATAAACGATTCGCCTGCTCAACCACCGCCTGCGGCGCAATAATATCTGCAGGAGAATAAAAAACAATATGCTCACGGCTAATTGTATTCACTGGTGGCAAAAAGCGTAAAGAGGCAGGCACTAAAGGAATACCACCGCTAATTAAGGCATCAAAAATACGGATAGGCACATCATTTAATACCGGTGCAATCCAGTGTGCGGTATGTGCCGTCCATTCATTCAATCTATCACTCGCAGAGCGGCCATGAAAAGTGTGGCTACTAAAACCAATAGAAGGATAATGCTGGCTTAAAGTAGAAATCATCTGAATTCTAAAACTAAATCTAGCATAAGGAATATGCATTCCTAAAGGCTGGGCCGAGCGCTCCGCATTTAAAATACCATGTAGGTTTTGATTTAAAAATTGACGTGACCACTGCACGCATGAGCAATAAACCGGCCCAGCCGTTAGCCAATTATAACGGCTTAATAAATATAAATTTTCATGGTGTGCTGGGGAATAAATATCTGAATGTGCGGCCAAAAAAGTACTGACATCCAGCCAGTGATGATTATCCCAATCCCAGCCAATAAATAATGTTGCCGTGCACTCATCAAAAAAATCCGCATAGGCATTACGCAATACATCGGTGCCCACATCATTATTATTGACAATAACAATACAGCCCTCAAGCTGCGCTTTTTTCTCTGCACGCTGTTGTTCATTGTCTTCCTGAAAAAAAGCTTTATCCAGAATGCCCGTTTCTATGCCGCTTATACTGCAATTAAACCCTGCTAAATTAGCACTCAGCCAGATTTTTTTAACTGCGTTTTTTTCAAAATGCGCTTTAATTAGGCTGACTCGGGCTGCTTTTGCTGCCGCCAAATAAAAAAATGAATCGTGTTGGGCATTGCTGATATATTCATTCGCCTGCCTAGCTGGCAAATCACGGTCTGATAAGCGGGAAAAAAGCGTCTGAATAGGATTCAATTTTCAGTCCTTAAAATCAAATAAGAAATCAAACCAGCACCGTTTTAAAATATGCAATCGTTTCTTTTAAGCCATCTTCCAGTGAAACACGGGGCGTCCAGTTTAATTTAGCCTGTACAAGACTGATATCTGGTTTACGCTGGCGCGGATCATCCTGCGGCAGAGGTTTATAAACAATTTTTGAAGTAGAACCTGTTAGTTTTAAAACCGTTTCTGCTAGCTGCAGCATCGTAAACTCGCTAGGGTTACCTACATTCACTGGGCCGGTAAAATCAGCGGGACTATCCATCATTCTGAGCATGGCTTCAATTAAATCATCCACATAGCAAAAGCTGCGCGTCTGCTGCCCATCACCAAACATAGTGATCTCTTCACCCCTTAATGCCTGCACAATAAAATTGCTAACTACCCGCCCATCATTCGGGTGCATTCTTGGCCCATAGGTATTAAAAATACGAATCACTTTAATATCTACTTTATGCTGACGGTGGTAATCAAAAAATAAAGTTTCAGCGCAGCGCTTTCCCTCATCATAACAACTACGTATACCAATTGGATTCACCCGCCCCCAATATTCCTCGGGCTGTGGATGTACATCTGGGTCACCATAAACTTCGCTGGTTGATGCTTGCAAAATACGTGCTTTTACCCGCTTGGCAAGGCCAAGCATATTAATTGCGCCATGCACGCTGGTTTTAGTTGTTTGTACTGGGTCATGCTGATAATGAACGGGGCTGGCTGGGCAGGCTAAATTAAATATTTTATTTACTTCAATATATAAAGGGAAAGTCACATCATGCCGCATCATTTCAAAGTGAGGATGATTAAATAAATGTGAGACATTACGCTTACTTCCCGTATAAAAATTATCAACGCAAAGTATATCGTCCCCTCTTTCTATTAAATGGTCACACAAATGAGAACCTAAAAAACCGGCACCACCGGTCACTAAAATTTTATCCATAACGGCCCCTGAGCATTGTTTTAACGCGCTGTTATTTACCCTGCACTCTGCCCTGCCAGATAAGGGTTGGTATCTGTCCTTAAAAAGCGCCATTCCGGATTTTGTAAAGCCAGCATATCAAACAGCTCTGCCGTAACCGTGCTTTTAAAAAATACCGCCTGAATATAATTAGCCTTCAGCGCACCATTTTTAACGGCATCAGTGGCCTCTGCCACTTTGATTTGTGTTTCTTCCCAGATTGGGTCACCTGTGGTGCAAAATGCAAATTCACAATTAGGGATATAAACATCCACCATATGCTTGGTTGCTATCCCTCGGATATTTAAGCCATAGGCAATTTTTTCTAATTCACGCCCTGAATACTGATAAACATAATTACCCACCGATTCATAATGCGGGCTGCTTACATCTGAGCGGCAAGGAAAATCAACCCATGGGTCCTGTGGCTCAATAATTACAATGCCATAGCGCGCCACCCTAAAAAACTCATAAATAGCCGCATAAGGGCGGCTCATATGATGCAGAGCTTCTTTGCACAATATAAAATCAAATGAATTATCGGCAAAACTCAGCGCCTCGGCATTTTCAATACAATAATCATTAATATGCCCTGCTGCTCTGGTCTGCTTAAGCACGGTATCGTCTAAATCACTGGCTAATACGTCGCTAAAGCCTGCCTGCAATAAGCGCCAAGCATCTGTCCCTGCACCGTCCCCCACCGTCAGCCAAGCATATTTTTTTAAGCTGTTGAATATATCAAGCACAGGGGAAAGCAATTGAGTATGCCGCCAGTAATTCACCGTGCCGGGTGTCCACCATGAATCATAAAGAGAGCGGTGATGGGCATCGCCCATAAACTCTGACCAGTGCTTTTCATGAATTTCATTCATTGACATCGCTCAGACCTGCCTGCGCTTAGTATTAGAACTTGCGCTCTAAAATAAAAAAAATACCGCTATTAGAAAAGTCTTTTCTTCCGGGATATTGTTTTTGTAATTGCTGTTTCACCAAATCAGGCACCGGCACTTCATAAATAGCTTGGCTTTGCAAAACAGTAAAACCGCTACGCTCAACCATCTCTATATAATCATCAATAAAAAATCGGTTGATATGAGGCGAGTTATAAACAAAATAAACAATATCTCTTGCTGTTTTCTCATCGCATTTTCCACACAGCAAATCATATAATTCCATAGGGCGAAAAAGTAGGTGTCCCCATGGAGGAATGGGCGAATTACCAAAGCTCCAATGATTACCTGCGTCATCCACAATCTCAGGTAAATGGTGTCCGTTATAACAAGACCAGACAGGAGCAAACATCGTAAAAAGCTTTCCCCCCGGCACCAGCGCCCTTCTCATTTTATCCAGCGCTAAAGGCAGGCGTGCAATATGCTCAAATGCAGCAATAGAAAATATTAAATCAAACTGCGATTCCATCTGCTCAGGCAGATCTTCAATATGGCCATAAAAAATATTGTAATTTTTATCCAGCAGAGCTGGTGTTGCACTGGAAAAAAGTATTTTCTGATTATCTTCAATGGGCGGGGTACCCAACACATAGCCGGTGCTTAATGTTTCTTTCCAATAATCCAGCTCTTCAAGCGCAGTCCACTGTGCAGCGCCAAGCTCTTCTATAACGAACCTTTGCGGCAGGCTTCCCCCTACTTCCAATACTTTTTTGCCATGAAACCCAACCGTCTGCTGTGCAAAAGAAGCGTATTCAATATGGTAGCTTAAGCCAAATTCTTGCTGTAATTGTTTTACTTTTTCAGCATCCATCATTGCCTTTGCACCCAGTATAAAATGAAAAGTTTCATTTAATTAATTCAACTTTTTGCATCACAGTCAGCAAATGAGGCCCGCGCCATTCCTGCAGCTTTATTTCAAATGCGCCATTAAAACCATAACCCGCAGCCCAGCGATTAACATTATCAAAATAGGCTTGAAAGGTTTGATCGGTAATAATATTAACGTGGGTAGGATCACGAAAAGCTTCAGGGTGAGGATAAGCAGGGGTAAAGGATAAAAATTGCCCCCCTATTTTAAGCACCCGATAAACTTCGTTCATGACCTCTACAAAAGCATTTCTGCGATCAGGCACATAGATAACACGGGGAATATGTTCTAAAAAATCATGGGCAGTTACAAAATCAAAATAGCCATCTTCAAAAGGGATAGGCTCTATCACTAAATCTGCGCATTTAATATTGGCATCCAGATCTTCTCTTACATCAATGCCAAACACCTCATCGGCATTAAATGGGTTTTTAGGGCTGGGCCCGCAACCAATATCTAGGCTTCGTGACATAGTGTCTCCTTGTTTTTTAAAACATTAGCTATAGCGTGAGCCAGTATTGCCGCTTAATGACTTAATTCGTCTTTATACTCACCCAACTGTTGCACTCGCCACATGGCGATATAGGCGTTTTCTAAATTCTGACAAAGCCCTTTGGTATCAAATAATGCGAAGTTGGCTTTATTATTGATCAATTTTTGTTTTACGCTAGTTAATTGTTCAGGGTTATTCGTTAATTGTAGAATAAGTTTTTCATATTCCTCTAGGGAATGGGTGACCAACTCAGGTAGGCCAATTGCATGCAGCAGGCTTCCTGCCACGCGGGATGGAAACGAATTGCCCATATACGTCACCACCGGTAAGCCTGCCATCAGGGCATCAGCGGCGGTGGTATGCGCGTTATAGGGGTGGGTATCGAGGAACACATCAGCTTGGCGATAGCGGGCAAGGTGGTCTTCCACCAAAGGTACTCTATTAGCAAATACCAGCCTATCTGCAGCCACGCCTCTTAGTTCAGCCTCTTTACGCAAATTGCGCTGGGATACTTCCCCCCTAGACATCAGCCACAGCACGCTGCCAGGAACTTGGCTGAGCAGCCGCATCCACACATCGAACACCAGTGGGGAAATTTTGTAATCATGGCTAAATGAGCAAAACACCACGCCCGTTTCTGGCAAGCCGCATTCAGCCCGCGTGGGGGTGCGCTCAGCTATTTGCACGCTGCTATCGGTAGGTAAATAGGTATCAGGTAAATAAACCACCTGCTCCGTATAAAAAGGCTGATGCTCTGGCGGAATAATATGCCGATCGGCAATGATATAGTCCACATAATCAATGCCCATTGTGCCTGGATACCCCAAGTAATTCACTTGAATAGGGGCCGGCCTAAAGCTCAGAATATCGGTACGGGTATCTGAGGTATAGCCGCCCAAATCCACCACGATATCAATTTCCATATCCCTTAGCATTTGGGCTACTTGCTCTGAGCCCATTTCCCGCACATCAATAAATTGATCGAATGCATTTAACATTCGCGCCCGTAAGCGGCTTTGATCATCAATCCCTAGCGAGATGGCAATGATTTCAAAGCGTGATTTATCATGCTGCTCAAATACCCCCGCCATTAAATGCCCAACGGGATGTTCACGCAAATCTGGGGACAAATACGCTAAGCGTATTTTTTTATGCCGATAGCGCTCCCCTTGCCAAAATGATTTACTATTTTTGGGGCAATATTGATTTGCAAAAATTTGCGCGGCTAATAGGTGATCAGCAGCGCTATCGGATACCGACATAAAAGCAAGCGATTTGCACGCAGTCTGCCCCGCTCTTAGCCCATCAGTAATTTGCTCGCATGATTGTTTGAAGTCACGCCAATCACAGATATGCATGCGCTCATAAAAAAGCAAACCCAAGCCATAATTGTAATCGGGTTGGATTTTAAGTAAGCGCTCAAATAGGGCAATCGCTTGCTCGCTTTGCTTAAACTCGGTGAGCATAATCCCGCTATTACCTAGGGCAGAAACATGATCTGGATTAATCGCTAATATTCTTTGAAATCTTTCTAATGCATCTAAATGCCGGTACATGCCTCTAAGCAACACACCACTATTAAGCAAAACGCTTACATCATTGGGATCTAACGCTAAGGCGGCATCAAAGCACTTTAATGCCGCTTCTTTATCTCCCATGGCTTGCACAATAGAGCCTTTCAAATACTTTAGTAAAGCAAACTGAGGGGCAGCCTCAATACCACGTTCACTTAATTGTAAAGCCTGTGCTAACTGACCGGAATTCAGTGCAATTAGCCCTAACGAGTATAATGCCGCCGCATTATTTGGCTCTAAATCTAATATTTCATTAAACAATGCACTGGCTGCCTCAATATTTCCTTGGTTTTGAAAAAAAATTGCGCTATGCAGTTTTTCAGAAATTGGCATTGTTAGACTCTTTTGTATTCACATAGAATGATTATATTTAAACGAACTTATTACTATAATGGGATTTTTGTGGCATAAACCCAATCAAGGCTCTCTAATCGCCTCTTCCATCGCTTTAGTTAAAGGCCAAAGTAGATAGGAAATAACCGAGCGTTTACCTACCACAATTTCTGCAGAAAGCGTCATCCCAGGTAGTAACCTAGATTTATCTTTCATATTTTTTAGCTTGGCATCGCCAAATACAATATGGCTAATATAAAACGCCTCTTGCCCCGCTGTAGCAGATTCATTTCTAAATGAATCTTGGCTAATCGTGCGCACTTTCCCCTCTAATGCGCCATGTTTTTGAAACGGAAATGCATCCAGCTTCATATGCACGGGTACACCTTCTTTGATATAACCAATATCAATGGAATCAATTTTCACTTCAACCTCAAGCTGCGCCCCCAAGGGGACCAGCGTAAACATTTGTTCAGCTTCCCTTAGTACAGACCCCTGAGAAAGCTTACCTACATCCAAAACAACGGCATCCACTGGCGAAACCAAGGTCACCAACTGCTTACGCTTATCGGCCTTTTGAAGTTGCTCATTCACGCCATCGCGCTCTCTGGTTGCGGCCAATAAGTCTTCCATCACTTTTTGCCGCCAGCTGTTTGAAAACGCTGATTTATCTGCACGTAAGGCGCCCATTTCACGCAGCAGCTCGTTTTCTTTATTTTGTATTTGCACCAAATCACGCTCAACTTCTAAGCGCCGATCCCTCACCTCCAATAAGCGCAGCTTTGAATCATATTGCTGCAGCAAGGCTTTTTCTTGCATCGCTTCGATTTCATTCATCGATTTCAGCCGTTTCGACAAGACCACCCTATCATTACGATTGGTTTCAATTGCCGCAGCTAGGCGGGCGACGTTTTGCTCTAATTTAGAAACTTGAGAGCGATAATTGGCTTGCCTTTCAGTTAAAAGCTTGGCTTGTAGCAAGGTATCGGCATCTATATTTGCATTGCTAGTGGTTTTGCCTGAAAGCTCTGATTGATAGCTGGCAATCTGCGTATCCAAGCTTTGTAAGCGAGTACGTAGCTGTGCATCATCAGCATGGGCAAACGTAGGATCTAATGTTGCCAATAGCTCACCTTTTTTTACCACTTGCCCCACCCTTACTTCAATCGTTTGAATAATCGAGGTTTCAAGCGGCTGCACCACAATATTAGGCAATGGATTCACCAGCCGCCCATGCGCCACCACAATTTGCTCTACCTCAGACAAATTGGCCCATAAAATAGCGCTAATAAATGCCACCAATAATACGAGCAAGGTGCTGCGCACATAGCGCGGCAAGGGGCTTTGCTCTATTTCATCGGCATCGGGTAAAAACTCGATCACCGTCGAGTTTTTTTTGCCTTTTTTAATTACAGGTGGCTTGTTTGTTGGTGCCATAAGTGTTGGTATGTCTCACATCGAGTCAATAATTCTTCGTGGCGGCCGCTATCCATCAGCTCGCCTTGCTGCATCACCAAGATAGTGTGTGCATTCACCAAAGTAGATAGACGGTGAGAGATCATCACCACGGTTCTACCCACGGCAATCTTTGAAAGATTGCTAATAAAAATGGCCTCACTCTCTGGGTCTAATGCACTGGCGGCTTCATCTAAGATCAAAATCCGAGGTTTAGCCAATAGCGAGCGTGCAATAGACAAGCGTTGTTTTTGCCCACCAGAGAGGTTGGATGCGTTTTCTTCTAGCAAGGTGTCGTAGCCCTGTGGCAAGCGCTCGATAAACTCCGCTGCGCCAGAGGCTTCACATGCCGCGACAATATCTTCAAACGAGGCATCGGGCTTGGTAACAATCAAGTTTTCACGCACCGTGCCACGGAATAAAAAGTTTTCTTGCAACACCACGCCTATTTGTCGGCGCAAATGGGGTAGTTCAATCTCACGCGCATCCATGCCATCAAAACGCACAATCCCCCCTTGTAAGGGATAGAGCCCTTGAATAAGCTTGGTTAAGGTGGTTTTTCCAGAGCCGCTGCGCCCTACAATCCCCACCACCGCGCCTGCAGGAATCGTGAAGCTAGTATGGTTTAACGCGGTAGCCGTAGCGCCTGGGTAACGAAAACTGACTTCATCAAATTTGATTTCACCCACCAATTGTGGCCGCAATCCCCCCGCTCCTACGCGTCCTTCTGGTGGGCGATTCATCACTTCGCCCATCATTTTTACGGCTAAAGAGGTTTCTTGGTATTCATTGACCAAACCAACCAGCGCAATCAGCGGCTGCACGACTCGCCCCGATAGCATTTGAAAACCAATCAAAGCCCCCACCGTCAGGGTTTGATCAAAGACATCTTGAGCACCAATCACAATAATGGTGACGGGCAGTAATTTTCCTAGAAAATCAGTGATTGAATTCCCAAAAATAGAGATCTGCCCTACTTTAAAATGCATGCTAATCGCTTCTGCCGAACGCTGATCCCATAGGCGGCGTTGCATAGGCTCAATCGCCAAGGCTTTTACCGTACGGATGCCATGAATGGTTTCCACCATCATGGCCTGCCGTTGGCCTTCAGCTGAATAAAGTGCATTTAGGCGCCGCTGAAAAGGCGGCACCATCGCCATAACAATGCCAGCAATGAGCGCAGTAAATAGCAATACAATCAGGGTGAGTTTGCTTGAGTACGAAAATAAAATGGGCACAAAAATAATTAAAGACAGTAAATCTAAAGAGGTAAAAAACAATTTTCCGGTTAAAAAGCTGCGTATTTTTTCGAGTTGCTGCATATGCCGTGCAACCACCCCTGCCGATGTGCTTTCAAAATAATCAATAGGCAAAGAAAGTAAATGCCCAAAAGTACGCCGCGTAAGCTTCATATCGATTTTATTTGTTGCGGCCAGCGTAATAATTTGCCGCAAAAAGCCAAATGCAGAATCAAAAAACAGAGCAAGCACAATACCCGCAGCCAACACCCACAGGGTGGCTACGCTTTGATGGGAGAGCACTTTATCAATCACTAATTGAAAGAATATAGGGGAAGCAAGAGCTAAAAAATGCATCGCTATTGCTGCAATAAAAATATCGCGAAATGCGGCTTTTTGCTTAAGAATTTCTGGAATAAACCAACGTAAACCAAAGGGCTGATTTGGGTCTGCTAATTTATGTTGGCGTTTAGCAAAAAAAACATCCCCTTCCCAACGAGCGCAAAAGGTGGCTTTATCCTCTAATATCACCGCAGATTGGCTGGCGGCGGGGTCAATCAGGGCAATTTTACTCAAGCCATCGCTGTCTTGGCGAATCCCCACCACAATCACCGCATGATCAAAAACTGTACGCGCAATAAGTGGAAATACACCCGTTTGCGCTAACAATCCTTCCCAAGTTAGTTTTTCATTTTTACCTTTAAGCCCAATATCGCTTGCAATGCGCACTAACACAGCAGGAGCTGGCTCTTCATTGCCCAAAGCATATTCATCAATCAGCCGTTCAGGATTGATTTGTAAGCCATGATGCTGAGCAATCGCAGCTAAGCACTGGATAACGGTGTGTTGTGCGTTAATTGGCATTTTTAAACGCTAGATGATTTAACAGAGAATGTGCAACGAGAAAGAATAAGCAATTTTCATTTTCATGAAACGCTATTTATTTTTGTAAAGATCAATTTAGCATAGATTATCTAGGCGCTATTTATAAACATTAATATTTTATAAATAAAAAACATCTTTAATACACAAAGACAAAAACGGCAAGATGATCAACATCTTGCCGTTTTTATATGCTAGCTAAATCTACCCAAAATCACCGCCTATACGCTATTTAGAAGCCAAGATTCCTCCTGGCTGAGGCGTTGCTAGAGCATTCAAACGCAGTGTTTGATCGCTTGATGCCATTGGTGTAAGCGCCCCTCCAATCTGTTGCCCATTTGCATCAAATTGTTTCAGCACATCGCTCATTTGATTGACTGCCGTTCCCAAGGCCATGGCAGGAGGTGTATCAAGCGCCGCATCAATTTGTAATTTAGCGGTGTCTTTACCCACCCCAGCCTGAGCGCTTTCTTCAAAGGCAGAAATCGCTTGCACTAAATCAACCACTCGGCTGCGCATATCTGGCTCAACTGCTGGCGGTTGATTGGAGGTATCCGCAACAAACCAAACATCGGCTGCCGCATGGCTACTGCCATCATTCGACTCGTAGGTAGATTTAAGCCCAATGTAATTGCCGTTGTCTTTTTCGCTGGTTTTACTTACATCCAGATTGAGTTTAGCAATGGCCAAGGAATCCAGCGTTTTCAGCTCATCAGCTTGGCTTACCCCATCTGCATTGCCATCCACCCAGACACGTAAATCAGAGAAGTGAGCATCATTGCGATCAACTACCCCATTACCATCGCTATCCAGCTCGGCCAGAGCGGCATAACCATCCTTCGCCTTGCTACCATCGGCCATCACCGTGGAAGTACCAAATAGCTCTTTACCATCATTGATGCTGCCATCATGGTTGCGATCCATCACAAGCAAGCCGTCTCCTCCTCCTACCCAGCCAGTTTGGGTTTTAACACCACTGGCAAAGAGATCGAATTTCACCCCGTTCTCAATACTGCTCGTGCTTACGCCATTACCATTCAAATCAAGAATAATTGGGCTACCCAAGGCCAAGTGAGAAATTTGCTCGGTGGTAAAGGCCCCAATTTGTGATGACGTCATCGCCATAACCTGAGTCGTAGTCATTGCCGCCACTTGAGTGGTTAACAGCGCTTGAATCTGAACCGTGCTAATCGCAATCACTTGCTGAGTATTAAGCACCGCAATTGCACTGGTTCTTAACACTGCTAGATCTGCCGTTTCGAGTGCGGCAATACTATCCGTCGACAAGGCAAGCACTTGGCTTGAAGTTAACACCGCCGCTTGCGCAGTCGTTAACGCCACAGCCTGTGCCGAGGTTAAGGCATTCGCTTGTTTTGTAGTCAGCCCAACAAGTGCAGAAGTTGTTAACGCAGCAAAATCTGTGGTTTCCAGTGCTGCAATATTATTAGTTGAAAACGCAGCAACTTGACTGGAGTTAAGCACTGCCGTCTGCACTGCGGTGAGAGCAACAATTTGATCGGTTGTGAAGCCAGTCGCAAAACTTGCTGCAGTTAAGGCCACCACTTGATCCGTGGTAAACACGGCCACTTGGGCAGTCGTGAAGGCTTTCACTTGCGCAGTGCTTAATGCTGCAATACCGCTGGTTTTTAACACTTGTAGATCCGTGGTTTCCAGAGCCGCAATGCTACTGGTGGAGAGTGCTGCGATTTGGCTAGACGACAACGTTGCAGCTTGATCTGTGGTCAGAGCAACAGTTTGATCGCTGGTTAAGACGCGTACTTGGCTGGTCGACAAAGCGGCAATCGAGCTGGTACTCAGCACGGCTACA
>NZ_JANXSO010000180.1 GCF_025352645.1 Iodobacter sp. | reverse complement strand
GTTTACTTTGGGCCGATTCGACTAGGTTCGTTTGATGAGCGACAGGTAACAGGTGCAAAAAATGATTACTTAACTTTAACGCGAAAAGTGTCACCTATGTCTGTGGACTAAAGTGTTACCTATGTCCTTGACCTTTACACTTCCCCGCCTTTTTTTTAGACAAGTACATATAAAAAAGGAAGCCACTTGGCTTCCTTTTTTATAATTAGAGACAAAACTATCATTCAGGTTTTTACAACTATGTGCATTTTAAATTTGTAACAAGCACTTTACTAATCAGCTCACTTCGATCTTTTGCAATTTGTTTTGATGAAGCTTTAAATTTTGCACGCTCGCCTGACTTATATGCTTTAGACATGGCGGTGCTGTTGCCAATGGATGACCCATCTGCACTATAAAAACGCACATCCATCGTCAAAAATAAATTGCACGATTTTGAGTAAGTCACATAACCATTTAAATCAAACCGATCGCCCAATGTAGCTTCTAGCTTTAACTCTTCTAAAGTGGCAATCTTAGAAACATCAGGGCTTACCTCAATTTTGATATCTTGAAACCCATTACGTACTGAAGTGCGTAAATTATTAATACCATCCCGCACGGGATTGGCGCAGCCAAACAAAAAGCAGAGCGATAAAAGAGATAAAACTTTTTTCATGTTCATACCTTTTAAAAAAATAAGAAAAACAAGACAAACCCTCGCCATCTTTGGTTCTTTGCCTTGCCTACTTTGAAGCGTTTTAAAAACATGCTCTCGTTTCAGAGCAAAAGAATATCAAATTCTGCCCCAGCCGAGGAGAGGCTTCAAATACCGCATTACAACTATGCCCGTGCCTTATATAAAATCTCGGCTTAAGTACGGCCTGTTGCATCGTAAGCCACGCAGGCCACAACTCAAACTAGCGCTTTCACTGTATTTTTAAAAAAACTGGGTCCTTAATTATGCAAATAACTAGGATAAAAAATCTTTAAAATATTGTTGCTGAAATACCATAAAAATACTCTTTTACCCAGTCGAGTGCAGATTTCACAGTAATAAGCAAAGATCAACATTGTAAGTATATAAAGTAAGCAAAGAATAAATCAGCACATGAAAAAACCCGCCGTAGCGGGTTTGATCAATTGTAAGCACTACAATTAAAAATTATATTTTGCAGTGTAAATCATGGCATTTTGGTAAGAAGCAGAGCCTAACTTTTGATCGGCATAACGGTATTGCACGCCAGTGGTGAATTCTTTGCTGACATTCCACCAAAGAGAAACCGCACCATTTTGGCCGGTTGCATTACCCTTAGTTACGCCACCTGCGGGGCTGCCCATGGTCAAGTATTTATCATCACGATTAAATTCTGTTTCGTGCCATTGTGTAGCCATAAATGATTGACCAAACATTTGGAAGCTATAGCCAGCTACATAACCAGCCATCACGCCATTAGCGTGTGCGCCAATATTACTTTCAAACTGCTGATGACCACCAATAAATGGTTTAATCCAGAAATTACCACTGGAAAGGCTAGTGCCTAAGCCCAAAACGCGATTTTGGGTAAAGAATGATGAACCGGTGTCACGCAAATCATAAATATGTACATAAGCCTGAAGCGGTACAGCACCTAATTGCACTAAATTAAAACGACCTACGGCTTTAACAACAAGGCGACGATTCTCACGCGCATCTGTTTCGTCTGTACCCTTTGTTGGGTTTTCTACATCAAAGAAGCCATATGCCTCGCCCCAATCGCCACCAAAACCACCCTCAATTTCTAAAAGGGCAAAATCTTTTTTACCGGCAAATGCACCTGCGTTTGTGCGCTGCTCAGTACCATTAGACCAGTCTAAGTAGTTGACACTGACATTTTTAAATGACCAATCATTGCCAGCAAAGGCAGCAGGAGTAGCCAAAATACTGGCTGCGACTAAAATATTGCGAAGTTTCATAATAAGCTCATCATTAATTCAATAGAAATCTGTAGATACACATCCCTCTAAGCCAACTAGGGGAGCGCAGCATAACGAGTTTATTTACGCCAGTAAATAAAATACGTTTAAAAACCAGATTAATTGATTTTGCTGTGAATATTATTGATAAAACATAAGAAATGCGGATTATTACCCTAGCCCAAAAATAACGCATGACAAATAAATATTATGATATGTTCTTATTTTATATGAAAAATAATTGCAATAGATTAATACCCTTATATATTGCACGCTATTCTTATTACCTGAATGATGGCAAACAACAAGATCAAGCCCTATAGGCCACGCAGCCTACAGGGGCCTAATTAGCCCGCACACGCTTACTTCCAAACCACCAAAACGGCGCCACATGCTAAAATCCGCCGCATTCAATGCTCTGGAAAAAACCATGCAGATCGGTACACCTCTTTCAGCCTCAGCCACTAAAGTTATGCTGCTTGGCAGCGGCGAGCTTGGTAAAGAAGTCATCATTGCTTTACAAAGACTAGGCGTGGAAGTGATCGCCGTCGATCGCTACGCTGATGCACCCGGCATGCAAGTGGCGCATCGCAGCCATGTGATCAATATGGCCGATCCTATCGCACTACGCGCACTGGTAGAGTTGGAGCGCCCGCATTTAATCGTGCCAGAAATTGAAGCGATTGCTACCAGCGCCCTACTTGAGATTGAAGCCGATGGTCTTGCTACCGTTATTCCAAGCGCCCGCGCTACCCACCTCACGATGAACCGTGAAGGCATTCGCCGCCTTGCCGCAGAAGAGCTAGGTTTGCCGACCTCCAGCTATCAATTTGCCTCGTCCCTTGCTGAAATGCGTTCTGCCATCGCTGCAATTGGCCTGCCCTGCCTAATCAAGCCGGTGATGTCATCATCGGGCAAGGGCCAGTCTTTTATTCGCGAAGCGGCTGAAATTGACGCCGCATGGGAATACGCCGCCAGCGGTAGCCGTGTGAATCAGGGCCGCGTCATTGTAGAAGGCTTTGTGGATTTTGATTATGAAATCACCTTACTGACTGTACGCGCCTTAGGAGCGTCTGGAGAAATCGAAACCTTTTTCTGCGAGCCCATCGGCCACATCCAGAAAAATGGTGACTACGTAGAAAGCTGGCAGCCGCAAGCGATGCGCCCACTGGCATTAGAACGCGCACGCGATATTGCACAGAAAATCACCACCGATTTAGGTGGCCGCGGTCTATTTGGCGTTGAGCTATTTGTAAAAGGCGACGAGGTATGGTTTTCTGAAGTCAGCCCGCGCCCGCACGATACTGGCCTTGTTACCTTATCCAGCCAGCGCTTTTCAGAATTTGAGCTACACGCCCGCGCCATTTTAAATTTACCGATCGATGCCAGCCTGCGCGAGCCAGCAGCCAGCGCGGTGATTTATGGCGGTCTAGAAGAAACCGGCATTGCCTTCGAAGGCATCGAACAAGCCCTAGCCGTACCCCGTGCCGATCTACGCCTATTTGGCAAACCAGAAAGCTTTAGCCGCCGCCGCATGGGTGTGGCTTTAGCCGCGGGATTAAGCACAGATGAAGCACGCGAGCGCGCCAAGCTGGCCGCCAGTTTAGTTAAGCCAGTTAAGGGTTAAAGCATGCAAGAAATAGCAGCCATGACGCCTTACCAGCTATTAGGTGGTGATGCCGTCTTACGCCAGCTGGTCGAGCGTTTTTACGACATTATGTATACCGACCCACGCGCTAGCGGCATACGTGCCATGCACACCAACGACAGCAGCCTAATCCGGGATAAATTCTTTGATTTTTTATCTGGCTGGCTAGGCGGGCCACAGCGCTTTATTGAAAAACATGGCCACCCTATGCTGCGTGCGCGGCACATGCCGTTTGCTATTGGCGAAGATGAGCGCGATCAGTGGCTGATGTGCATGTTTCAGGCAATGGCAGAAATCCCAATGGAAAACGCATTACGTGATCACTTAGAAGATGCTTTTTATCGAACAGCTGACTTCATGCGTAATAAATAAGGCAAATCACCTTAAAAAACTCTAACCAAGCATGCAATAAACCCATTTAAATTAAGCGTCTGCAATTAACACCTGATAGACGCCAAACGCCTCTGCCAATACCGTATTCATACAATTGAATACGGTATTTTTTTACCCATAAATAATAAATTAAATACCCAATCTAACTTTTTATCGATTTAGCGTGCTTTTTGCTAGCAATACGCAAAATCAACTCTACAATCTAAAACAACTGCGTTCCTTTGGAGTCTCCCATGCTATCTAAATTTACAATCGCCGCAAGGCTAGTAGGTGGATTTGCCCTGCTTCTTATCTTACTCATCAGCGTGGGTGCACTCGGGCTATGGGGTTTAAATCGGCAAGCTAGCCTCACAGAAAACATGTTACAACATGATTTAAACTACTCACTAGATCTGATCGAAGCTCGCCATCAAGTCACTAATTTAAGGCGCTTTGAAAAAGATATTTTTCTAAACTTTGAAAACATTGAAAAAATTAAAGAATACAATCAAAAATGGGATGCAGCTCTAGAAAAAGCCAACGCTGCCATTAAAAGCGGGGCCGCCAATGCCAACGCTAGCGACGTACAAAAATTAAATGAGCTATCACAAAACCTCAAAACCTATGCCGATGGTTTTAATCGTATCGCCGATGAAGTAGAAGCCCAAAAGTATCAAAAAGCTGCAGATATTAACGCCGATTTTTCAAAATATAAAGAGCCTGTTCGTGCTATGCAAGAAGGGCTAACCACCTTAGCTGATGAAGCCATCGCTAAAGCAAAAGGCATGGAAAAAACCCTTGGTACCATTACCACAGCCACAATTAGCATCTCTATTACTTTAATGTTTATTGCCGTATTAATTGGCATAGCCAGTGCTTTCATTATTATTCGTAGCATCCGCAAACCACTCGCCGCATTACAAGCCACCATTAGCGAAATCGATCAAACTGGCAATTTAACGCTCAGGCTTGACCAAGCAGGGGTGGATGAAATTAGTCAGTCCTCTGCAGTCATTAATCGTCTCCTCATTAATATGAGTAAAGTCATTAGTGAATCACGCAAGAACTCTAGCCAGCTACTTAGCTCTGCTGGTGCCCTCTCGACAGCAGCAAAACAAATGACGGACTCGTCCGAAATACAATCTTCCGCATCGAGCGCCACAGCAGCGGCGGTTGAAGAGCTATCTGTTAGTGTAAATATGATTTCATCCAGTGCAGAAGGCTTAAACACCGAGGCAAGACAAGGCGCCTCTACCGCTGCCGAAGGCGCGCTTTCTGCTAACCGTACCGCCGATGAAATCCGTCAAATCGCCGAAAACATTAATCGCTCAGCAGCCGTAATCGACCAGCTAAACCAGCGCTCGGGTGAAATTGGCAGTATTGTTATGGTCATTAAAGATATCGCCGATCAAACTAATCTACTGGCCTTGAATGCCGCTATTGAGGCCGCCCGCGCAGGAGATTTAGGCCGTGGCTTTGCCGTGGTGGCCGATGAAGTCAGAAAACTGGCCGAGCGCACCACGCAAGCCACCAGCGAAATTACCGCCAAGATCGAAGCAGTACAAAGAGATACCGGCACCGCATCAGAGGGCATGCAACACGCCAGCCGCATGGTTGAAAGTGGCGTGCGCAACACACAAAGCGTAGCCGAATCATTAGCACATTTGGAGCAGCAATCCAAAAATACGGTGAGCGATATTGCCCAGATGGCCGATGCCATTGGAGAACAAAGCTCCGCCAGCCAAGATATTGCCAATAATATTGAGAAAATCGCCCAAGCCAGCGAAGAAAATCACGCCACGGCAAGCAGCACAAGCGAGCTATCCGAAGAGCTTCGCCAGATTGCCGTTACGCTCAACACCTTAATCAGTCAATACCACACTTGATAAGTAGCCGACAATAAGTTTTGCATCCTTTTAGCCCTGCCCATTCAAGCGTCATCTCCAAGTATTTTTGTTGGGGACCCAGAGTTTTTTGATGCCAGATCCCCTAGCTTCCCGCCTACGCGGGAATGACGAATTGGAATCAATCAGAGTCTCTTTAAATCCATAAAAAAACACCGCGGTTTATGCAAACAGCGGTGTTTTTTTATTCTACAAAGCTAAAAGCTTAGTCAGCTTGATAAGGATAAGGCTTTTGCCGCACTTTAGACTCTGCAGAGCGCGAACTCTCATCTAAATCTAGTGGCGCTTTATCCCACAAGAGCGCGCGGCCTTCAAGCTGGCCCTGAGCAACCTCAGGGTTATCACCCAAATAGCCTTGCATAAATTGCGTAAAATCTGAAACGTATTGTGTGTTCTTAAACATGGCAATCCACGTTAGTGTGACGAATACATTCATTATACCGCGTTCAGGAAAAATGGCAGCGCTGCCGCGTGTAATATTGGGTTAGCCGCTGCTAATACCCGTCCTTCACTATGAATATCTAAGTCTTGTCCCTGCCAATCGGTCATTTTGCCCCCTGCACCATTCACCACTGGCGCTAATGCAGCAAAATCATGCAGCTTTAAGCCCTCTTCCACCACTAACTCTAACCAACCACTGGCCACCTGCGCGTATAAATAGCCATCACCACCGTAGGTATTAAAACGACATTGCTCAGACAAACGCGCAAAAGCCGCCGCCCCCACATCCAAATATTGCGGCCCTGTAGTGCCCAGCCTTGCCGCTTGCAACTGCGTAATTTGATTTGCCACCACCGGCACACCATTGAGCCATGCGCCTTGATCTGTAATCCCCAACCAACGCTCATTTTGAATAGGCTGGTTAATCACACCCAGCACAGGTTTGCCGTGATGCAGCAAGCCAATCAGTGTCACAAACAATGCTCGCCCCACCGTAAACGATTTGGTGCCATCAATGGGGTCAAGCACCCACACCCATTCGGCATCTTCACGCTCACGGCCAAATTCTTCACCAATAATGCCATCTTGTGGGCGCGTTTTTTGAATCAGCTTACGCATCACACGCTCGGCTTCTTGATCCGCAATCGTCACAGGGCTGTGATCATTTTTATCGTCAATCACTAAAGGATGACGAAAATAAGGGCGAATCACCGCAGCACTCAGCTCCGCCAGCTGCTGTGCAAGAGCAATCATTTCATCAGGCAAGCGCATTTCAACTCCAAAGCAATCATCAATAGGCACAAAAAATAACATAAACCACGTCGAAATAATAATGGTTTTTATTTAGAAATAGATTGAATGCATTGTTTTTAATTATGAATTAAATATTACCCACCATAATCAACCATTTTGTTGAACGAAAAAAAGAATAATTCTTAATACATAAAGCAAATGCTTAACGGCATAATAAACAGTGGCAAAATACAAAAAAAAGAATAAAATACCACGTTAGCAGTAAAATTATAAAATGCTATATTCCATATAAAAAGGGAGAAAACCCCTAAAATCAAATCAAATCTAATTAAGAATTAATTAGATTTGATACTTTGGAGAATACATAATGCAAGGCAGCAAACTCGTCTTAAGCTCGCTCAATAGCGTACTTGGCAATGAATTAATCGCCATCAATCAATTTTTCTTACACGCACGTATGTACCGAAACTGGGGCTTAAAAAAGCTAAATGATGCGGTTTATCACGAATCGATTGATGCCATGAAACGCGCAGACAAGCTAATTACGCGCATCCTGATGCTAGAAGGCCTGCCTAATCTACAACAGCTCGGCAAGCTCTATATCGGCGAAAACACCCCTGAAATGCTAGCGTGTGATTTAAAACTCGTCAGCGCCCACCTCACCACTTTACGGCTAGCCATTGAAACCTGTGAGCTAGAGCAAGATTATGTCTCACGCGATATCCTAGAAGATCTCCTTGAGGACGAAGAAGAATACGTTGATTGGCTAGAAACCCAAGCCGAGCTACAAGTTTCGCTGGGCTTACCTAATTATCTCCAATCACAAATCGAAGCCTAAGGAAGATCATCATGCAAGGCAAAAACAATGTAATCGCAGGCTTAAAAGAGTTACTGGTCACTGAACTGACTTCTGTTGACCAGTATTTTGTACATAGCCAGATGTATCATAATTGGGGCTATAGCAAGCTCTATGAGCGCATCGATCATGAGCGCCAAGATGAGATTGGCCATTCCACGCTGCTTATTGCACGCATTTTATTCTTAGGCGGGATCCCTGATGTGGCGGGCCGTGATGCGCTACGCATTGGTGCAGATGTACCTGCCATGCTGCATAACGATCTACTCACTGAATATGATGTAGCTACCGCACTAAAACGCGTTATTGCCATCTGTGAGCAAGAACAAGATTACGTCACCCGTAATATGTTGATCAAACTCTTAGATGATACCGAACAAGATCATGCGCATTGGTTAGAACAACAATTGGGCCTAATCAAGGCCATTGGCCTACCTAATTATTTGCAATCCCAGTTATAAGAGCTACTTTCAAGCACAAAAAAACGGGCCTTGCGCCCGTTTTTTTATGTTTCACAACAATTAATGCTTACCTGTACTACCAAAACCACCCGCACCGCGGTCTGATTCGGAAAATTCATCCACCAGATTAAAATTCACCTGTACCACCGGCACAATCACCAGCTGTGCGATGCGCTCCATTGGCTGAATAGTAAAAGGCACTTGGCTACGATTCCATACCGAGACAAAAATCTGCCCTTGATAATCTGAATCAATCAACCCCACCAAATTACCCAACACAATTCCGTGCTTATGCCCAAGGCCTGAGCGAGGCAAAATCATCGCCGCTAAGCCTGGATCATCCAAATGAAGAGCCAGACCCGTTGCCACCAGCTGAGTAGCACCAGGCGCCAGCACCATAGGTACATCAAGGCAAGCACGCAGATCCAAGCCAGCCGAACCTTTAGTTGCATATTGCGGCAGGTTGTCTTTCAGCCGCGTATCTAAAATTTTTACATCAATAACAGACATTTTGTTTACCTTTTTTGATACAACCGAGCGATATGAGCGATCAAACGACGCGCCACATCCAGCTTAGGGGCGCGAGTTAAACGGGTTTCTCCGTCATCATCAAGCAAAATAATTTCATTATCATCTGCGCCCATCGCGTTTTGCACTAAATTTGCTGCGAGCAGCGGTAGTTTTTTACGCCGACGTTTGGCTTCAGCGTATTCCAGCAGGTTTTCAGATTCGGCAGCAAACCCCACACAAAAGGGTGGATTATCTCTGGCGGTGATATTAGCCAAGATATCTGGGTTGGGCCCCAGCTCCAGCGTCAAAATATGTGCGTCTTTCTTAATTTTTTGCTCAGATGGATTGAGCACATAATAATCAGATACTGCCGCAACACTAATAAAGATATCTGCCTCATCCACCTCGGCATTCACCGCTTGCAACATTTCCTCGGCACTTTGCACGTCAATCCGTCGGCAGCCTAAAGGCGTAGCCAAAGCGGTTTCCCCTGAAACCAGCACCACATCTGCACCAGATTCCCAAGCCGCACGTGCAATGGCGTAGCCCATCTTACCCGAGCTACTATTAGTAATACCGCGCACTGCATCAATCCGCTCAAACGTAGGCCCAGCAGTAATCAATACACGCTTACCTGCCAATAACTTAAGCTGAAAAAAAGCCTCAATATGCTGCAGCAAGTCATCTGGCTCTAGCATTCGTCCAAGCCCCACCTCACCACAGGCCTGCTCGCCCTCTCCCGGCCCTAAAATTTGCACGCCATCAGCCATCAACTGCGCCACATTGCGCTGATTAGGTGGGTTCTCCCACATTTGCCGATTCATGGCGGGGGCCAGCAATAGCGGACAATCTCTTGCGGCTACCATCGTAGACAGCAAATCATTAGCAAAGCCCTGAGCCACCTTGGCCATAAAATCAGCCGTCGCTGGTGCCACCACAATGGCGTGGGCACCGCGGGTTAAATCGATATGCGCCATATTATTAGGCGCACGCCCATCCCATAAATCCACAAAAACAGGGCGGCCCGATACCGCTTGAAACGTCACCGACCCTACAAATTGAGTCGCCGCTTCCGTCATCACCACCTGTACTTCATAAGACGCTTTGGTCAGCAACCGCACCAGCTCAACCGATTTATACGCGGCAACACCACCCGTTACCCCAAGTACGATGCGTTTTTGGCTCATAGTAAGCACCTTTTCAATCATATACAGCCATTAGTTTAACTGAGGATAGACTATGGCATTAACCGTAATAATATTTTGCAATGCAAGATTTTAGTCAGCAAGCTGCAGCCCTAGACTATTTAACACTTATTATAAATGGCTGTTTTAATGACAAACCAACAAGATAAAAAATAAATTATTTATAAAAATCAAAAAAATACAAACAAACAGCGCATTGTGATTCGTTTTAAATCAATTACTTAATATAAACAAACCAAGAAAAGACCTAATTAAAATATTGAGTAATTTTCATGGACTAAATATCGTTGTGCATAACCGAAGTTACATAAACCGCTGCCCCACCTGCCTAGGTGTAAATCCAAACTCGCGCTTAAACGCCGTCGCAAAATTTGCGGGGCTGTTATAGCCCGCAAGCAAGGCGGCGTCCAATACGCTGCATGAATCACGCTCAAGCACACGCCGTGCTTCTTGCAATTTATGCCGCCGCAGCCACGTGATAATGCTTACACCATAGATGGCTTGGAACTCTCTTTGTAATGTGGTGGTGTTACTCCCTAAATTCTGCGCCATTTGCTCTAGTGACATCTGGCCAGCCACATCGGATTGTAATAGCTCTAATAGCTGAGCCACCCGGTGCCGTGAACGGGCCTTCAGTGGCACGGTTTGTTTAAGCTGATTTAAGGCGAACAGGATCAGCTCAAGTGAATGGCATTCACGGTGAATTTTTTGTAAATAGGGGCTGTCATATATAGGTTGCAGCAGGCCTTCGGCAAGCCGTAAGAATGCCCGATCAGGATTTAACGTGCGATGGGCTAAGTGTTGTGAGCAGAAGCGCTCCACACTTTTAAAATCCGCCATTGAGGATAGCCCCCCCTCCTCAAACCAGCTTTGTTCCAAAGCAAGTACAACCTGTCGCTGATACCCACCCTGCGCAATCTGCCGCTTCAGCAGCTCTTCCTCCAGACTCGACACCAGCACGCAGCGATTACTCGCCCCCAGCTCTAAAGGCAGCGAACCAAAGCAGGCATCCACTTTACCCTCCAGCATAATGATTAGCCTTAGCCCAGGGCTTAGCGGCCCCTCACTATCGTGCGCCTGTAAAAACTCGACTTCATTACCGTGCAAAGACAGCCCTGGTCGTAAATCTTCGACAATAAACCGCCCGCGAAGTAAGGCCCCCTGCTGCGGCACATTCTGCGCTTCATCGCCAAACAAATGATCTAAGTCAGCCTGATGAAAATCAACCTCGCGTTTACCCATTTCCTAACCTAGTTTTTTATGCCCGCAATCACCAAGCGATAGAAAGAAAAACCACTCTCCACGCAAAGATTTTGTTGTCTTACGCAAAGGACAGCCTGCACAGCTTGTGTAAAAATGCCATCATTCTAATGAAAACAATTCTCATTTAAAAGATAAGAATGCTTACGGAGTGTTTGCTATGCCCCCTTTACCCTTACGCAGCTTAGTTGTGCTCTTACCCCTTGCATTCAATGTTTATGCTGAAGATATCGTGCAATTGCCAGCCGTACAGGCCATTGCACAAACCCCCAGCCAAGACGGCACAGTAGAGCGCGCTCAGCTAAAAGAAAGCCAAGCGCGTGATTTGCACGATATGTTTAAGCAAGACGCAGAAATCAGCGTCAGTGGCGGTAGCAATCCTGTCGCGCAAAAGGTTTATATCCGCGGCATGGAAGAATCGATGCTGAATGTATCGATTGATGGTGCCACACAAAATAATCACCTCTACCATCACCAAAGCACTCTGGTGATTGATCCGGCTTTAATTAAGCGCGTCGAAATCGAAAAAGGCACGGCGGCAGCCAGTGCAGGGCCTGGTGCTTTAGGCGGGGCGATTCGTGTGCTCACCCTTGATGCCAGCGATTTATTAAGCGAAGGCCAAAACACCGGCGCACTGCTCTCTGGTGGCCTAATGAGTAATAAGGGCTGGAAAACCGGAGCCACCGTTTACGGCCGCTTTGGCAGCGTAGATGGCTTAATATCTGCCAGCCATCTAGATTTATCCGACTACCAAAGCGGCGGTGGGATTGATGAAATAAATTCCGGCTCCAAACAGCGCAATCTATTAATTAAATTGGGCGCAAATATCAGCGAAAGCCAACGCCTCTCGCTCAGCCATCAAGCCACGGAAGACAAAGGCACCCGCTATCTACGTGCCAATATGGTCGGCTTTAAGCACCCCGTTTTACCTAACGAAGCCATGCCGCAAAGCCTGCTGCGCAACACCACCTCATTAAAATATGATGGCAAAGACTTTGGCCCGATCTCCCGTATTGAATCGACCCTTTATCAATCTAAAGTAGAAGGCGATCGCACCAATAAAGCTGGTGAATACAGCAGTGAATCCATCACCACCCAAGGCCTAGATATTGGCTTAAAAAGCGCCATTGGCGAGCACCTGCTTAAGTACGGCGTAAACTTACGCAAAGAAAACTCACAAACCAATCAAATCCGTGACCCTTACCAAAATACTGGCTCAGGTAAAGAAGAAAGCACCGTTGCGGGTGGCTATGTTGAAGGTCTACTCGACTTTGGCAAGGTAAACCTGTCTGCAGGTCTGCGCTATGATCGCTACGACTACACTGATAACCATAATCAAAACTTCAAAAGTAACGGCTTCTCACCAAGCGCCGGAGTGAGCTGGCAAGTCATCGATAGCCTGCAGCTAAAAGCAGGCTACGCTAAGGCATTGCGTGGCGTAGGCTTAAATGAAGTCTTTTTACTCGATATGATTGCTTGGGCAAATGCGCCAAAAATTGAGGCAGAAAAAGCCAGTAATTCTGAAGTGGGCTTTGTCTTTACAAACAAAGGCTTCACTCTGAGCGGTAATTTATTCCAACAAAATATCGACAACTTCATTGATGTCGACACTTGCACGGCTAACCCCGATGCAGATTGCCGTATGAATGTGGCCGATGTGGACATCAAGGGCTACGAGCTGCGTTCTGAATATCGCGAGGGTAATTTGCGTATCGGCCTATCTGTTGCAGAAAGCAAAAGTGATCGCGATGGTAAGCCATTTAGCGATGGTGATCAGGGCTTAGGTACCAGCTATGGCCGCTCATGGACGACCCATGCTGCTTACGACATCCCTACTTATAGCCTGCAACTTGGCTGGCAAGGTCGTTTTGTTGAAGCTTTAGACTACACCCCCGTCGCCAGCACTATGCCGATGACCAAAGCAGGCTTTGGCGTAAACGATCTGTATGTAAACTGGCAGCCACTCAAAAAAGATACGCTTAATCTGCGCTTTGCCGTTAAGAATGTGTTTGATCAGCAGTATTACGATCAAGCCACCTTTGCCTATCATGCCCGCTTGAAAAAAGTCTTAGGCCACCCTGAAGCAGGCCGCGATATCCGTATTGAGGCCAGCTATAAGTTCTAAACCTGCGCTTATCCCCTAAGTACAAACAACGCTGATAGGGAGAGTTGCTGCGCCTATGCGCAGCAACTCACTTAAACACCTACACTAAGCGCTGGATATAACGGCGTTTACGTGATGGCAATTACCGATTGGCCCGAAGACGAGCGGCCCCGAGAAAAGCTCTTAGCACATGGTGCTGAAAGCCTCAGTGATGCCGAGCTATTAGCTTTATTTTTACGCGTTGGGGTAAAAGGCAAAAGCGCGGTTGATTTAGCCCGCGATTTACTGCTGCACTTTGGCTCACTAGAAAAACTATTCCAAGCACCACTCGATACGCTTTGCCAAGTACGCGGCATGGGTGCCGCTAAATACTGCCAATTGCAAGCCGTATTAGAAATGGCGAAACGCGCATTGAGTGAGAAACTACGCACTGTCGATGCCTTTACCTCCCCCGCCTCAGTAAAAGCATTTTTGCAGCTGCGCTTACGCGGGCTAGATCATGAAGAGTTTCATGCGCTATTTCTAAATACCGCACACCAGCTAATCAGCGCGGAGACCTTATTTAAAGGCTCGCTGTCAGAAACACGCATCTACCCGCGAGAAGTGGCAAGGCGCGCCTTAGCGCTCAATGCTGCAGCAGTGATCGTGGCGCATAACCACCCCTCAGGCAGCCCCAAGCCATCGGATGCGGATATCCATATCACCCAACAATTGCGCCATACTTTAGAGATTATCGACGTGAGCTTACTCGACCACTGTATTGTTGCTGCGCATCAGGTCATTTCTATGGCAGAACAGGGCCTACTCTAAGTCAACAAGGCCAAACAACCACACTCCTTAGCTAGGCAGGGGCTAAATCAGCCTCAATCTCTACGACACATGCCACATGGGTAAAAATACCAAGTAAAAGACTCTGTTGCGCCTTAGATACAGCTCACTGCTATTTCCCGAAATTCGATTGCGAGCGTAATAGTGAATAGCCTTTAATAAGGCAGGCATCGGCCTGCGACGCAATCATAAACACCAAGGAAGAAATGATATGACTTTTGCACGTTACAGCCTTATCGCGGCAGCCATCCTGACTTTAGGCGCATGTGGCAAACAAGAAGCCCCCAAGGAAGTCGCCAGCCAAGCAGCCGCTGAAACAGCGAAACCCACCACCAGCAGCGGTGACACCGTAAAAATCGCCCACTCTGCACCGCTTACCGGTAATAACGCCCACTTTGGTAAAGACAACGAAAATGGCACGCGTATGGCCATCGATGAAGTCAACGCTGAAGGCGGTGCCGACATTGGCGGCAAGAAAATCAAATTTGAATTGGTTTCAGAAGACGATCAGGCCGATCCTAAAACAGCAACCACCGTGGCTCAACGCTTTGTCGATATGAAAGTGGCAGGGATTATCGGCCACATGAATTCTGGCACCACCATCCCCGCTTCAAAAATCTACGCTGACGCGGGTATTCCACAAATCTCCCCTTCTGCCACCGCCGTGGCTTATACCGCTCAAGGCTTTAAATCCGCTTTTCGCGTGATGAGTAATGATGCGCAGCAGGGCAAGGTCTTGGGTGACTTTGCAGTTAAAAAATTGGCAGCTAAGAAAGTAGCCATCATTGATGACCGCACAGCTTACGGCCAAGGCTTAGCTGATGAGTTCGAAAAAGCCGCTAAAGCCGCAGGGGCTGAAGTAGTAAAACGCGAATTCACCACCAACCAAGAAACCGACTTCAACGCTATTTTGACCAGCATTAAAGGTGCAAAACCTGATCTGGTATTTTACGGCGGTATGGATGCTCAAGCCGCCCCGCTTAAAAAACAAGCTAAAAAGCTGGGTATTGCCGCCAAAATCATGGGCGGCGATGGCACACAAACCCCAGAATTTATTAAATTAGCGGGTGCTGACTCTGAAGGTATGATTTCTTCAAGCCCAGGCCAATCCAAAGAAAGCATGCCAGGTGGCGCAGAATTCTTAGCCAAATTTAAAGCTAAGTTTGGTGTAGAAGTTAATCTCTACGCACCTTACAATTATGATGCTACCAAAGTAATGATTGAGGCCATGAAAAAAGCCGGCTCCACTGAGCCGGCAAAATACCTGCCTGAATTACAAAAAATTGAATACAAGGGCGTAACCGGCATCATCAGCTTTGATGAAAAAGGCGATATCAAAAATGGCCCTATCACCGTCTATCAAGTGAAGGGTGGCAAGTGGGAAGTGATTGAAGTTGTTGCAGGTGAAGCTAAGTAATCTATAGCTTTCATACAAATGTCATCAAAAAAGGCGACCCTTGCGTCGCCTTTTTTTTAAATTACAAAACAATAGCCGCTTAAGCCTAGTCAGTGGCTAGCGAAGAGCCTAGGCTTGTTCTAGGATAAAGACGGCATTAACATAAAATGCAGGCAATACGGGAGAGCAGCATGAAACTTGAAGAAGTTTTCGAACAAACACACAAACTACCCACCATCCCCAAAGTTGTTCAAGAGCTAATAGATAGCTTTAGTAAAGATGATATTGATATTGAAACCATTGCAAAAAAAATCGCACTAGATCAAGTCATTACCGCAAAAGTGCTACGTTTAGCTAATTCCGCCCACTTTGGTGCTTCCAGACAAATTGCCTCTGTCAACGATGCCGTTGTGGTGCTCGGATTTAACACCGTACGAACTTTGGTAGTGGCCTCTGGTGTAACGGGTGCTTTTATCACCACGCCCGGCTTTGATCGCAAACGTTTCTGGAAACACAGCCTGCGCGTTGCAACACTGGCCAAATGGATCTCTAAATTAGCCAAATTTAATGGTGAAATCGCCTTCACCACCGGCATGATTCATAGCATTGGTGAGATGCTCATTCATATTGTGGCACCTGAGCTAGCCGTAAAAATTGATCAATATGTAGACAATGGTGCTGCAGATCGTGTCGCCCTAGAAACCAACAACATTGGCTTTGACTATGTGATGGTGGGTGAAGAGCTAGCTAGACGTTGGAATTTTCCAGTGGACATCCAAATGGCCGTAAAATACCAAAACACGCCCAACGAGCAAGAACCACCATCTAAATTAAGCCATATTCTGCATATTGCCCTGCATATCGCCCAAAAAGAAACCGATGTTAATACCAGCGAAGAATGGGCTGCAAGCTTGCCAACGGCGTCATTTGCCTTCTTAGGCGTAGATATAGCTGCATTTAGCCTTCAACTAGAAGAAATCACCGACCTAGGCTCAGGCATGGAAGAAATGATTGCTTAACCCCTCAAGTTAATCACTACTTTGCTGCAATAATTCAGACAGCAATCACCCAAGAAAAAACCGGCCACTACATTTGCCGGTTTTTTCTTGGGGTATATCAAGCCCCTGCTTACAAAATAAAACCGCTCATTTATGCTGTTTAAAATGCGGGAATAGCCTGATATTCAAATAAGAACCCAGCACTTAGTCTTACCTTACCGAATGCGTTACGGCACAGAATCGGTAAACCACTCAAATGCAGAGAGATCACAATATGTTCAGCAAAAAAAATATAATTCTATTGCTTGCCAGTGCAACACTGCTCTCCACGCAAGCCTATGCAGCCAAGGTTTATCAAGTTGCAACGGATGCGGCCTACGCACCATTTGAGTCTGTAAACGAAAAGAAAGAAATCGTTGGCTTCGACATGGATGTCATTAAAGCTGTGGCCTCAAAAGCGGGCATAGAAGTTCAACTGCACAACACCCCTTGGGAAGGTATTTTTGCGACGCTTAGCTCAGGCGATCGTGATTTAGTAGCCTCCGCCGTAACCATTACGCCTGAACGCAAACAAAGCATGGATTTTTCTGACCCTTACTTTGAAGCTAAACAACTCATTGCTATTGGTAAAAAAAGTAACATTACTAACTTTACAGCACTGAAAGATAAAAAAGTGGGTGTACAAACTGGCACCACGGGTGACGAGATTGTACAAAAGCTGCTTGGTAAAACAAATCCTAATATCAAGCGCTTTGAATCTACCCCACTGGCTATTAAAGAGCTGCAAAATGGCGGGGTTGATGCCGTTGTGGCTGATAACGGTGTAGTGATTAACTTTATTGCTAATAATAAATCATCCAGCCTAAAAACCATTGATGATGCAACTTTCGCAAAAGAATATTATGGCTTTGCCGTAAAGAAAGGTAATAAAGAGCTAATAGAAAAGCTTAATAAAGGCATCGCGGCCATTAAAGCCGATGGCACTTACGACAAAATACACAAGAAGTACTTCGGAAACTAAGCTTAATCATTTAAAATCGGGCGTATATCTTTCAGAAGCGCAATCCTGCTGGCTTGCGCTTTTTTATTCTGCAATCTGAATATGGCATGACAATGGACTTCATTACATTCTGGCAACAGATGCAAAACGCAGTTCCCCTTCTATCTAACTTTCAATTACAGATTGTTTGGGAATATCGCTCACTGTTTATCGATGGCATGAAAATGACCATTGGTATTACTCTTATTGCGGTGGTTTTTGGTACTTTAATCGGCCTATTTGCAGGGATGGCCCGCCTTGCTGATGTTAAACATGGAGTCTGGAAATACCCCGTTCGCTTTCTTATCCGCTGGCCCTCATCCGCTTACGTCACATTTTTTCGTGGTACGCCCTTATTTGTACAGATCTTACTCACCCACTTTGCCGTCATGCCGATGTTGGTTCACCCCACGGATGGCTTACTGATTAGTGGCGATTTGGCAGCAACCATGCGCCAAGATTACGGCGCATTTATGTCTGGCCTTGTGGCACTTACCCTCAATGCCGGTGCCTATATCACTGAGATTTTCCGTGCAGGGATTCAGTCCATTGCCAAAGGGCAGTTTGAAGCATCACGCTCCTTGGGAATGAACTACTGGCAAACCATGCGCTTTGTGATTATCCCGCAAGCCTTCAGACGCATGTTGCCACCGCTGGGTAATGAAGCCATTATGCTGCTCAAAGATAGCTCGCTGGTTTCCGCCATTGGACTTGCTGAGCTAGCCTATGCAGCCCGAACCGTGGCTGGAGCCTACTCCCGCTATTGGGAGCCGTACCTGACCATTTCTTTCCTGTATTTAATCCTCACGTTACTTATGGCGGCAGGGGTAAATAAACTAGAGAAACACTTCCAAGCGAGCGGCGGCATTCATTAATGCCCTAAGCCAAATGCAAAAGGCCTTCCACCCAGAGTGGAAGGCCTTTTTTACTTACGCATGCTCAATACAGATTGGGTTATTTTAAAGCTCGATCGGGTCCACATCTAAAATACAGCGCACCTTATTATTGCGCGCTTCCAGCATGGGCATAATCCGCTTCAGTGCATTCACCAAAGGATGGCGAGTATCAGACATCACCAATAGCTGCCAACGCTCCATCCCCGCTTTGCGCTGCATACTGGCCGCGATAGGGTCAAACATCTGCACGCCAGGTGCATCAGCCAAAACACTTTGTAGCTCAGCAAGGAACGCTTTTGCCAAGGCCCCATCTTCTGCTTCGGCGCGTAGCAAGGCATAAGCAGCAAACGGGGGGAGCTGCATACTGCACCGCTCATCCAACTGGCTATCAGCAAAAGCTGCGTAATCCTGCGCCAAAAGTTGGCTGTAAAAAGGATGATCGTGATAGCCGGTTTGAATCAACACCCGTCCCTGTGTACCTGCCCGCCCTGCACGGCCCGCCACCTGCAAGAGCTGTGCATACATGCGCTCTTCACCGCGGAAATCCACGCTAAACAAGCCAGCATCGGCATTGAGCACCACCACTAAATTGAGCGATGGAAAATCATGCCCCTTCGCCATCATTTGCGTACCAACCAGTAAATTAGCCTCGCCCGCACTCACTTGGCGCAGCATTTCTTGCAAGCTGCCTTTACGCCGTGTGTTATCTCGATCAATACGTAAGATCTTCGCCTCAGGAAACAAGCCCTCTAAAGCCGTTTCTACCCGCTGCGTGCCCTGCCCTAGTGGGCGTAAATCTTGATTACCACAATCTGGGCAGGCAGCAGGAATCGGCTCTTCATAACCACAATGATGGCAGCGCAAACGGCGCTCTTTTAAGTGCAGCACCAGTTTGGCCGAGCAGCGTTTGCACTCCGCCAACCAGCCACATTCGCCGCAAGACAATACCGGCGCGTAACCACGACGATTAATAAACACCAGCACCTGCTGCCCCGATGCCAAATGATCCCGCATGATATTTAATGTGGCCTGATGTAGGCCTTCTACCGTCTTGGCGCGGTGCATGGGGATAATTTCAATTTGCGGTGGCATGGCGCCACCCACAGCGCGGTGCTGTAGGGTAATCAGGCGATAACGACCTTGGCGAGCATTATGCCAAGTCTCTAAGCCTGGCGTAGCCGAGCCGAGCACCACTGGCACCTGCCGCTGATGTGCCCGATACACCGCCGCATCACGCGCCGAATAGCGCAGGCCTTCTTGCTGTTTAAACGAGGCATCGTGCTCCTCATCCACCACAATCATGCCCAGCCTTGGCATGGGGGTGAATACCGCAAGCCGCGTGCCCAGCACAATATGCGCCTCGCCACGGCTGGCTGAAAGCCAATTCACCACCCGTTCTTTATCGCTTAAGCCGCTATGCAAGGCCACGATACGAGCAGTTGGAAAACGTGCTCTAAAACGCGCCTCTAACTGAGGGGTTAAGTTGATTTCGGGCACCAGCACCAATGCTTGGCGGCCCTGGGCCAAACAATGGGCAATCGCCTGCAAATAGACTTCAGTTTTGCCGCTACCGGTAATCCCAAATAGAAGGAAAGCGGCAAAGCCTGCTGCACCCACAATCTGATCAATTGCCGCCTGCTGGTCACTATTGGCAAGCGCCGCCGCCAGAGGCAGGGGAATCGCATCTGGCAAGGCGGCAGTAAAGCTTACCCAGCCTGCCTCTAGCCATGTTTTTAACCACTTCATGGCGCTTGGCGACACCGCAGCCAGCTCAGCACGCGCCATTGGCTGTACCAGCATCTCAGCCAGCCGTCTTTGCAAGGGCGCACGAGCCGAGATATTGGCCAAGAGCAGCGCTAGATCACCCGCTTGGTACACACCGCTCGGCTCAGGAGGAATAAACGCCTTAGGCTGGCGTAAAGCCACTGGCAAGGCCGTAGCGAGTACCTGTCCTAATGGATGGCCGTAGTACTCAGCGCAAAAACGACTCAGCGCCAGTATATCGGCGGGCAGTGGCGGCATATCCCTAGGCAGAGCCGTGATCTGGCGAATTTTGCTGCTATCAAACTGCGTTTCAGCCGATACCGCCAGCACCACGCCTGCCAAACTACGTGGGCCAAAGGGCACAATCACCCGCTCGCCCACCGTTGGTACAATCTCACTTGTAAAGCTATATTCAAAAGAGCGTGTAAGCGGAACATCAAGAGCGACAGTTAAATAGCAACTATTCTTTAATATTCCGGTCATACGTACCCTGCAAACATGAGCCAAACAAGACTACCCACAGATTGTGTGGATAACTTTGTGGATTAACTGCGAATAACTGGCAAAACCCCAATAGAATCGGGGATGTGCTTAGCTTGCCTATTTTTTGAACTTTAAATTAAATCGTTTAAAATCAATAACTTAAAAAAACACGTAACAATGGGTTAATTTTTCTTTAATACTTGACAATCCGCACTTCTTGACCACTTTGGTGTGTATAACTCAGGCTTATATCGATACAATCAATACACAACATCGATATAAGCCCTTGTTTTATTTGCTAATTTGATGATAGTTTTGTGACAGTTTATGTACACTATTCACTAATGTCGTCACATGTTCAGGATTCGTGAATTGAGAAATGCCGTGTCCTAAATTAAACACATGCCCTTCCCCCGTGCCAAAGCTTGCCAGCAAGCGATCAACCTCAGCTTCAATCGCCGCAGGATTAGCAAACAGCGCATTGGGATCAAAATTACCCTGCAAAGCCACTTTATCGCCGATACGGCGGCGTGCATCAGCCAGATCCACCGTCCAATCCAAGCCCACTGCATCGCAGCCGCTGGCGGCGATATCTTCCAGCCACAGACCACCGCCCTTGGTAAACACAATCACCGGCACTTTACGGCCATCATGTTCACGCTTAAGGCCAGCAATCACCTGCTTCATATAATTCAGTGAGAATTCCTGATACTTACCATAAGCCAGCGCTCCACCCCAAGTATCAAAAATCTGCACCGCTTGCGCACCAGCTTCAATTTGCGCATTTAAATAATCAATCACGGTACGGGCATTCACATCCAAGATGTGATGCAAGAGATCAGGCCGATCATAAAGCATGGTTTTAACGCGGCTAAAGGTAGCCGAGCCTGCACCTTCGATCATATAGCAGGCCAAAGTAAACGGGCTGCCAGAAAAACCAATCAGCGGTACGCGGCCATCTAAAGCCTTACGGATTGACGAAACTGCATCGGTAACATAGCGCAGCTCAGTGCCTACATCTGGCACCGTCAGCGCCAGAATATCGCGTTCTTCCCGAAGTGGACGCTCAAACTTAGGCCCTTCACCTTCTGCAAAATACAGCCCCAAGCCCATCGCATCGGGCACGGTTAAAATATCACTAAATAAAATCGCGGCATCTAGCGGATAGCGCTCTAGTGGCTGTAAGGTAACTTCGGTGGCTAGCTCAGTGTTTTTGCACAGCTGCAAGAATGAACCCGCCACTTTGCGAGTAGCACAGTACTCGGGTAAGTAACGCCCCGCTTGACGCATCAGCCAAACGGGGGTGTATTCAACTGGCTCACGACATAGCGCGCGTAAGAAAGTATCGTTTTGTAATTGGCTCATTAAATTAGGCGTCCTTTAAAGCACAATAGCCCTCGCAGCCTATCAGGCGGCTAAGGCTATTTGCAGAAGAATGGGGCGGGCAGGCCGCCCACAAGAAACAGAAATACAAAGGCTTAAGGGCAAAGCTTTTGGGTATAGCCTTTCACGCCACGACGGCAGCGATGATCTTTTTGCTCTGCCGTAATCACCCACACAGAGTCAACCACTCCCATTTTAAAGCGGTAGCGCTCACTCGCCACGCTATCATCCATCAAGCCTTTGATTTCTACGCTTAACTGAGTGCGGGAAAAATCCTCCCCTTGCGAGCGCTGCTTAATATCTAAACCTTGATATTCAAACTGCCCAGCAGGATTGCTGATTTTATCTTTCAGATAAGCCAAAGCCACTTGCACCGGCGGCTGGCCTGCTGCACCTTGATAAACGACGACTGGCGCTGCAGAAAACACAGTGCCACTACACACCAACAATAGCAGTGCTAGCGACTTTTTCATGTTGTGCTTTTCCACGTGTCTTTAAGCGTAACCGCACGGTTAAACACAATTTTTTCACCCGTAATATGATCTTTGCGATCAGTCACAAAATAACCTAAGCGCTCAAACTGATAGCGTGTTTCCGGGGCCAAATCACGCGCCACGGCTTCTACATAGGCTGTGACCACTGCCAACGATTCCGGATTAATAAACTGGCGGAAATCGACATACTCGCCATCCGCGCCACGCACCGCGTCCGGACGAGCCTCAGTAAACAGGCGATCGTACAAACGCACTTCAGCAGGCACAGCGTGCTCGGCCGACAACCAGTGAATGACACCCTTTACCTTACGGCCCACTGGATTTTGGCCCAGCGTGTCTGGATCAAGGCTGCATTTAAGCTCAATCACATTGCCACTCGCATCTTTCACCACTTCATCGCATTTCATTACATAGGAGTAGCGCAAGCGCACTTCGCTACCTACCGTCAGGCGTTGCCAGCCTGCTGGGGCAACTTCGGCGAAATCATCGTGCTCTACCCAAATCTCACGGCTAATTGGCACATTTCGCTCGCCAAACTCTGGATGCTGTGGATGATAAGGTGCTGCGCGCGAAGCGGTTACGCCTTCCTCATAATTAGTCAGTGTCACTTTCAGCGGGCGCAGCACGGCCATAATGCGTGGGCAGCTGCTTTCTAATTGCTCGCGTACTGCGCCTTCCAGAATACTTAAATCAACCACATTTTCTGACTTAGACACACCCACACGTTGGGCGAATAGCTTAATGCCCTCTGGCGTATAACCACGGCGGCGCATACCAACCACGGTAGGCATACGCGGATCATCCCAGCCTGATACCAAGCCTTCATTCACCAGCGCCGCCAGCTTACGCTTGGAGGTCATAGTGTAGAGTAGCTCTAAGCGTGAGAATTCGATCTGCTGTGGGTGGCAATCTATGCTGATATTATCCAGCACCCAATCGTAAAGCGGGCGATGGTCGGCAAATTCGAGTGTACACAGACTGTGGGTAATACCTTCCAGCGCATCAGAAATGCAATGGGTGTAGTCGTACATCGGATAGATGCACCATTTATCGCCGGTACGAATATGGTGTGCGCGCTTAATGCGATAGATCACTGGATCACGCAAATTCAAATTAGGCGCGGCCATATCAATTTTAAGACGCAGTGTTTTGCTACCGTCAGCAAATTCACCGGCCTTCATACGGCGGAATAAATCTAAATTTTCTTCAATAGAGCGATCGCGGTGAAGGCTGTTTTTACCCGGCGCTTCAAAATTGCCACGGTATTCGCGCATTTGCTCGGCATTTAGCTCACAAACAAAAGCCTTACCCGCCTGAATTAATTCTTCGGCGTAAGCGTACAACTGATCAAAGTAATCGGCAGCATGGCGAATCTCACCCGCCCATTCAAAGCCCAGCCACTTCACATCACTGGCGATGGCCTGAGCAAACTCTTCATTTTCTTTTTCAGGATTGGTGTCGTCCATGCGCAAATTGCACTGGCCCTGATAATCCTCAGCTACACCAAAATTCAAGCAAATCGACTTAGCATGGCCTACATGCAGATAGCCATTTGGCTCAGGCGGAAAGCGCGTTTGGATCGACGAATGCTTGCCGCTGGCAAGGTCGCTTTCAATCGTGCTACGAATAAAATTACTGACAGTAGGAACCGAGGCTTCTTTGCTCATATCTTGAATAGGGTTCAATGGTATTTGGACAAGGTCTATTCTACCGTAACCGCGTACCAATTGGGGCCTAGCCACAGCGGTACGGGGTGCTACGATTACCACTTGCATGCTATCTTTGCGCCCTTTTTGCTGCTTATTCATTAAAACCAAGCACACTCAAGTACAGATAAAGTCAGCCCCCCCCTGTAATTAACTTTATTTAAAGGAATAAATGCAATGTGGAAATGGTTATTTTTAGGTTTTTTACTTCATGTATCCTGGGCAAATGCGACTGACAAACTGTCGATTTATGTATGGAGCAACTCCATGCCTGCCAGCACCATCCAAGCATTTGAAGCACGCTGCCAATGCCGTGTAGAGCAAAGCTTTTATGGTGATAATGAAGAACTACTCGCAAAACTTGCCGCTGGCGCTAAGGGTTACGACCTTATTTTTCCCTCCACCTTTGTTTTGCCCGCCCTGATTGGCCCAAATAAGCTAATGCAGCTGGATAAAAGCAAGCTGCCACACAGCAAAGATATCCTGCCCGCTTTTCTACGCGTGCCTTACGATAATAACAACGCCTACCATGAGCCCTTTATGATCGGCGTGACGCTGCTGGGCTATAACGCAGAAAAACTGAAAGCTGCAGGAGTTGACCCCAGCAGCTGGGCGGCGATTTTTGACCCAGAGCAGCTCAAAAAAATCCGCAATAAAGTAACTGTTTTGGATAGCTCGCGTGAGTTATTTGCCGCCGCACTGATGTATCTTGGCAAAGACCCTAATTCTGGCAAGCAAGAAGACCTTGCTGCCGCCAGCGAAGTGATTCGCAAAGCTAAGCCTTATTGGGCGGCGTTTAACAACGACAGCTACAGCCGCCAACTTGCCAATGGCAATATCTGGTTGGCGATGGGTAATAGCTCAGATTTATTTCAGGCGCGCCGCGAAGTCAGAGAAACCAAACGCAAATTTAAGCTTGAGTTTACCGCGCAAAAAGAAGGCAATGAATGGTGGATGGATACCGTCGCCATTATGCGTGATGCACCAAGGCCAGATCTAGCCCATCAATTTATCGATTTTTTGCTAGAAGGCAAAACAGCAGCGGCGCAAGCTAAAGCCAGCGGCGGCATTAGCCCCGTCAGCACTGCAGCAGCTTTTCTAGACCCAGAACTCAGCCAACACCCCGTACTCAACCCAAAGCCCCAAGACTTTGCCAAGTGGACATTAATGCGCGCTTATAACGCCAATGAACGACGCTTATTAAGCCGTTATTGGACCGCCATCAAAGTACGTTAATTTAGACCATGTAAAGAATCAACGGGGAAGAATACTTTTAAACCACACCATTTCCCCCTCTCACCCCCGTACGTAAATGATTGTATCTATCTAAAGTGCCATGTAATGTATACAACCAGAGGCATTTAGATACTGGAGTTAGAAAGTGGACGAAGGATTAGAGCTGTTTTTTGAACAATATGGCGAGGCGTATTCAGCCTTAGATGCAAACGCAGTCTCATCCATGTTTGCCTTGCCCTTTATGACCATTCATCAAGGCCAAGGAACCGTTTGGGAAACAATGGATTTATTGCTGCCTGCAACTGCAAGCTTACTAGGCTGGTTTGAACAACAGGGTTTTCTTAGTGCAAGCTATACAATTAAGGACGTACTCTGTATCAGCCCTGATTTTGCAAGCGTCAATCTCATCTGGTCGGTCACGCGCCTAGATATGGCCCCTTGGCAATACGGCACTTGCTACCATGTGAAGCGTGGGGCTGGCGGCTGGAGAATCTACTGTGTAGTCCAGTTTGACACGGTTCCCGAGCATGAAGAAGGCGTAGAAGCGGCGATCAAACTTCGGCACAGCTTACATTCAAATCTGTAAGCAATAGCGTGGGCCCAAAGCCCACGCAACCCTTTATGAAATCTTTATGCAATCGCCTCTTGCTCAGCAGGCAATAGTAAATTGATCAAAATAGCCAATACACTCACCAAACCTACCCCTGCCAGATTAAAATCACCAATCTTCAGCATCAAGCCACCAATCCCGCAGGTGAGCACCACAGACACAATCACCAAATTACGCGGCGCCATCAGGTTTAGCTTTGCATCTATCAGGGTTTTCAGACCAATACTCGCAATCGTACCAAATAAGAGCACCATAATCCCGCCCATTACTGGCAGAGGAATCGATTGCAACAGCGCATTAAATTTACCAAAGAACGCCAGAATAACCGCCAAAACGGCCGCCCAAGTCATGATGACAGGATTAAAGTTTCGGGTAATCATCAGCGCACCGGTGACTTCTGAATAAGTGGTGATCGGCGGGCCACCAATCAGCCCAGCAAAGCACACACCAAAACCATCACCCGCTAAGGTGCGATGCAAGCCAGGTGATTTGGTGTAATCATCCCCCGTTACCTGCCCCACCGCCATCACCGCGCCAATATGCTCAATCGTTGGTGCAATCGCCACAGGCAGCATAAATAACGCCGCCGCCCAGTTTACCTCTGGCGTCACAAAATGCGGCATCGCAAACCATGGCGCAGCAGCAATCGCCGTAAAATCAATTACGCCCATAAAAATGGCGGAAATATAGCCCACCACTACACCAGATAAAATAGGCACTAGGCGTAGCATTCCGCCAGCAAATACCGAAACAATAATTGTTGTACCCAGAGAAATTGCCGCCAAGAATAAAGAAGTGTTGTAGGCCACCAGCTGCTTACCACCGCCCTGCCCCATTGCCATACCTGACGCCGCCACCGCAACCGACAAACCAATCACCATAATCACGGGGCCAATCACTACTGGCGGTAGCAATTTATGAATAAAACCCATGCCGCGCCATTTGATCAAGCCCGCAATGACAAAATACATAAAACCGGCCGCAAATAGGCCAAACTGCGTCGCGGCTTGCCCCCAAGTATGCATGGCAAAAATAATCGGCCCAATAAATGCAAAGGAAGAGCCTAAAAAGATGGGGACTTTACGGCCAGTAAGCCATTGAAATACCAAAGTGCCTACACCCGCGCCCAAAAGGGCCATCGCAGGATTCAATCCTGTTAGCAAAGGCACCAACACCAAAGCACCAAACGCTACAAATAAAATCTGCGCTCCCGAAACAAACTGCTTTAAGGCAAACCACATAAACACCGCTCCCATAGCAGCCTGTCGGACTTAGGACCGACCTACTGCAAAAACGCCTCATTCGGCCATATTTCACGCATTTTCTCGTTAAATAGCTCGCTATTCGCCTCAAAAATACATGAAATCTGTCTCAAACTGGTCATTGTTTCGTGACGATCGCCTAAGTCCGACAGGCTACAAGATACAAAAATCCCCCTGCTGCGAGGGGGATGATTTAAAACTTAAAACTCAGATTACTTTGTTGTACCAAAAATCTTATCTCCAGCATCCCCAAGCCCAGGAATAATGTAGCCCTGCTCATTTAAGTGGCTATCCAAAGAAGCAGCCACGATTTCTACATCAGGGTGAGCATCATTAACCAGTTTCACGCCCTCAGGAGCGGCCACCATTACAATCGCTTTGATATCTTTACAGCCATTGCGCTTAAGCATATCGATGGTTGCAACTAAAGAGCCACCCGTGGCCAGCATAGGATCGATGATCAAGGCGAGGCGATCTTCTAGATTGCCGACAAATTTTTCAAAGTAAGGCTCAGGCTGCAGTGTTTCTTCATTACGCGCTAAACCCACTACGCTGATTTTGGCCGAAGGCACTAAATCTAGTACGCCATTGAGCATGCCAATACCCGCACGCAAAATAGGCACAACGGTGAGCTTTTTACCTTTTACCTGCTGAACTTCTACAGGGCCACACCAGCCAGCAATCAGGGTGGTTTCTAATGGCAAATCACGCGTTGCTTCATAAGCCAACAAACGAGCCAGCTCTTCTGTAAGCAATCGGAATTTATTTGTGCTCACATTCTCTGCACGAAGCAGAGCGAGTTTGTGTTGCACCAAGGGGTGTTTTACAACGGTAATTTGCATGACGGCGCCCAAAAAAAACAAATATTAACATTTCAGTGTAGCGCTCCTTACACAAAAGCGCATCGGTGAAAATACAACTTGCATACAGAATAAATCGTTTCACTCCACTAGGCGTTAATATCAAACAATAAATATGGACCTATCAAGCACTACGAAACATAAAATAAACTGCACCTAATAAACACAAGCCTGCCCACAGAAAATCCAGCTTAAGCGGTTGATTCATATAAAATACAGCAAACGGAATAAACACCGACAAACTAATAACCTCTTGAATGATTTTCAACTGAGGCAATGTGTAAACACCAATCCCGATTCGATTGGCGGGCACCTGTAATAAATACTCAAATAAAGCGATACCCCAGCTCAATAGCGCCGCCAATAACCAAGGTTTGCTATGGGCGTACTTCAAGTGCCCATACCAAGCCACAGTCATAAACACATTGGATGCAATCAAAAGTAGGATAGATATAATTAGATGGGGGCAGGTTCATTGCGGCAAGGATGCTCATTTTTTGTTAAACTCGCCCAGTTTAGCGCCTGACCAACTGTTTTGGACACACACATGACACTGCGTAGCATTGCCTTAGCCCTTGTGCCTCTTTTTTTATCCCTAAACGTGCTCGCTGGGGATGCTGAGGATATTCAGCAGTTACTTAAATCCAAGCAATTACCGCAGGCGCTGGATCGTGCGGATAAAGCCCTGATCAAATCCCCTAAAGAGCCATCCATTCGCTTTTTACGCGGCATTATTCTGACAGAAATGGGCAGGACCGATGAAGGCATCAAAGCCTTTACTCAGCTTTCTGCAGACAACCCGCAGCTCCCAGAACCCTATAATAATTTAGCCGTGCTTTACGCTCAGCAAAACCAATTAGATAAAGCCCGTGCGGCACTACTCATGGCAATACAAACCAACCCAGCCTATGCCACTGCGCATGAAAATTTGGGTGATTTATACGCACGTCTTGCCTCCCAAGCTTACGACAAAGCACTGCAATTAGAGGGTAGCAATCCAGCCGTACAAACTAAATTAAAAATGGTTGGCAGCCTCTTTGGCAACCCAATTGCCCCAAGCAAAGCTTCTAACGCAAAAGTAGCAATAGTCACCCCAGCGGCTAAACCAGCGGACGTGGTCGCCATAGTCACGCCAACCGCAAAACCATTAACTACACCAAGCCCTGTGCCTGCCAAGCCAACTGCCACACCAGCACCAGTTGTTAAAGCCACGTCTGCCCCAACACTTGCCCCTACTCCAGCACCGAAGCTTGAAACTCATGATGCAGATAAGCAACAAATTGCCGCTGCGGTCGAAGGCTGGGCACAGGCATGGAGCAAGCAAAATGTGAACGGCTATCTAGCCGCTTATGGCAGCGATTTTAAAACCCCTGGTGGGCAAAAATTTAGCGCATGGGGCGCAGAACGCCGCAATCGCATTAGTAGCCCAAAATCTATCGAAGTAAAAATCGCTGATTTAAAAATAGAGATCAATGACGATAGTACGGCCAAAGCACGCTTTCGCCAGTCATACAAGGCCAGTCACTTATCTAGCACGACTGGTAAAACTTTAATCCTTGCAAAATCGGGTGGCCGCTGGCTAATCCGAGAAGAGCGAGCAGGCTCCTAATCACGTATGCGTAGTTTGTTTATCTGGGGCAAGCGTAGTGCTTGCCTAATTGCCCTACTGATGCTTGCGCCACCTGCTCGCCCTATTGTTTCGGACCCCGCCAAACCCCGTTTTCTGGAAGAGAAAATAGGTAGTGCGAGTCTTGGCTCGCCTGAACAAAGAATTTTGGCCGCGATAGACCATATTCGTCACGGCAAACTGGCGGATGCGCGCGCCACCGTCAATGCTTTATTGCTAGAACACCCCAATTATCGCCTCGCCCATCTGCTTTCTGGCGATCTATACGCAATGCGCACCATGCCACTGAATAATATTGGCGCAGGAGCGAGCAGCCCCTCAAGCGATAAGCTGGACGATCTACGTAAAGAGGCGCTTGCACGGATCAGTAGCCGCCAAAGTAGCGAGCCACACAGCTTATTGCCCGCTCACTTACTGGTGTTTGCCCCTGGCCAGCAATACGCCATTTTGGTCGATGCTGCGGCATCCCGTGTTTATGTGTTTAAAAATGTAGATGGCGTACCTAGCTATGTCACCGATCACTACGCCACCATCGGCAAGCTAGGGGCAGATAAATTTAAAGAAGGCGATCAACGCACACCTCTCGGGGTGTATTTTGTGACCAGCCACCTGACACGCCCTTATCTGGATAAAACCCGTGGCGCTCAGGCTGATTTATACGGCGTAGGCGCATGGCCGATTTCTTTCCCCAATGAGATCGATAAAAGCGAAGGACGCACTGGTTCTGGCATTTGGCTACATGGCGTTCCAGCCAACACTTACGCGCGTGCGCCTTGGGCATCCAATGGCTGCGTGGCCATGACCAATGAAGAAATGCTCGATATCGCGCAATATATTCAAATTGGCCAAACCCCCGTCGTGATCGTTCCTAAGGCCGAATGGGTCAGCAAAGTAGAATGGCAATCTAGGCACGATGCTGCGCTCAGCCTGATTGACGACTGGCGCGAAGAATGGGAATCACTGAAGACTCAGCCCTATTTAAGCCGCTACGGCAAACAATTTAAGAGTGACGATGGGCAAGACCTTGCCACTTGGAGCCGCCAAAAAACCTCGGTGAGCGCAAGTAAAAGCTGGAGTAAAGTTCGGCTTGATGATCTCAGCATCTTTGCCAGCGGCGGCGCTAATCCACGCTTAACCACCAGCTTTAAACAAGACTATCGCAGCAACAATCTAGATAATCAGATGAAAAAGCGCCAATACTGGCAACAAGAAGATGGCGCATGGAAAATCATTTTTGAAGGTGCCGCCACTTAAACTGCATATACCAAAAAAAGCCCCAAGCATTTAACGCTTTGAACTGACCCCAATTAGTTGGACAGTATAAAAGCTAGGTACTCAAGAGCTGGGTTCTGTATTGCACAGGACTCAGCCCTTTTAATTTCAGCTTGATTCGGTCGTGGTTATAGTAATGAATGTAATCCACGATGCCTTGC
>NZ_JANXSO010000128.1 GCF_025352645.1 Iodobacter sp. | reverse complement strand
GGCGATAAATTTCACTTTTTCATCCATCGGTTTCACCTCATTCCACGGCATAACGTGCTCCAGTTGTGCGTATCACAAACCAGAGAAGTGTTACCTATGTCCTTGGACGAATGTGTTACCTATGAGTGTGAACCTTACCCTACCGCTTTATTTGCATATATTTTTTTAAAAATTAAAAACTTAAAATAAAAAAGATCCGCCAAACCAATGCGTGTTCTTAGCTTTTTTCGTGCATTTAGTGTTCTTCGTGGACAAAATGCCTTGGTGCGTAACATCAGTTTAATAAGCACTTTGCTGCCGCACAAAAAAACAAGCACAAAACCGTAAGGGTGCTGCTTGCTGCGCCCGATATTGTAAAAGGCGCAGCAGGCAGCGCTCCTACATTGGGCTCACAGTACCGCTAAAATAGATCTTGTATTTTTTGTGGAGCACAACAATGGCATATAGATGCCATTACACTTTTGTTTTTAAACGAAATACACGCTTAAACTTCAAGCTGTTTGTGCCTAACGGCAGGGTTTAGACCCTCGTATAGTGAATGTCACTCTATGATGAATCCCTGAGGGCACACGATGAAAGTGAATCAACTTAAAACGAACGAAGTTTTCTCCGCGCAAGCGAGTAAAACGTGGGTTCATTGCGCCACAGGGATGATTTGGCTTAGCCATAATGGCCTAGATACTATTTTAAGCTGTGGGCAAAAATGGCAGCTACAGGGGGCTGATCTACTGGTGATTCAAGCCTTAGAAGATAGCCGTTTTGCACTGCACCAAACGGCGCAGCTAGCGCGAGTGGAGCAGGTAGGCTTTTTTAGCAGCAGCCCCAAACCAAGCGGCTGCTAATTGGGCATATGAGTACACCTAGACAATGAGGTGATAGGCGCTTAAGCGTTGGTCTGCTATGCCAATTTGGCTAAGCTGCTCCACAAATGAGCCCCCACTAAAGCGCGGAAAGGGGTGAACTCCTCCAGCCAAATCTTGGCGTCTTTCTCGCTGATTTTTTCTGTTTGGCCGAGCAATATTTGCAATGCTTTGCGCACCGCAACATCACCGTGCAGCGAGCCATCTAGCCAGCCAAATCCGCGCAGCAGGGTGTAATTCACCGTCCATGGCCCAATACCGCGAATCGCCTCGAGTGCAGTTCTGGCCTCTGTTACGGGTAGCTTTTGCACCCAAGCATCCAGCGGCAACTGCTTTTGCGCCACCATTTGGGCCAACGCCGCCAAAGTTTGGGCTTTGCTTAAAGAAAAACCAGCTTGGCGCAATGTTTGCTCACTTAAACTAGCAATTTGGCTGGCCTCGGGCGAGCAAAACAAGCCGCCCGAATGGCGTATATCTGCGGCTAAAATCAATCTGCGCCGGATAGCTACCGCCGCCCCCACGCTAATCTGCTGGCCAGTAATCGCCCACGTTAAGGCCTCAAAAGGCGTGGCAGTGAGTGGTACACGCAGCCCTGCTTGCTGGCTGATTAAAGCACCCAGCAAGGGATGACTCCGATACTGCGCCTCAAAAGCCTCAATATCTTGGGTGAGGCCAAGCATGCGATACACCATCGTCTCAAATGCTGCCTGACTATCGCTCTCTTCTATCTCCCCATCAATCTGTAATTGCACCTCTGCATGCTCAGGCTGAAAACAGATAAACAAACAGGCCGCAGCACCGCGCCAAACTATGCCTTTTTGCAGGGTGTTTGCAGTGATTTGCTCCGAAATCGCCTGCGGATCGCGGCCATGAAAAGCCAGAATATCGCCAGCACGAAAAGCAGAGCAAAGAGGGATAGAACAAGAAAGTAACTGGCTCATCAAAAAATCACTACGCCGCTTGGCGAAAGGTTAGATTAATACGACAGGCACCTAGCTGAGCATGATTGCCGTGCTTCAAGGCTAATACGCCATGGTAACGCAACCGCGCAGGGCCGCCCCAAACCAGCACGTCTCCATGACTTAGCCCTATTCTTTGGCTAGGGTCATTACGCTGTAATCCACCCAAGACAAAAACAGCGGGTAGGCCAAGGGAAACCGACACAATCGGCGCACTAAAATCGGCCTCGTCTTTATCCTGATGCATAGATAATTTTGTGTCTGGTACGTAGCGATTAATTAAACAAACATCCGGAGAAAAATTGGCAAAGCCCGCCTCCAGCGCAGCCCTGCGCGCAAGGGCTAAAAACGCCTCAGGCATGGCAGGCCAAGGCTCGCCCGTTAACGGATCATGCGCCACATAGCGATAGCCGTGACAATCAGCAATCCAGCCCAAAGCGCCGCAATTGCTCATCTCCACCGACATGACGTAGCCACCTAGCGTACTCATTTGCCGAAAAGGCGCAGCCTGCGTGATCTGCGCCACGGCCAGCAGCAAACTTGCTTGCTCCCGCACAAAGCCCCGCAGCAATACCACGCCAGCCGCAAGCTCTTGAGGCGCACCATCATCCAGCTCTGCAAATAAATCATCCATCACTGCGTATTACCCCCGCCTCTCGCTCCAACAAAGCACGCTTACGCTCTATCCCCCAACGATAGCCCGATAAGCCGCCATCATTGCGCACCACGCGATGGCAAGGAATCGCCACCGCCAGCGCATTGGCTGCACAGGCCCCAGCCACGGCGCGGGCGGATTTTGGCGCGCCGATGCGCTGGGCAATATCGCTATAGCTGGCGGTAGCTCCCGCAGGAATATCCTGTAGCGCCTGCCAAACGCGCTGCTGAAAAGCCGTGCCCCGCACATCCAACGGAAGATCTAGCCCCCGCTGCGGCATTTCAACAAAGCCCACTACTTGCGCCACCAGCCGCTCAAAATCTGTATCGCCACCGATCAGCTCTGCTTGCAAAAACCTCGCTTGCAGATCAAGCAGCAAAGCTTGCGGATCATCACCCATCAAGATAGCGCACACGCCGCGCTGACTCGCCGCCACCAAAATCGCGCCTAGCGAGCACTCCCCTACCGCAAAGCGAATCTGCGTATTACTGCCTCTCGCTCGAAAATTTTTAGGTGTCATGCCAAGTAGCTGATTTGCGTCTTCATAAAAGCGCCCATTAGAGTTATACCCCGCCGCATAAATCGCCTCGGTCACGCTGGCACTGCTAGCCAAATGTGCACGCACTTTTTGGCCGCGATGCGCCGCAGCATAAGCCTTGGGGCTCACTCCGGTTTCTGCTTTAAAAATACGCTGTAAGTATGAAGGGCTCAGTTGGGCAAATTGCGCCAGTTGCGCCAAGCTAGGCGGCGTGTCTGCTATTTCGATTTGCCTGCACAATTGTGCAATCAACTGAGTATGCGACGCGGCCTTGGCTTGATCAGGCTTGCAGCGCAAGCAAGCCCTAAACCCCGCTTGCTCTGCGTCTTGGCCGCTGCTAAAAAACCGCACGTTTTCTGGCCTAGGCAAACGCGCGCCGCAAGAGGGGCGGCAATACACCCCCGTGGTGAGCACCGCATAATAAAAACGGCCATCCGCTTGGGCATCGCGCGCAATAAGCTCCGCCCAGCGTGGGTCACTTAGCGTTTCTACTACTTGTTTTTGCTTAGACATGAAAGCCTCAAAAAACGATATTTTTAAATAAGGGATATTATGCACAAAGACTATTTATTTACGAAAAACACTCAATGCATGAAAAAAAACGGATCAGGCAGAGATAATTTCCCACTGCTTTTTTATCCTGATGCGTAAATGAGTTAATTAATAACTATTTGATATTAAACACAATTATCCACACCATTCAAAAAAAAGGCTCATGCGGCATCTGTTCGTACTTTTTATGTTTTTAGTGGACGGCATATTTTTGGATCTTGCTACGTAACATCAGTTAAATAAGATAAGACACACTTTAAACAACGCACTTGCAAAATACACTCCGAGTCTTGCTTTTGAATTCGCAAACTGATGCTACGCAGCAAAGGTCATTTAGAGCGCTCCATGCCCGCCATTACCATTGCATAAATATGCAATATGCACGATTAAATTAGCCTCTGAGTCTGACTAAACGCAAAGCTACATCAGCCATGTAGTGGTGTAATCCAAGTATTAGCAAGGAGGCTATGATGCAAAGCACTCAACTTAAAGCAGCAGAAGTTTTTTCTATTCCGGCAGGCAACTGCTGGGTCCACTGCACAGCAGGGCAAGTCTGGCTGAGCCATGACGGCCACGATGTCATACTAGAGCGTGGGCAACAATGGCAGATTGATAACACCGATCTCACCGTGATTCAGGCCTTACAAAACAGCCAGCTTATCGTTGAAAACCTAGCAGAGCATGAGCTGGCTACCCGCTGCAGTGCTCAAGCGATGGCCAGCGCTTGCTAGGCCAGCATTTATTTACACACAGAAAATATTCATCTATTTAGCGGGCCTCTTCATTCCTTTAATGTAGGATGCTGCCCGCTCAAGTAGGCTCAGCTTACACGGATTACGCATAGCATTTTGAGTCATAAATCAGCGGCTCTCTAAAGATATTACCGCCCCACGGCCCTAAGCGTTTACTACCATAGAGTAAGTCTGCAGCGACGGGATGGACTGGCGTCTTATTACAAAATTCCACCACTTGCTTTCTTATTTATTTCTGATACTTGTCATTGCTACATCAAAAACTTATTTACCTCCACGCTTCTGCTTAGATTTCCTGCATTTATTCTAAAAAAAGCCATACTAAAAGTCTGATTTTCAGCCCGCCGTATCATGCCAATCGAAAAACTTGCCCATTTTATTCGTACCGAGCAACTACAAGTGGGTTTGTATATCCATTTGGATTTGCCGTGGGATGAGCATCCGTTTACTTTTGGCAGCTTTAAAATTAAGTCAGGCGAACAAATTGAAATGATTAAGCAGCTAGGGGTGCAGCAGATTCGTTACTCGCCCACCAAAAGCGATCAACAACCAATTGCAATCAAAGAGGATGTAGCTAAAACACCTGCTGCTAAGCCTGATCCGGATTTAATAATTATCCTTGAAGCTAAGCAAAGTAAATTGCAGCAGTTTGAGCGCAATAAAGCGCTGCGCAGTGAATGCGCCAAGGCCTTTGCTGCAACGGCTCAGGCCGTACGTAATATTGATAAGCAACTCAATAGCCGCCCCAAAGAAACCCTCGCTGGAGCCGAAAGGCTGGTGGGGCAGATGCTGGATACGCTGCTGGTAGATAACGACATTATTATTCATCTGATGAATGATAAAGCCAAAGGCGAGGAGCTATATTTTCATTCTTTGAATGTAGCGGTTTTATCCTTAATTTTGGCCAGAGATATGCAACTGGCAAAACAGGATATTCGTACTCTGGGTTTGGCCGCGCTGTTTCATGATATTGGTAAAGTAGAAATTCCCAGCCGTATCACCATGAAATCTGGCCTACTCAGCGCAGCAGAAGAAAAAGTGTATCAACAGCACAGCCTTTGGAGCGTGAACGCGGCTAAAACTGCAGGGCTGCCACCTGCGGTCTTGCGCCTCATTGCTCAGCATCACGAGATGTGTGATGGCAAAGGCTACCCTAAGGGTTTAAAACGCGATGAAATTGATCCGCTAGCACGCATTTTAGCGCTGGTTAATTGCTACGATAATTACTGCAATCGCCTAAATCCTGCCGAATCGCTAACGCCTCACGAAGCGCTTTCACATATGTATACGCAGCAAAGAGCAAGCTTTGATCCACTGCCATTAAACTTACTCATCAGGGGAATGGGCGTATATCCACCAGGCTCTTTGGTACTGCTTTCCAACAATTGCTATGCACTGGTGATAGCGGTGAACACCACCAAGCCTTTAAAACCGCTGATTCAAGTGTACAACCCCGATGCACAAGACCAAGGCGCCGTACTGATTGATCTGGAATACGAAGCACAGCTCAATATCAGTAAATCGATCAAACTAGCCCAGCTACCCAAGGCGGCAGCAGTTTATCTTAGCCCCTGCAAGCACGTCAGTTATTACTTTAATGCGAGTGAGCAGTGAAAGCCGATGCCCAAACCTTACTGGATGCCTGTGGCTATGCAGTGCTGGCTATCAACCCCAGTACTGGGCTTATCGTTAGTAGTAATTTGGAATGCGAGCGTTTGCTTGGCTATTCCGCGGCCAACCTACTGGGGCGGCCCATTGCGGATATTGAGATTGGCTTACATGATTTGTTTTTTTGGGAAGAAGTACGGCAAAACTCAATCAGCTCGGTGCTTGCGGTGCAAAGCGAATATCGGCACGAAAACGGCTCTTTTATCACGGTACAAAAAACCGTACGTTGTTTTAATGACGATACTGGCCCGCTTTGCGTGATTTCTGTGCACGATGTGGGCACAGCCAAGCGGCTAGAGGATGAAACCGCCCGCAGCTCATCCTTACTGGCCGCCACGCTAGAATCCACCCACGATGGCATTTTGGTCACTGATTTAGACGGAAAAATATGCAACTTTAACCAACGGGTAAATACCATTTGGCAATGGCAAACCGATGCCAATAGCAGCACGCTCTTTAGCCACATCGCATCCCAATTACAAGACCCTGCGCGCTTCTTACGCTGGTTAGAAATGCTCTATCAAGACCCATATCATAGCGGCCAGCTTGAGTGCTGGCTTAAAGATGGCCACGTTTTTGAGCTAAGCAGCCACCCTCAGCTACTCAAGCAACAAGCCATTGGCCGGCTAATTACCATGCACGATATCAGCGCACTTAAATCCACCGAAGAGCAATTACGCATTGCCCGCGACGAGGCTCAAGCCGCCAGCCGCGCTAAATCTGATTTTTTATCGCATATGAGCCACGAGCTGCGTACACCGCTCAATGCCATTTTAGGCTTTGCCCAACTACTAGAAAGCGAACCAGATTCCACCGCACACGAGCTGGGCAACTATATCACCAAGGCAGGCTGGCATTTGCTCGAGCTCATCAATGAAGTGCTGGATTTAGCCAGCATTGAAGCCGGAAAAATGAAGCTGCGCATCGAGCCCATTGATCTCACCGCCATTATTCAAGATTGTTTTGAGCTAACCCGCCAGCTCGCCATCGATAAACAAGTGCAGCTGGCCGAGCCGCATCTTAGTGCAGGGCGTTTTATTGCCCAAGTGGATGCACGGCGCTTAAAGCAAATGCTGCTTAATCTGATCTCTAATGCCATCAAATACAACCGCCCCAATGGCCGCGTGGAGATCACCATTACCGCAGCGGATGAAACCCATTGGCGGCTCATGGTTTCTGACACCGGCAATGGTATTTCAGAGAGCGATCAAGCCTTACTCTTTCAACCGTTTAGCCGCGTGGGAGATCACTCTATAGAGATTGAAGGCACAGGCATCGGCCTCGCCTTTACCCGTAAGCTGGCCCACCTTATGAGTGGCGAAGTCAATATGGACAGCAGCATCGGCCAAGGCAGCCGTTTCTGGATCGACCTACCCTGCGCCGTATTGCACTCCACCACCGCCCTTGCTACCCCGCACCCGCTCAATAGCAAAATTTTGCTCTATATCGAAGACGATATTTTATCGCAACAATTACTGGCCAAAATCATAGCGTATCATCGCCCACAATATCAATTGATTCAGGCCAGCAACGCCGCCACCGGCCTCGCCCTCGCCCTCTCAGCCGAGCCTGATTTAATCTTGCTAGACCTGCACCTGCCTGATGCCTCTGGCGCGGCCGTGCTGGAGCAGTTACGCAAACAAAGCACAACGCGGCTCATCCCAGTGCTAGCCATTTCTGGTGATGCAGGGGCCGACGAAATCACCCACGCCAAGCGCAAAGGTTTTGACGCCTACCTTACCAAACCCATCAAACTAGACGCCACCCTAGAGCAGATTGATCGCATGTTGTGTGGAAAGGTGCTACGGTGACTGAAGTTCCCCGCGGCAATAATGGCGAAATATTAAGCCACAAAGAACCTAAGTTTTCGCACATTCACAGCGCGTAATTCCCGCAATAGTCGCAAAGCATCCCCCCTCATTGAGGGAGTCAATGCCGCTGGCCAAAGCAACCTAGGTTCTGATATTACGCCCAAAGGTATTTCGTCAAAAAAACACACTCAATACACGAAAAAATGGATAAAATAGGAATGATCCTCCTCTGTTTTTTATTATTTTTCGTAAATAAAATAGTTAAATAACTATTTTATTTTAAAGATAATTAAACCAAATAAAAACATTTCTGATTATGCCTCTTGTTCAAATTAAATATTTATTGAGTATTACTCGCAGGGTTTACCCACCTTACGAATGGCAAGTTGATAGGATTGGGTTTTACCCACCCTACAAATGCATAAACAGAGTGCGACGGTAACAAATCGATTTACATTAGTGTTATTGAGCAAGAGGCATAATCAGGAAATTATTTAAATAAATAAAAGCGTAATGCTCATGTGATATTTGTGCGTGCTTTTTGTGTTTTTAGTGCACGACGGATGTTTTAATCTTACTAGGTAACATCAGTTAGCTTGATTGACATCCGGTTAATTGCACCATAAATGCAAATATTCGCACTGAGGATCATAAGTTTTAATTTGTTTTTCGATATTAAACCGTCGATTTGATCTTGGGTCAGTGCCGCATCCCGCCAGATACAGCCAATTACCTTGATTGCTATACACATCATAATCAATCAGCAGCGACTCAAACCAAGCCGCGCCAGCACGCCAATCGCATTGCAAATCATGAATCAGAAAGCTGGCCACATTTTGCCGCATCCGGTTGGAAAGATATCCAGTAGCCGCCAGCTCACGCATACCAGCATCAATAAAAGGCTGTCCCGTGTTACCCAGACACCACTTTAAAAAAAGCTCAGGCTGATGTGAAATCGTTGCAGCGTCTTTTAAGCCGTTGGCGTAATACAATTGCACCCCAAAACGCAGATGCAAAAATCTGAAATAATCCCGCCAAAGTAGCTCAAACCAAATCCAATACGTACTTTCGTTTGCGCCATGCATTGCTTCATGCGTTTTTAGTTGCTGATCAATTTGCCTTGCTGATAACGCACCACTTGCCAACCAAGGCGAAAACTTAGTCGAATAATCTGAGCCAATCAAGCCGTTGCGTGTTTGCTTATACTGATCAGCCAAACCCGAAGCTAAATACCGCTGCACATGGGCCAAAGCCATAGTTGCACCGCCTTGCCATTGCGGCTGATCATAGGGAAACGCACTACGCTTATCAATCGGCGCGATACCTGCCCAGGCTTTTATATCAACCTGTGGGATTGCCAGCGCGGCTTTAGGTAACTCAGGGAGTTTTTCAGTCCAGCCCATCGGTGCTGGAGCAAGCACGCCCATTTGCTCAATCTGCTGCCGAAAAGCGGTGAAGACTTGCGGTAAGTCTTCGATAGAAAATGGCAATTCGCTAGGATTAAGCAAACTCGATTGCCAGATAGCCTCAACCTCATAGGCTTGCTCACGCAGTGAATCAATCTGCGCCATTTCTTCAGGCGCGGCAATCGCTTCGCAATAAATGGTCTGACACTGGTGCTGTTGCAAAATACGCGGCAAAGCCAAGGCAGGCTTACCCTCGACAATCAGCAACTGGCTCCCCCTTTGCTGGCATTGCCGTGCCAGATCGAGCAGCGTATCAGCCAGAAAAATTTTTCGGTGAAGACCTACACGATTAAATCCCCAGATCGTATGTTCTTCCGGCTCAAGGCAGTACACCAAGGCCAGTTGATCCGACTGCAGGCATGCCTGTGCTAAGGCCAGATTGTCATTAATGCGTAAATCATTGCGAAACCAATAAACCGCCGTTTTTTTTGCCACGATGGCATCCTCATTACTTGGCGTGGGCAGCGTATGCGGCCAACCCAGATCAATAAGCGTTTTGAACCCGTCCACCACCTGAGTAGCGCACCTCGAAAAACCTAGACTTATTTAAGGACTACAAGCTAAATTTTATTGAATTTTAAGCAAGCTAAAAAAGCGTCATCCCCAAGGGTTTTGTCGGGGATCCATTGCCTAGCTGGATTCCCGCCTGCGTGGGAATGACGATGCGGATCTTCGCCATCCTCGATCACTGATAGCGTAGTCCTTACACAGCAAGATCAAAAAATACCGCCCACAAACAACACAAGCAAATACCTTACGAGCATTATTCTTTGATTGATTTAAATAATTTTATTTAAATCAAATCGTTATTTAACTATTTTATTGACTAAACATCATAAAAACAGAGGGAGATCATTTCTGTTTGATCCATTTTTTTCATGCATTGCGTGTTTTTCGTGGACGAATAGTCCTATGACTGACATCAGTTTATAAATAAGACAATGCACGAGTTAACACAATTGATCGCTCGTTTACAATTCATTCAGCCGCTGCAAATACAGCTCCGCCTGCGCTAAGGTCGCCGTTTTTTCGTCTTCTGGCATTTTGCGCCACGTTTGATAAGTCATCCCAAGACGAGGATTTTTTTCTAGCCGCGTAGCGTGGCGAGCGTGAAAATGCCAATACAAGCTATTAAATGGGCATGCGCCTTCACCGTGGCGTAATTTGGGCTGGTAACAACAACTTTTGCAGTAGTCACTCATTTTATTAATATAGCTGGCCGAGCCCGCATACGGCTTGCTGCCCAGTAGACCACCATCGGCGTATTGGCTCATGCCACGCGTATTGGGCATCTCCACCCATTCGAACGCATCGACATAAATCCCCAAATACCACGCATCCACGTCGTCGGGGGCAATCCCAGCCAACAAAGCAAAATTGCCCGTAATCATCAGCCGTTGAATGTGATGCGCGTAGCCCAGTTGCAAAGATTGCCCGATGGCGTGTTTGGCGCAATTCATTTTAGTATTGCCATCCCAGTACCAGTTGGGCAAACGACGCTGATGGTTTAATTCATTAAGCTGCCCATAGTTGGGCATCCGCGCCCAATACACGCCGCGCACAAACTCGCGCCAGCCTAAAATTTGCCGCACAAAGCCTTCAACGGTTGAGAGCGAAACACGTCCTGCCTCGTACTCAGCCAAAGCCGCGTTGATCACCTCCAGTGGATGCAGCAGCTTTAAATTGAGCGCAAATGATAGCCCAGCATGAAATAAAGTCGGTGATGCGGTGCTCATCGCGTCTTGGTAAGCGCCAAAGTGCGGCAGAGCATTGTCGATAAAGGTGGCCAGTGCGTGCTTAGCCTGAGCCCGCGTTAGCGGCCAAGGAAACGCTTGGGCTTGGGCTTGGCCGATGGTTTTAACGCCAGCAGCGGCAATCTCTTGCCACAAATCGCTTAAATCGGTGCCGTATTGAGGCCAAGCGGGTGCGGCAGGTTGGCCGTTCCAGCGTTTGCGATTGTCTTGATCAAAATTCCATTGCCCGCCAACGGGTTGGCCTTCGGCATCCAGCAAAATTTGATATTGCTTGCGCAAAGTACGGTAAAAAAACTCCATACGGGGGATTTTCTGGGCAAATTGCGCACTGATGGCAGCCCGATCAGCAAGGAAATGCTCGCTATCCACCACAAAGACGGGAATACCAAGCCGTGCTTCGGCAGCTAAAAGTTGGCTTTCTAGCCGATACTCATCCGCTTGTTGGCGCTCTAATTGCGTGATTTGCTCGGTTTCAATCAAAGCAAGCAAGTTGCTGATAAAATCTTGGCGATTATCAGCATCGCCAATTTTGATATACCGCACGCGGCAACCTGCGTTTTGCAAAGCCTTGGCAAGTCCGCGCATCGCAGCAAAAATACCCAATACCTTTTGCGCATGATGCCAAGCGTAGTCGGTCTCGCTACGCAGCTCCATCAGCACATACAGCACATCAGCACGCCCGCGCTCGGCCTCACTAAACCAGCTATGACGGATATTGAGCTGGTCACCCAAAATTAATCGCAAGATGGTCATATCGAGCCTTTGCGCTTCGCGCAGCGCACACTACAGTATTTGACTGCTTCCCAGTTTTGCTCCCACTTCTTGCGCCAAAAAAAGGGCCGCATACAAACAGGACAGCTCTTTTGCGGCAAATTGCGTTTATGGTGAGCCATGTATTGTTGTCACTATGCAAGTCATCGAGATTGTTTTCATCATGGAAGACACCATAGATACTAATAAGTAACAATATATACCAACCAGTAACTTTTAGGGCAATGAATTATCAGTGCTCGTATTCCCCCTGTGTCAGGATAGTTGAGATACTCCCTTTTCAGGGATATCCTGCTCAAGCTGAGACTCTGCGATGATTGGGGCTGCTGCTGTAAAAGTTGGCAATGGTGCTGCGCGCGATACTTCAAGTTGAGCGATGATTGCAGCATGCAGCCGCTCTAATGCGCCCTCTTTATCGATCCACCAATCGGTTGACCACACCCGCAGTAATTTCCAGCCCAATCCTTGCAGAATGGCGCTGCGCACTTTATCTCGGTCCCGCGCCGTGGCAGCACTGTGATACGTTGCGCCATCGCATTCAACGCCCAACAAGTAATCGCCAAGGCGATCTGGATGCACAATACCCAGATCAATCCGGAAACGTGATACGCCAATTTGCGGTACAACTTTCCAACCTTTGCGACGCAAGCCATCAGCAACGGCTTCTTCAAATGGCGAATCATAGCTGCCCACCGAGCCTTGAACCGCCTCGGCCAAGGCGCGTGGGCCACGGTTGGCAAATTCAATAAAATGTTTCAAATCACGGACAGCGCGAGCGCTGGTTCGGTTTAGATCGACCATAGATGAATCAAAGGACGTAAACACCAGCATTTCACGCCGCGCACGCGTAACCGCCACATTCAGACGCCGCCAGCCGCCTTCTTTATTCAAAGGGCCAAAGTTCATCGACATCGTTTTTGAACCTGGCTCCGTAGGGCCGTAACCTATCCCCAGCATGATCAAATCGCGCTCGTCACCCTGCACGGTTTCCAAGTTTTTTACCACTACTGGCTCGGCGAGGCCTTCTTGGAAAAACGGTTCAATTTCAGGATGTTTCTGGCGCGCTAGATCAAGCAAATTGGTAACCAAGGTCTGCTGATCGCTATTGAGCGTAATGATGCCAATACTTAGGCCTTGCGCTATAAATTGCGGATCGGTGAGACGGCGTACGGTCTCCGCGACCATCGCCTGTGCTTCGGCCTGATTAGTGCGCCCTTTACCTTTCGCATAAACACCATCGACATATCGCCACTCAACGGCGCTGGCACGTGTTTCTGGTGCTGGGAAGGTAATCAACTTACTGTCGTAATAACGGTGATTGGAAAAAGCGATCAAGCTCTCGTGCCGACTGCGGTAATGCCAGCTCAAACTGTGGCTAGGAATACCAGCACCCAAGCATTCGTCCAAGATGCTTTCCATGTCGTCTTCGGTGTCGTCTTCCGATGCAGAAGCGCCGCGATTAAAGAAACTGGTTGGTGGCATTTGTCGTGGATCACCTGCAATCACGACTTGCTTGCCGCGAGCGATTGAGCCAATCGCATCCCATGGCGCAATCTGTGAAGCCTCATCGAAAATGACCAGATCAAACAAAGCTAAATCAGCGGGCAAATATTGCGCAATCGACAACGGGCTCATCAGCATACAAGGAGCCAGTTTCTGCATGGCATCGCCCATTTCAACGGCCAATTGACGCACAGGTTTATGGCGGCGCGACTTTTGCAACTCATGCTTGAGAATGGCAAAACCGCCCTGCTTGCCCGTATCATTTTTCGATGGAATCAAGCCGCATAGTTTGGCGCGCACATAGCGAACCGACAATTTAGACAAATGATCTTCGGCCTGACGGTAAGCTTCGATATCACTCATGTGCTCAGCAGACACAAAATTACGCAGCAATGGCTCTGCATCAATCACTTGGCTTGCAAACCAACGTGCATAAGCGGTTTCAAATGCCTCTAAAGCGCCACCAACAAGCAGCGCATTCTCTGCCACGACATCAGCCAATGGTTTTAAACCTAACTCTTGTGCTTCATGCCGAACACGGCACCAATCACACCAAGATTTAAGCTGCATTTCCAGTTTGCAGATGGCATCCGCCATATCGTGAAGGCTAGCTAGATCTGCATTAATTTCGGCGGGATGGGTTTCGGCGGTGGTGCTCAGTGATTTGAAGCGCTCAAGCCCATGCGTTAAACGTGTGAAGGCTGATTTGAACCGATTGAGCGCAGAGATAATTACGCCATCTGCCCCCAAAAGCTCATTCGCTTCGACCACCAATCTGGCCGTTGCACTACGAAGTTCAACAGCATGCTCGGGTGATTGCGCCATGCCGCTTATGCCTGAGCGCAAGTTGTCATTCAACAGTAGAGCAGCATCCATCTGCGGAATATTGCTATTTAAAGATGCCCAGCCAGGAATACCCTGCAATTCAATACTTAGTTTATCTAGCTCACTCAGCAGTGCTTTGAGCTGCTGCAATTTTGCTAAATCGGCAACGACATCTGGAAAACCAACACATCCACCTTCTGCGGCTAATTGGCGCGCAACCTTTTTCTTCGCGAAACTGGCTAAAAACCAGAATTTACTGGTCGCATCAATCCAGTTGCGTTCCATCTGTTCCAGATTAATTCGGCGGCAGGCTTCTACCGAGTAAACCAAGGATAATGCGGGTTCAAGTTTGCGATATTCACTCATCAGCGCCATTGCCTGGCGAGCAGCCGTCACTTTTGCCGTGGCGTTGACCGAAAATGCAAATGCCAGATCAACACCATGTGTTTTCTCTAGGACCTCTGCGAAGATGATGATTCGAGCAATCTCGTTGTGTTGGTTTGCTTTTAGCGGCAGTTGGCTTGCTTTAATGAAGTTTGCTTGAGCTTCGTTCAGTTCAATAATCGCGGTAGACAATTCACGCGAAGCGGCAACCAGCGACTCTTGCCAGCCATTTGACCAATCGGTTTGCGATAATAATTTAAAGCTAGTGGAGAATGCTTGCCCTGCTGAACTATTTAGATCCAAGCGGCGAGCCACATCCCGTAGTTGTGTCATTGCAAGCAGATCATGACTTGTGCCATTAGGCCAGTTAAGGCGCGGTATTGCAGACGAGCCATGATGAATAACACGCCCCATAGCCTGATGAACAGAAAGCCCGTTCGGCCAGCGCTTATGCAACAATCTCACTACGCCATTTAATTTATCGCGCAATCGCTGAACCTGAGCTGCCTCGGTAGACCATTCCTCTGCTGACAATAATTCGCGCGTATCCCACGCTCGCTCTAGTTGTTGCAAAACGCTAATTTTTGAAGTCTTGCTCGAATGCAATTCAAGGCAAAACTCGCCAAGGCCTTTTTCTTCCAAGCGCCGATAAACCACATCAAGCGCGGCCATTTTTTCAGCAACAAACAAAACGCGACGACCCAGCGCTAGATTGTGGGCAATCATATTGGCAATCGTTTGCGACTTACCCGTTCCGGGTGGCCCATCTAAAACAAAGCTATGCCCTGCCGTTGATGCCACCACGGCCGCCAATTGCGACGAATCGGCAGGCAGCGGCGTAAACAACTGGGCTGGCGTAACTTTTTGGTCCAGCTCTTCGGCTCGCGGAAAATCATTGTAGGCAATGCCATCGCTACCTTCGGCTTGGCGCTCAAGCAAATGCTTCACCAATGGGCTTTTTAGTAATTGCTCAGAGCGATCACTCAGATCCTTCCACATCAGGTATTTGGCAAATGAGAATGTGCCTAACACCAATTCGTGCGTCACCTCGAAACCAGGAATATCCCGAACGGCACGGCGCACCGTGTTCCAAATCCCTTCAACGTCAATGCCACTTTCATCGGCAGGAAGTACACCATCGAGGCCTAGGATATTTAATTCAAAATCATGCCTCAACAACTCTAACAAAGTCAGATTAAAACGCGGCTCTTCATCGAGCATGCTCATGGTGACGCCGGATAGCGCACTTTTTCTTTCTAGTTTGATTGGCAGTAAGATGAGTGGTGCCGAGTAGGATTTTGGATCATCGGCAGACTTTTTCCATTTTAATAAGCCGATAGCTAAAAAGAGCGTATTTGCTCCGCCTTCATCCAGATCACTACGCGCAGTGCGATATAAATCCACCAAAGCGCTATCCAGCTTGGCTTTTTCAAGCGTACCGAGAACTTCGTTCCTATTTAGAGCAGAGCGAGCGTATTCATCGCGTAAATTTTCGCGGTTTTGTTGCTCGTATAGTGCTGGGTCGCGACCACCAGCCTCTAGATCAGGCATGGCAACTACGCGAATTCGTTTTCCATCTGCCAATATATCTTCGAGCTTTGCAGGATCAGGGCAAATCAAACGCACACACTTCGCGCTGTCGGGTAAATGCAGCAAGCGATTACGTGTCGTTAAATCCAGTAATTTGCGCTGCCAAAGATTAAGTTTGCTAGCAGGGCTATCAGGTTCAATTTGAATTTCAACATCAAAACTAGGCAGTAATGGAGCCTCTTCCAACGCATCAATCGATGCTGGCTTTTCAGCAACCGACTGATCAAATTGAAAACGTTGGCCCGATAAAGCCAAAGGCCGAATGCGCTGCATACGCGCACGCCGCAAATCAATCGCCATGATGAAATCTTCATCATTGATCTGCCGTTTTGCAGCTTCAACCGCCTGACTAAAACTAGGGGCAATTGCTTGCGTTGCTAATGTGGTCTCGAAAACCAGAAGTTCATTCAACTCAATCCGCTTGCGGACGGCAGATGCTTCATCTGTAATCAGCTGTGAAAACTCTTGTGGTTGAAGCCACACCCCGACAAAGGCATGCCCTTTCGTGAGCAGCAGCAAAGGGTTAAGGCCAGCTTGCTCCGCTAACGCAGCGAAAAGTAACGCAGTATCTAAGCAAGTTGCGACACCACCATCCATAATTTTGCTGGGGGTTCTTATCTTTTGCCCTTGCATTTCAAAACTAGACGGCGGCAAAGCATAGCTCAGCCTCAAACCACAAACGGATGACCAAAGCGCCGATGTTAGCTCCCAAGTTCTAGTTCTGGACTGGCCTGAATAACCATCAATCGAATCTTTCTTGCCCGCTTTGCGCAATACGTCGGATGCCGATTTTAATAGCCGATCCACAGCAGGATCATTTGGCATCGCAAACACAGCGAGCAGTTCTGGCATCACGCCAGCGCCACCCCATTCATTGTTAGCAAGAATTTCAATGTCAAACGTCTCTGTCGCCAGAGTTTGGTCGGCATAGCAGAGGCTTAGTTTAAGCTCACCCTTTAAGCTCTCAGTCAAATCGGCCAAGTATGCGGCATTGAGCTTTAAATCACGGTCAGTGATATGCAGACTATCGCCTTTGGGCAAGCGATCAATTTTCCATGTTTTGGCTTCAAGAAAAGCGGGCGATGCCGTCAAAACTAAGGTGAGGCCATCGTAATCAGATTCCCCATTATTGCTGATCTCTAATTCGCGAAGTACTGGCACCGCATTTTGCTGAGAAGCAAAACCGAGCTTTGTGCTTACTATCACGTCAATTTTGATGGTCATCGCAATGACTCCAAGTCATTATTTTTTAACAAACAATACAAGAACAGCATCTTACAGAGTGCATAAGCGCCAACCAAGATAAAAATCAACAATGAATAATGAACAAATAAGCATGCCGCCTCATTTGGCCTGCAATCATGAAAGATTACAGCTTCACACATGTCCTTCCAGTGTTTTTCTCTTGAGGTTTTTTCTTCAGCACGCCTGTTTAGACCTGTGATAATGGCTATTTCAACAGCGATACCTAGTCTGATTAAGAAATCAGCCCTCGGCTTCAAACCCAGAGGCCGATCATCTTAAATACCCGCGTCGTCTTGCAGTGCAATCACGCTAAGTTATGGTGCATTCAAACTTCTCACCTTTAAAAATACGCTTCGGGCTACCGCGCTCAATCTGGTAATGCTGTAGGCGTCGCTCTGCACGCAGCGCACCGAGGTACTCTTTGGTACGGCACGCTAAACGATGCGCAATCAGTAGCTCAGCCAACCGTTTATTGGCGTGCTGGCTGCGTTCAGTTTGCACTTTCACCGTGATCCCGGTTGCGATATGCGTTGCCCGCACGGCTGATTCTGTTTTGTTCACATGCTGGCCACCTGGGCCGGATGAACGCGTGGTTTCAAAGCGGATTTCACTCAATACATCGCCATCCTGCACTGCACAGCGAAACACGCCAATAAACCAGTTTTTACGCAGATGTTTGGGGCGGTAGGGGCTGGTGCAAATCCACTGAATACTGCCTTCCCATTGCTGGATTAAGCTTTCTGCGCCATCCCCATCCACGCTTAATAGCAGCGAGCGATAGTTACCCCATTTATCCCCCCGCTCTTGCTCCAGCACATCAACCACCAGCTTGGCCTGTACCGCTTCAAGCAGAAATTGTTTAAGTACTTTGGCTACGGCCAATTGGCATTCGTCTGGGCCTTGCGCCGCAGAAAATTGAACTAACATCATTCGCAGCACTCCCCACGGGTTTTGTAGGTCAGTACTGGTTTGAGCCGCGCAATCACTTTGATTAAACCCGCTCCGACCAAGGTCGAAATGATGTTACTGGCGGGCTTATAGGCTTCGGGGGCTTCCTCATAAATTAGTGCGCGATCGGCGCAAATCACCTGGCTGCCAAGTTTGGTGCGGCTCAGTTGCGCGACGGTATAACGCGCACTCAAGCGCCCTTTGCACTCGCTGCGCATCCATTTTCGCCCCGCCCCATGCGCGAGCGATTGCAGACTCATATCGCTGGCAATCGGCAACACCAGATAGCTGTAATCGCCACGCGAGCCTGGAATCACCACCGCACCTTGATCGGCAGGCGTAGCGCCTTTGCGATGAATCCAACCTTGCATGCCGTGCATTTGAGCGGGCAGCACCAGATTGTGATTGATATCGAGAATCTGACGGCCCTCAGTGCCGAGCTTAGCCAAAATGCGCAGCGCAATGAGTCGACGATTGACTTCTGCAAATTGCACGGCTTGATTGTGTTCGGTAAGGTAGCCGACGCACGCGGCAGAATCCGCCTGCAAGCCTTGATGCCCATAACGATCAATATGCTGGCGCAAAATAAACTGCCCCAAGCCACGGGAGCCACTGTGAACAAGCAGCTGTAATTGCGCCTTGTGTAGGCCCAACGCTTGAAATGCTTTGGCATCATGAATTTCATCAAAACACTGCAATTCTGCGAAATGATTGCCGCCGCCAATGGTGCCCAGCGCTTGCCGGAAACCCAGCTCAGCGGGTAGCAAGTTAGCCATCAACGCTTGCCATTCTTCGCCCAAAGCCCCGTCGATATTGCCGATTTTCTTTTCAAGTTTGCTGATGCTAGTTTTTTTGGCATCCAGATTAGTCTGCCAAAGCGCCATGCCGCAGCCAATATCGCCACCAATTAAGGCAGGATAAATCTGCTTTGATGAGAAAAAAGCAGCGCCTACCGGATAGCCACGCCCAGGATGTAAATCAGGCATGCCAGAAACATATTGCATATCGGGTAGCTTGGCGGTGTTATTGAGTTGTTGGATCGCATCGCCTTCGATCCATGTATCTGTAGCAGCGATTAAATTAACGCGCTCAGACAAAATTTGAACGTGATTGCCCATGATAAATCCATATCAGATTTTAAAAATGCTGGATGTGGCAGGCCGAGGCCTTGGGCAATACGAGGTGTTACAGAGACTCGATCAACCTAGGCGCGGACTGCGGAGAATGTAGAGGTGTGGTGCATGATGGTTCTCCTTTAACAGTACGGTTGATAAAATGAATGAAGCGCATCCTATACCGGTTTTGCTTTTGCCTGAAGATCATTTACGTTGTGACTTGTAACGGCGTGTAAAGCGCGGCAGATTATCAACGTAGGATATAAGCTCTTAGGAGCGCTGCTTGCTGCGCCTCTAGATATAGCCTTGTTCTGCAATCTATGGCTTGGCACTTTTACTTAAGGCTTGAAAAAGCAATCTACCAGCCAAATTCAAAAGTAAACAGTGTTTTCGCCCAAACGCAAAAAGGCCCCAGCATAAGCTGAGGCCTTTTTGTTAATACTGGTGCCGACGGCAGGAATCGAACTCGCGACCCCCTGATTACAAGTCAGGTGCTCTACCAACTGAGCTACATCGGCATTAACTTTATTACCCCTAAGTAAACTTAGGTTTTACTACGGTATTACTGGTGCCGACGGCAGGAATCGAACTCGCGACCCCCTGATTACAAGTCAGGTGCTCTACCAACTGAGCTACATCGGCAATAAAGCCTTGCTACTAAATCTACTGCAAAGTATGCCTAAGCTTACTTTTTAAATACTTGGTGCCGACGGCAGGAATCGAACTCGCGACCCCCTGATTACAAGTCAGGTGCTCTACCAACTGAGCTACATCGGCGAAGGCACGCAGATTAATTGATAAGGCCTATTTTTGCAAGCACCTAATCCAATTATTTCGCTAAGTCCTTGGAAGTAAAGAAGGCATCAGAGAAAAATTCATCACTAGGTAAGCCGCGAGAAACGCAATGCGTATAAGCCGCTTCCACCATCACCGGTGCGCCGCAGGCATAAACTTGGTAACCGGCTAGGCTGCCAAAGTCATCCAGCACCGCTTCATGCACCAAACCGGTACGGCCATTCCATGCATCCGCATCGCTTGGCTCAGATAAAACAGGGATAAACGTAAAGTTGGCGTGCTGTTGCTGCCATACCGATGGCAGCTCTGGCATATAGATATCTGCCAGCGTACGCGCCCCCCAATACAGTACGATTTCGCGCTGAATACCGTTATTAAAGGCGTGCTCCAAAATCCCTTTTATCGGCGCAAAGCCCGTACCGGTGGCGATCAGTAAAATTGGCTTATCGCTGTCTTCACGCAAGAAAAACGAGCCCAGCGGGCCGGTAAAGCGCATGATTTCGCGCTCTTTCATGGTGTTCCACACGTAATCAGAGAACTCACCACCGGCTACGTGGCGAATATGTAATTGCAGATACTCGGCATCGTGCGGCGCATTGGCGATCGAAAACGAGCGCTTTTTGCCATTTTTGGTGTGGATATCAATATATTGCCCCGCCAAAAAGGCCAGTTTTTCGCTGCTTGGCAGCTTTAAAGACAATACGGCTACATCGTGTGAGACTTTATCTATGCTTTGCACGCGGCACGGCAGGGTTTTGATTTGGATATCTTTGCTGGCAGTGACTTCTTTGCACTCAATCGTAATATCGGCATCCGTTGTGGCACAGCAAAATAGCGCGTAGCCATTTTCACGCTCCATCGCTGATAAGGCGCTTTCGGCGTGATCCCCGTGGGTGACTTCACCAGTTATCACTTTGCCTTTACAAGAGCCACACGCGCCATTTTTGCAGCCGTAAGCCATATTAAAGCCGCCACGCATTGCGGCGTCTAAAATAGTTTCATCTTCATTCATGGCTATTTGTTGGCCACTTGGTAAAATAGTAAGTTGCTTGCTCATTGCGATCCGCTATGCGAAAAAATCGATTACTTATTATAGGGTGCGGCGATGTACTCATCCGCGCCCTGCCTTGGTTAACCCAACGTTTTAAAGTCTATGCCACCGCGCGTCATACTGAGGCGGCTGCCAGGCTACGCGGCCTTGGGGTGATTCCTGTACTCTGCGATTTAGACCAGCCAAAGAGCCTACGGCGCTTATCGGGCCTCGCCCGCTGGATGGTTTATAGCGCGCCTCCTGCGCCCAATGGCGAGGATGATCTCCGCTGCAAGCGCTTTATCGCCAAGATGGAACGCTACACCGGCGTGGATAAGTCTGCAATTCTAACACCTCGCCACCTTGCCTACATCAGCACCAGCGGCGTTTATGGCGATTGCAAGGGTGAATGGGTGGATGAAACTCGGCCACTGCGCGCACAATCAGCCCGCGCTATTCGCCGTGTTGCGGCAGAAAGCAGCTTAAAAGCTTGGGCTAGGTCACAAAAAATCAAATTGGCTATTTTACGTGCGCCAGGGATTTATGCTGCGGATCGCTTGCCCACCGAGCGGATTATGCAAGCCACCCCCGCATTAATTCATGCTGAAGATAGTTGGTCTAATCACATCCATGCGGATGACTTGGCCCATGCGGTTAGCTTGGCGCTGTTTCGTGGCAAGCCATTGCGGGCGATGAATGTGGCGGATGATCAGCCGCATAAAATGGGCGATTATTTTGATTTAGTTGCGGATTCTATTCGCCAGCCACACCCACCACGGATTAAACGCTCCGAAGCACCGGCGGTGTTATCGGCTAGTTTAATGTCGTTTTTAAATGAATCACGGCGTTTAAATAATCATCGCTTAAAACAAGACTTGCGCCTGCAATTAAAATGGCCAGATGTTGGGCAGTTTTTAGCCAACAAATAAAAAAAGGGGCGATCAATTCGCCCCTTTTTACATGAAATCTATCTAAAAAAATTAACCGGTTAATGCTTTTCTTTCTGCTTCAAGCTGCGCCATTAATCTTTGAATATTGGCTTCAATTTGCCTTGGTAAATTAACATATTGGCAACCCAACATCCATGCAAAATGCCCAGGGCGCTGCTCTAAGTGGCGCAAAGAGCGCACTTCAAAATTAAGCTTCATCACGCCAGCAGGGCCAAAATCAAAAGGGATATCGCTATAGACTTTACCCACCTCTATTTGCGGCTTAAGCTCGCTTGGCACCCAAGCACCAATACCACCTAAAGATACATCGTGTACATTCAGCCAGTCGTGGGTGTTATTAGCAAAAGGCAATTGGCAGCGATAAGGCCGCGCCACCGGCGTAGGTAATCGATAATATTCGCGCCGCTGCAATTTAATTAAATCAGCTGGAAAAACCGTGGTTAAGGCAGGGCCACCTTGGTACTGGCAATTGCGCACAATGCCCACAGCAAATTGAATTTTTACCCCATCTGGTACAGCCAGTACTAGCGACCTAGCAGAATTAAGTAGCATTTGATTGCTGGCTGCGTTGCCACCCACATCAAAAATAAACGTTTTACCTTTGATGTCGACTTCTAAAATACGCGATAGCAGCAGCTCACGCCCTTCATTTAAATAAATGGTAATAAAATCACCACGCTGAGCCAGTGTGCGAAGCACAGCGCCTATCTCCATCGGCGCGGTAATCCGAAATGCCCCAATATCCTCACCCTCTGGTATTGGACTTACTTGCTCGCTTTCACTCACGGATTTCTCGCCTTAATTTATTATTCATTCAGCAAAAGGGTTAAATCATGTGCAAAGACACTTGCCCCAGCCCCATAACTTACCATCACCCTTGGCTTACCACTTTTATCTAACAAATAGCTACCGGCGCTATGATCAACCGTGTAATCCCCGCTGCTGCTCATTTGTTTTTGATAAATGATTTTATAACGCCCTGCCACTTCAGCTAATTGTGTTGTGTTACCTGTAAGGCCTAAAAATCGCGAATCAAAAACGGGGACATACTGGTTTAATACTTGTTGAGTATCTCTCTCTGGATCGACTGAAACAAATAAAACTTGAACCTGATCCGCCTTGCTGCCTAATTGCTGCATTGCGTTTTTTAATTCAATCATCGTGGTTGGGCAAACATCGGGGCAATGAGTATAGCCAAAAAACATCACCACAACCTTACCTTTGAAATCCGCCAAAGTTCGCGTCTTACCTTTGTGATCAATTAAAGTAAAATCACCGCCCAGCGAAGCACCACTAATATCACTACCTTGATACTCTGGCTTTGAGCAAGCTGAGAGCAAAACAAAACATAGCATGCACAATAAAACTCTCAACATAGATTTTATTTTCCTTATATTAATTGTTTATAGCTTGCTTTGCACTCGTCCCACAAGCAAGTAGCGTAATTGCTTGTGCAGACAAAGTTAAATCTTGTGCATTCTGCTCAAAGGCGATTTCTGCGAGCATAGGAGCGGGCAAATGCGCTTGCAAATAAGCGATATTATCTGCATAGCGCTGCATTTCTGGATCAATCTGATTGGCAATCCAGCCCGCTAGCCTTAAGCCACTATCAGTAATAGCCTGCGCACTTAATAAGGCATGATTTAAACATCCCAAGCGCATTCCTACTACCAAAATAATGGGGGATTGTAAGCGTAAAGCAAGATCAGCGATATTGTGTTTATCCGACAATGGCGCAAACCAGCCCCCTGCCCCCTCTACCAACACCACATCAGCCCATGCTTGTAATTGATTGGCGGCAGAAACGATATGCTCTAAATCTAAGCTCTGCCCTTCATCCCTTGCCGCCAAATGCGGTGATATCGCCGCTTCAAACATATAAGGGCAAACCAAAGCTGCAGGGGCTTGAATGCTAGATGCCGCAGCGTGGGCCGCAACATCGCTATTGTAAAGCTGGCCATTGCGCCACTCGCATCCCGCCGCCACGGGCTTCATCCCTACCGCCGTGTGCCCTGCCGCCACAAAGGCGCGTAATAGCTGGGCGGTGGCAATGGTTTTGCCGACATCGGTATCCGTGCCGGTTATAAAATAGCGTGGTTCTATCATGCTGATCTTGGCCTAAATTCAATAATCTGGCTGCCATCGGCGCTCTTTCTCGCCGGTTTATTTAAAGGCTTCCATGCGTGACCATAGACCACCTCATAGGTACACGGCAGCACGCCATTAGTGCGAAAGGTTTCATACTTGGCCACCACCTTTTGCCATGCGCTCTTACCCAATAAACCACGCGAGCGGCCTTGAGCCACATTGTGTGCACCAATATCTTTTAGATCTTGCATCACGGCCTTGGCGCTATCGTAAGTCATGGTGAGGTACTCCATATCCATCACTGGAGTACTTAAACCATTTTTCACCAAGGCATCGCCTAAATCGTGCATATCAATAAAGCGATTCACATGCTGGGCTTGATCCACCGCCGCAAAAGACGCACGCAGCTCTTTTAAAGTATCTGGCCCAAGAGTGGCAAACATCAATAAACCGCCAGGCTTTAATACGCGGGTAAATTCTGCAAACGCCGCATCAGGCTCATTACACCACTGCAAAGTTAGGCTAGACCAAATCACATCGACCGATTCATTTGCTAGCGGTAGCGACTCAATATCGGCGCAAAGATAAGCCGCGCCTTGGCCACGTATAGAGGCCCACAGCTTTTTTAAACCGCCGCCTTCTTTGGCTCTTGCCACTTGCAACATGCCTGGCGCTAAATCTAGCTCGATCAACTGCGCGTCTTTATACAGCTCACGTAATTGTGGAGCGCAGTAGCCTGTACCGCAGCCAGCATCCAATACCACGCTTGGATTCACTTTGATGTAATCCAAGCGCTCAAACATGCGATCCGCGACTTCGCGTTGCAACACCGCCGCCGCATCATAGCTGCTGGCTGCTTTATCAAAAGCCGCCCGCATGGCGGCTTTTTCAGTGTGAAACGCCTGACTCATGCCTCTGCCTTTGCAAATTTCATTTTAATAAATTCAATCACCACCGGTAATGCAGGAATAAGCACTAAAGCAATGGCGATTGAGCCAATGTTTTTAGCAATAAAAGGAATACCACCTAGGAAATAACCTGCCGATAGCAGAGAAACTACCCAAACCGCTGCGCCAATCAGATTAAACATCAAAAAGCGGTGGTAACTCATTGCGGCCATACCGGCCACAAAAGGGGCAAAGGTGCGCACAATCGGCACAAAACGCGCCAGGATAATGGTTTTACCACCGTGCCTTTCATAAAAAGCATGGGTTTTTTGCAAATAATCCTGACGAAATATTTTAGAATCTTTATTAGCAAAGAGCTTATGGCCAAAATAACGGCCAATAGTGTAATTAACCGCGTCACCTAAAACCGCAGCAGTAAATAACAGCCCCATCAAGACATACAAATTCATATGCCCACCACCCGCCAGCATCCCCGCTACAAACAAGAGCGAATCACCTGGTAAAAAAGGCATGATCACCACGCCAGTTTCTACAAAGATCACCGAAAACAACAAGGCATAAACCCAGTTGCCATATTGGCGAATAATCTCGGCCAAATACACATCAAGGTGCAGAAAAACATCTACTGGATTGAATTCCATGTTTTCTCTCTTTAAACATAAAAACGCCGACGATCAAATCGCCGGCGTTTTGGGTGGCGTTAAAACAACACCAATGGATATTCTCAGGCGCGTCTGCCGCGCCCCTCGCTTTATACCACTGCTTCTTCTTTGATTCTAACCGGCTTAACCATGTTTTCACGGGTTACGCCTAGCATCAGCAACAATGGCGAGGCCACCAGTACCGATGAATAAATACCAAACACGATACCAATGGTCAGCGCCATCGCAAAGCCATGCAATGCAGCGCCACCAAAAACCAGCATAGATAAGACCATGCACTCGGTAGAACCGTGGGTAATGATGGTACGGCTAATCGTTGCGGTAATCGCGTTATCAATCACTTGAGGTACGGTTTTACCACGTAGATTTGGCTTGTGGAAATTCTCACGAATCCGGTCAAACACCACCACCGATTCATTCACAGAATAACCCAGCACAGCCAAAAGACCTGCCAGCACAGTCAGGGTGAATTCCCACTGAAATAAAGCAAAGAAGCCCAGAATAATGATCACATCGTGCATATTGGCGATCACCGCCGATACCGCAAAACGCCATTCAAAGCGAATCGCCAAGTAAGCAATAATCCCCAAGCAAACCAGTAAAATCGCGGTTGCGCCGTGCGTCACCAGCTCGCTACCCACCGATGGGCCGATAAACTCGACTTTACGCAGCTCAACATCGCTACGATCTGTTTTGAGTAAATTCAACACTTCATTGGATAACTGAGCACTGGTTTTAGTCTTGATATTAGGAATCCGCACCATCACATCGCGGGTTGTGCCTAAGGACTGCACCTGGGCTTCGCCGTACTTTAAACCATCCACTTTTTCACGGATCTTGTTTAAATCAACCGACTGGCTATAACGCAGCTCCATCACCGTGCCGCCAGTAAATTCAACGCCAAGATTCAGGCCCTTCATTACCAAAAACACCACAGCCAACACAAAAGTAGCCAGCGAAATCGCCGTTGTGAGCTTGCCGTAGCTCATAAACGGGATATCACGCTTTATATGAAAAAATTCAATCATGGCGATGCACCCTTACACAGACAGCGTCGTAACACGACGGCCGCCATAAATGAGGTTAATGATGCCGCGAGAAACAAAGACCGCGCTGTACATCGACGTTAAAATACCAATGCAATGCACCCAAGCAAAACCACGTACCGCACCAGAGCCAAAGATCAGCAGCGCAAGGCCGGCGATCAAGGTGGTGACGTTGGAATCCAAAATGGTGGCAAAAGCATGGCCATAACCATTTTGAATTGCGGCCTGTGGCGTCATCCCTGCACGCAGCTCTTCACGCACCCGCTCATTAATCAGCACGTTGGCATCAATCGCCATACCCAGTGCTAATGCAATCGCGGCGATACCTGGCAGCGTCAGCGTTACGCCAAGTAAAGACAGCAAGGCCAGCAAGAATAATAAGTTAGTGGCAAGACCAACAGTAGATACCACACCAAATACACGGTAGTAGATCATCATAAACACGGAGATCGCCAAGAAACCGTAAAGGGTGGAGTGGAAGCCACGGGCGATATTGTCTTTACCCAAGCTTGGGCCAATGGTGCGCTCTTCCACGATATTCATGGGTGCTGCCAAGGAGCCAGCGCGTAATAACAGCGCAGTATCATTCGCTTCAGCCACGCCCATCGAGCCAGAAATCTGCACGCGGCCGCCACCAATTTCGGAACGAATCACCGGAGCCGTCACCACTTCGCCCTTACCTTTTTCAACCAAGACCATAGCCATGCGCTTGCCAATACTTTCTTTGGTGAGCGTTTTAAAGATAGCCGCGCCAGTTGAATCAAGGCTTAAGTGAACTGCTGCTGAGTTTTGATCATCAAAGCCCGCTTGCGCGTCATTGATATTATCGCCTGTGAGCTCAACATCTTTTTTCACCAAAATAGGGCTAACACGGCCATTTGGGCCACGCTCATTCAACAACTCATAGCCCGCAGGCACATTGCCATTCAGCGCTTCAGACATTTTGGCTTGATCGTCTTCTACCATGCGCACTTCTAGCGTGGCAGTACGGCCCAGAATATCCTTGGCTTTTGAAGTGTCTTGCACCCCAGGCAATTGCACTACGATACGGCCTTCACCCTGCTGCTGAATAATCGGCTCGGCAACACCCAGCTCATTAACACGATTATTCAGAGTGGTGATGTTTTGCTTAACCGCATCATTCTTCAGCTGCTGTAAGGCGGCTGCAGAGTATGAAATCACAATTTTATTGTCGACAACATCAATTTGGCGCTGCTGCAAGACTTTACGCAAAGCTTTAACGGCTTCTTGCGTTGTGGCCTCATCCCGTAGCTGCACTTCTACGCTATCTCTGGTGCTGGCAATACGGCCGTAGCGAATTTTCTTGTCTTTTAGCTCACGGCGAACATCACCTGCAGTTTTCTCTAGCGCCTTATCAACCGCAGCTTTCATATCCACTTCAAGCAAGAAGTGCACACCACCACGTAGATCCAAGCCCAAGGACATTGGCTTTGCGCCAATTTTTGTTAACCAAGAAGGCGTATCAGACAGCAGATTTAAGGCCACGCTGTAGTCGTCGCCCAGCTTAGTTTGCAAAGCTTCTTTAGCCTTGAGCTGCACTTCGGTGTCTTTAAAGCGAAACTTAACTGAGTTGCCATCAAAAAAAGCGTCTTCAGTCTTTATGCCCGCATTTTTTAAAATATCTGCGGCAGTATGTTGCAGCGCAGTATCCACTTTTACAGTGGCACGAACGCTGGCAATTTGTACCGCTGGGCTTTCGCCAAATAAATTAGGCAGGGTGTAGAGCGTTGCTAAAGCAACGGACAAGATAATTAACAGGTATTTCCAAATCGGGTAGCGATTCATAACGGGACCCAGAATGCGCAAAGGCGATGCTTTGTTTGAAAAACAAAGTCACCGCCTATTGGCTTTATTTGTTGTTTTTAATAGTGCCTTTTTCCAAACGCGCAGCAACTGCAGCACGTTGGATCAAGATTTCTACGCCGTCGGCCATTTCAAGAGTGACATACTGCTCGTTCACCTTAATGATTCGGCCCAGAATACCGCTGCTGGTTGCCACTTCATCGCCCTTAGCAAGAGCAGCCAACAAAGCTTGTTGTTCTTTGGCGCGCTTTTGTTGTGGACGGATCAACATGAACCAGAACAAAACAAAAATCACGATCATAGGAAGGAAAGACATAAAGCTCATTTCTGCCGCCGGTGCGGCGCCTTGAGCAAACGCGGATGGAATGAACATATAGGGTCGGTTCCGTGTGAATAAAGCAAAGCGGGCCATTCTAGCCGCTGAACCGCACAAAATCTACCCAGCTTTTTTGCTATGGGTCATCAAAGCGGCTTAAACCACCTGTGCCCAGCAGCTAGATCAGCTTATGGCCTTTTTTTATTCAATAAATCGGAACTTTAGCCACACAATATTGTCACCTTTTGACTACCCCTCTCTATCGCGGTGCTAGTTTTCTTTTAAAACAAGCCATTAAGCCCCATTTTTGACATCAAGCCTGCCAATAACTAGGCCCAGAAGCGCTCCAACCAGTTTTTTTTATGCCACTTTGCCTGCGCCCCACGGGATAAAAAGTGCTCGGTATAGCGTTTATCACCTTCCATAATATGATTAGTGAGCCAGTGCCTTAAAAAACGCATCAATTCAAAAGTCACCGCCTCACCAGCACTTAGGCGAAGTTGTAGCTCGTTCATTTGATTTATTAAATCTTCGTGATGTTGCTTATGCGCATCGTAATCTGGATAACCCAAAATCCGCATCAAGCTTTCTTCCACGGTAAAATGTGTTCGAGTGTAATCAGCCAAACGCCCCAAGATCTGGACAGAAGCCTCGCTACCATGGTGCTGGCGAATTGCATCGTGTAATTCATTCAGTAAATCAATCAGCACCTTATGCTGTTCATCAATTTCCTGAATCCCCACCGATAACTCATCAGTCCACTCAAAAAATAGTGCCATTGCCGCATCACTCCCTATGACTTGAATAATTTAATAGGAATCATGCCGCTGAGGTGCCACAGAATTATTGACGCATATCAAAGTTTGATATCAGCCTAGGGAAAGCCTGAATAAGAAACTGCCATAAAAATTGCCTCTTGTAGGGGCTCTACTGGCTGCACCCAATGTTATTTGAGGTTTGCCTACTATTTGTAGATCGCATTTTATGCACTGCATCACATCTACGTAAGCAACAGCAAAGCTTAAATACAAACACAGCTGATATAGCCAATCACGCCCCAATCCCTGCTTATTACAAGTAAAAACATTCTCAAAACTAAGGGGGAATGCGACAATGCGGGGAAGAACACTAACAGGTATACAAAAATGGCTTGGCAAGAACTACGCATCACCACCGAATCCATCCATGCAGAGCGTTTTTCAGACGCGCTGTTTGACTTGGGCGCGCTCTCCGTTAGCATTGAAGACGCTGCAGCCGGCACTGATGCAGAAAAGCCTATTTTTGGTGAGCCTGGTGAGCCAGTCGATCAGTTGTGGGAGCAGAGCGTTGTGCTCGCCCTATTTGATGAAGACATCGATACCGCGCTGATTGTGGCTGCGGCCAGCAACACCCTAAAGTTAAGCGCGCCTTCATTTGATGTGGTGCGTGTAGAGGAACAAGATTGGGTACGCCTGACTCAATCCCAATTTAATCCTATCCCTATTTCTAATCGGCTGTGGATCACCCCCACTTGGCACGAATGCCCAGATGCTGGCGCGATCAGTATTCAGCTCGATCCAGGCCTGGCCTTTGGCACGGGTAGCCACCCCACCACCCGCCTTTGCTTAAAATGGCTAGACAGCAATCTGGCAGGCGGCGAAACCTTGCTTGATTACGGTTGTGGCTCTGGAATTTTAGCCATTGCCGGTATAAAGCTTGGTGCAGCTTCTGCTGTTGGGGTGGATATCGATCCGCAAGCCATGACTGCCTCACGACAAAATGCTGAACAAAATGCCGTTGAAGTTCAGTTTTATTTGCCAGATGCCGAGCCTACTGCCAGCTACGATGTGGTAATTGCCAATATTCTGACCAATCCACTCAAAGCACTCGCGCCCATGTTGGCGGCTAAAGTCAAACTGGGTGGCCGTATTGCCTTATCCGGTATTTTGGCCGAGCAAGCCGATGATGTGATCGCTATTTACAGCCAATGGTTTGCCATGAATACACCACAAATCGAAGATGGCTGGGTTTGTTTATCAGGCACGCGTAAGTAATATGAATGACATCACCCGTTGCCCAAACTGCCAAACCGCTTTTCGTGTAACGGAAGCGCAGCTAGCAGCCCATCGCGGAAAAGTTCGCTGTGGGCGCTGCGCATTTGTCTTTAATGCCAAAGACTGCTTAGAAAGCGAGCAGCTTGCAGAAACGCTCAGCAGCACACAAAACACTGCCACTGAAGCAGCATCGCATCCTGTCAATACGGCAGTAGATAGCCCTCCAGCTGAGCCACTCACCGCCAGCCCAGAGCCGCTCCCCTTTGCCGAGCAAGCCGCCAGCATCGCTGAGCCTAGAGTTGATTTTGTGGCAATGGCCATGCAAAGCTCCGCAGCAGATATCCAGTATGAGGCGATGCCCGCCACGGAAGCGCATGCGCCCAGTGCCGAAATCACCGAGCCAGCCCCTCAACAAACGGCCCCTGCTTTGGCAGAAGCAATGTCAGAACCCGCTGTTATCCCACCCGCAAAAGAGACCAGCAGCTATCGCCCCATCTATATGGATGACGATCATCTGCTTGCCCCAGCCCCAGTGCTCCGCTCCAAATGGTATGCCGTTTATATGGCGGTGATTGTGCTGCTGATGTTGAGCTTTGCCGCTCAGCTGGCCTACCACCAGCGCACCCAAATCTCGATGGAGCTACCTTGGCTAAGGCCAAAGCTAATTAGCGCCTGCCAAGCATTAGGCTGCAGCATGCCGCTACCTCAAAACACCGAGATGCTGCGTTCAGAATGGTCGGAGCTCAGCTACGTGCCCGAGTTTCCCAATATTATTCAGCTCAATGCCACCTTGCGAAACTTGGCTCAATACGAGCAAGCATTGCCGATGCTAGAAGTCACCCTCACCGATGATCAAGAGCATATCGTGCTTAAAAAGGTGTTTAAACCCAGCGAATACCTCAGTAGCCACGATAAAAAACGTCTGCAATTTGATGCACAAGATGAGCTACGGGCCTTTCTACAAATCGACTTAGGCGAGCTGCACTCCACGGCGTACTCCATCTACTGGTTTTATCCTTGATAGCACGCCGATTAAGGCCCCTTAAAAGAAGCCCTCTAACCGTTCACACTGTGAAATTGCAGGCTAAAGCGGCTAGGTCATGACTAAATTAGCCAATTAAATTATCCTTAGCCCCTTAGTCTCCCCTTACAACAAAAGGGCATTAAGGTCTTGTGATGAAGCACTCACGGGCTATAGTTATTTAAACAAAGATGTTGGTAGAGGAGCAATTATTATCAGTTGCAAGCGGCAAGGCTGCTGACAACAATTGCCTACTTACTGATCACTGATACGGAATAGATCATGGCCACTATTTTACTCAACCATACTGAAATTAATGTTGGGGGCAATTTCCCTATTATTGGCGAATATGCCCATAGCTTTCTTTTAGTAGACGCCAGTCTGATCGATGTGCCGTTGTCCCGCTTTGCTGGCAAGCCCAAAGTCATTGCCGTGATTCCAAGTATTGATAGCGCAATCGGCCTGAACATTGCTCGCCAACTAGAAAAACTATCGCTGGATTGGCCTGAAGAAACCGTCATCCTCGTGATTTCTGTAGATACGCCCTACGCCCTTGCTCGGGCCATGGAGCAAGAGCGTTTTCGCCGTGTACAACTACTCTGTACCCTGCGTGGCCGTGATTTTCACAAAGACTACGGCGTGATGATTACGGATGTTCCCCTCTCGGGCTTGATGGCAACGGCGCTAATTGGGTTAAATAGCTACGATATCGTGATGTATAGCGAGCTGGTTGCCGATCTTAGCTTTGAACCCGATTATGGCCAGATGGCCGAATGCCTGTTCCCGCCAATTGAAGAAGAAGACGCTCCGCTTGAATTAGATATTGATGAAGAAAACAATCAAACTTAAAAAAACAAATCCCGCCATCATCTGTACATATTGCAAGCCTATGCTGCTTGCTATTCAATGCTGCGCTAATAGATAATTAATATCGAAATTACCCCATCAATAGCCACAAAGGAAACATACATGTCTGCAGTGACTCTGGGCGGCAACGCCATTGAAATCAAAGGTTCTTTCCCACAAGTTGGCCAACAAGCACAAGACTTTAGCCTTGTTGCTAAAGACTTGTCCGATGCAAACTTGGCTACCTTTGCAGGTAGCAGAAAAATTCTAAATATTTTCCCAAGCGTGGATACCGGTGTATGTGCAGCTTCGGTTCGCCGCTTTAATGAAACAGCCTCTACCTTAGAAAACACCGTGGTACTGTGCATTTCTGCCGACTTGCCATTCGCACAAAGCCGTTTCTGCGGCGCTGAAGGCCTCGAAAACGTGGTGAGCCTATCTACCATGCGCGGCCGTGATTTCCTCAGCAACTACGGCGTTGAAATTGTAAGTGGCCCACTGGCAGGCGTTTCTGCCCGTGCCGTAATCGTTTTAGATGAAAACAATCATGTTTTACACGCAGAACTGGTTTCAGAAATCAAAGAAGAGCCTAACTACGTGGCCGCTTTAGCCGTACTGTAAAAGCCATAAAGGGTGGGTATATGCTCACCCTTTATTTATTAATTGCCCCAATAAACAATTGATTTAGCGTGTTTTTTTAATAGCGTGGCATCACATTTTTAAGCGTTTCAATCAGCGCATTTTCCTAAGGTTTCACACTGCCCCATGTGGCCACTCGATTTCTTTTCCCTGCAAGCTCCCTACCAGCCCTTACTGCCGTTTATTCAACAGTTTAAACACTTTCCTCAGCATGCAGATTGGGATGCACTTGGCCCCCTTGCCCGCAACCAGCAAGGCCTGCCGATTCGCTTTGTGCCACCCGAATCACTAAGTGACTATTACGAAATCGCCATTGCTCAGCATGGCCATGTTGCCACTCGGCCAGATAATTGGCACGATTGCTTTAATGCCTTGGTTTGGTGTGCCTTCCCCCATAGCAAAGCGGCCATTACCGCCTTGCATATGCGCCATTTCACCCCTGATCATCCTCGTGGCCCCGTGCGTGATGCCGCCACTCTATTTGATGAGTGCGGCTTAATTCTGCCCTATTGCGACGATGCGCTATTGCAATTACTCATTAATCATCAATGGCAGGATTTATTTCAAAAGCATAAAGAGGATTGGGGCGTCAAAATAAACGTACTCAGCTTTGGGCACGCTAATTACGAAAACCTGCTAGAGCCATTTCTGGGCCTCACCGGCAAATGCTGGCCAATTAAAGTAACTGCTGATTTTTTTAAGCTCACAATAGCTGAGCAATGCGCACAATTAGATCAGCAATTAGCCCAATTTATAAATGATGATCAATTAAAAACCCCTCGCCAGCTCCCCCCTCTACCTTATTTAGGTATTCCAGGTTGGTGGCAGATACAAGACGATGCGTTTTATGCCAATACGCAATATTTTAGGAAACACAGATCGCATAAATTGAACACCCCAATGCATAAGGATTAAAGTGATTCTAATCAATATTGATATCCCAGAATACGGCGCAGATACGCATACCATAGAAAACTGGCAATGGTTTCAGGCCGTAGGCCATTTAGTGGCAAGCGAATTAGCCAGCAAGCCTCGTGGCACGCTGGCGGTATTAGAGGCCGAAGAGAGAGCGTATTGGCTGGCTTTAATCGAGGGGCAATATTATTTAGCCACCGCCCCCATAGTTGAAGGCGAGCTCTATCTGAATGCGGCAGCCCTAGCGCGGGATTTACTTGGCCTATGTGGCGATGAGCTGGCCTATATGCGCAGCAACCTTGCCAGCTGGTTACTAAACCAAAGCACGCTACAAGTGGAAGCCAGCCAATTACAATGCTGGAAAGTACTGCCGGTTTACGCAGGATGGGATGATTGATGGGCGAGTAAGCCCCAATCCTGTCAACTTAAGCTTATTTCATTGTGGGAATCGGTATTTTTAGGGTGTACAAGGAGCCAGTCGTTGCTCACCTTAGAATCTTAAGCCAAGCTTGTAGAGCGGGAGCGGGTGCAACCTTTGATCGATGCTGAAAAACGCGGGTTGCACCCGCCCTACGCATAGCAGATTGCTTAAGCGGATAGGATTGGAGTAAGCCTCCTTAGCGCAAAGCCACGTCCAGCTGATCAATGACTTCTGCCCAATCCGCATCATCGGCCAGCTGCTCGCGTAAAAACTGTGATTGGCTGACGCTCCAAAAATCAGCGTCTGGCAATGCCATATTTTTTGCAAGGGGGGAATGCTGCTGAATAAAAGCGGCAATCTCCCCATCGCTGGCTGGCAGGCCCAGCTGCTGAAATAAAGCACGAAAATGATGGTTAAACTTTTCCATACACAGCTCCTTACTTCGCATTAGCTGAGACTCACTTCCCCAGCAATAAGACTAGCCACGCCAGCGGCTCTTGGCCCACACTTTTTGCTCTGCCTCAGTAAAGTAGCTCCACGCTACCACGCGGCTGATTTTATTGCCCTGTGCCATGTCCAGTGTTTTCACCTGCACCGCACCAATTCGCTCTAGTGCTTGATAGACCAGTGGCAAGTTATCTTGCTTAGAAACGAGAGTAGAAAACCACAAACACTGCTGCCTAAACGGCCGGCTTTGCGAAATCATGCTGCGCACAAAACGCATCTCACCACCTTCGCACCACAGCTCACTACTCTGTCCACCAAAATTAAGTACCGGCGGTGGCAGGCCCTTGCCCTTGGCGTGCCCTGTGCCTAAGCTGCGTAATTTACGCCGCGTGCCCCCTGCAGCATCCGCAGCAGATGAATGAAATGGCGGGTTGCACAGGGTAAATTCAAATAAGTCTGCAGGCTTAATCATCTCTTCAAAGATATTTTCAGCATTGGCTTGGTAGCGGCAAATAAGGCCGTCTTTTAAGACTTCATTGCGCTCAAAGATTTCATAGGCATTATCGAGTGCCAAATCATCAATATCACAGCCAACAAACTGCCAGCCATACGCCACCTTGCCCAGCATGGGGTAGATGGCATTGGCTCCAACGCCTACATCGAGCACTTGCACCGCAGCACCGCGTGGTATCACGCCTTTATTGCTGCTTGCCAGCAGATCGGCCATGGTATGGATGTAATCAGCTCGCCCAGGAATTGGCGGGCAAAGATAGCCCTCGGGTAGACCCCATTCTTTAATGCCGTAAAAATGGCTGAGTAAGGCGCGATTAAGCATTTTAACTGCAGCTGGATCAGCAAAATCGACCGATTCATCACCATAGGCATTTGGAGCCACAAAGGGCGCTAAATCTGGGCAGCTGGTGATCAGTGCAGGGAAATCGTAACGGCCGCGATGGGGGTTACGGGGATGCAGGCTGCTTTTAAGTGCAGGGAATTCTTTTTTTGGTGTCATAAGGTACTGCCAAACAGGAGAAACATTGGCCGAACCTTAACAGCGTATGTACTGAATGCAAAGCGCTAAGTATGTAGATAAAAGCTTATCCGCACGATGGCAACGCCTTGGCCTTGAGTACGTTGGTGTTTTTTTCGGCTAAAGCCGCTCCTGCAAAAATCAATTGCCGGAGCGGCGGTGTAGCTAGCTTGCAAATAGCGCTGTTTAAGACTTATTTAAAACCTCTGCTTCTTCTGCAAGGAAGGGGCGGCTAGCAAAATGGTGCGAGATTTTTTCTAACTGACGCAAGGTATCTCCACGCAGGGCATGAATCCCATTGTCCCCTTGGAAATTAGCCCTCACTGCAGCTGAAAAATGCTCACGCAGCCATTTACTGGTCATCTCGATTGCTTCATCGCTATCGGAGCCATCAAACCAAATACTTTGCACATGGGCAGGATCATAAAAAATGGTCGACTGCACATCTACCACGGGCACCTTCACTGCAGCCTTATCGCTCCAGCGCAGGCACGCTAATAATTGCACACTGCCTTTTTTACCCGTGGGGGTTTTAATCACCCAGATACGATCAGGAAAACTTTCGCTCAACTCACTCAATTTGCCACGAGACGAGCGAAACCAGCCAATGTGTCCAGCAGCCATATCTGCTTTTACATCTTTCCAATAGTACAAAACATCCATATTGAAGATTTCCTTTTTCGTTAAACACTTGCATAGCCTGCGCTACTTAAAATAGGCAACCCTTGTTGTTATACATCTCTAATAGCAATCATTACATGCAATTGCAGTGTGGTGTAGACAATTCACTTGTTTAACAAAGAAAAGCACTTTAAATTTACTCGATAAACTTGAGAAATGCCGATCATCTGTATCTATTTACGCTCCAAGTTAGCATTTTGTCATATTTAAAAAACGCATAAGAAAATATAAGCTACTGTTTTAATTGTGTTAATTTAAGAAATATAGATATACGCTCAATGAAGTACGCAAAGGAGAAACATGATGAAAAAGATTTTTCTAAGTATCGGCCTGCTCACCTTGATTAATGCTAGTGCATGGGCGGCTAATGCCAAAGTAATATGGCAAGCTCCCGACAAGTACACAGATATTCGTGCCACCCACGAGCAGCAAGATCGCTTTCAACAGCGATTATTTACGCACATGGAAAAAGTATTTGCCGATTTAGGTCAAAAACTGCCTGCTGATAGTCAGCTAGAAATCACCGTCACTGATTTTGACCTCGCTGGTGATATCCCCCCGATGCTAGCGGGCCGGATGAATGAGGTACGTGTCATTAAAGATATTTACAGCCCCAAGATCTCGTTTACTTATACTTTTACCCAGAACGAGCAAATTATTTCTGGGACAGAAAATTTTCGTGACCTCAACTTTATGTCTGGCATCAGCCGCATCAATAAAGAAGATGACTTTCAGTATGAAGAAAAAATGCTCAGAAAAAGCTTTGATAAACTTCAGGCGCGCTTAGTTAAATAAAAAAAGCCAAGCAGTGATGCTTGGCTTTTGTTCTATTGCTTAATTACTTAGCAGCAAGTAATTGCTCAATTTGCTCCTTAGGAATTGCCCCAGATACAATTTGGCCTGATTTAAAAATCAGCGCAGGCGTACCGCTAATACCAAGGGTTTCGGCCAGTTTCATATTTTTTTCAACTGGATTTTCGCAATCTGATTTACCTTCAAGCATTTGATCTTTAAGCATAAAATTGCTCCAAGCGGCTTGTTTATCCGCTGCACACCAAATCACTTTTGATTTACGCTCTGCATCTGGATGAATGCTTAAAGGCATTAAGAAAGTATAAATAGTGACATTCGTAATACCATTTAAGCTTTCACGCTCTAAGCGTTTGCAATAAGGGCAATCTGGATCAGAGAATACCGCCAGCACGCGGGAGCCATCGCCGCGCACTTCTTTAAAGGCTTGCTCTAAAGGCAGTTTGCTAAAATCTGTTTTTTGTAATTCAGCAGCACGCTGCTCTGTTAGGCTAGATTTTTTAGCCAAATCAATCATATCCCCAGCCAAGATATATTCACCCTTAGCATCGGTATACACAATCTGCCGCTTTGCAATCACTACCTCGTAAATACCTTTCATTGGCGTGGTGTTGATCGAGGTAATTTCACGGCCAGGTAATTGCTTTGCCAGCTTTTGCTTAAGCTGGGAAATAGAATTATCTGCCGATGCAGAGCAAGCCGTTAAGGCTAAAAAACCAGCAGCAATCAAAACTTGAGTAATAGACTTCATTTTCATAAATATCCTAAGCATCCATTGCATGGCGAATCAATTGTCTTTTTAGCCATGGTAATTGGTTAGTGGCCCCTAAGCCTAGATTTCGTAAAGTTTTTAGCAGGGGATTGGTGTTATTAAATAATTTTTGTAAACCATGACACACACTTTGCATGGTGTAGACCGCTTCACTGCGCGCACGTTCATAGCGACGCAACAATAAATAATCACCAATTTGATTAACCGGCGTTTGTGCCAATAATGCCGCTAATTCAGCCACATCACCAAAACCTAAATTTACGCCCTGCCCTGCTAAGGGGTGGACGGTGTGCGCGGCATCGCCAATCAGCACCACCTTATCGCTCACGGTATGCGGCAATTGATTTAAGCGCAGAGGAAAAGCTGCTGGTGCTGTTATCAGCTGCAAAGCCCCTAAACTTGCCCCGCCTGCTGCGGCAACATGCTGGCACAGCGCTTCAGGAGATAGCGCCATTAATTCAGCCCGCTTGGCATCATTACAAGACCAAACCATCGACATGCGATGACCTGCCAATGGCAACCAGGCCAAGATGCTATCGGGCATAAACCATTGATGCGCCACGCCAAGATGCGGCTTTTCAATTGTGAAATTAGCCACCACGCCAAACTGCTGATACGGCGTGACCTGTGGCTCAATTCCTAGCTGGCTACGCACCCAAGAATTTGCACCATCCGCCCCCACCACCAAACGCGCACGCAATTGACGTCCATCGCTTAGGCTAAGCGTAGCCCCACTCTCATCCACATTAAGTAAGCTAGGCGTAGCAGGTGCAATAATTTGGATATGGCTACAATCGGCAAGAACAGCCCATAGTGCTTTTTGCAGTTCGCGGTTTTCTAGCATAAAAGCCAGCTCATCCACGCCTGCTTCCAGCGCATTAAATTGCAAAGAGGCGGCATGAGCATCGCCAAATATTTTCATCGCAGAGGTAGCTTGTAAACGCGTGGCATCCATCTGTTGCCACGCACCAATCCGCTGCAATAATTGCCGGCTAGCACGGCTAATGGCATAAATGCGCTGGTCCCAAGACTCTAGCGGCCAATCCCAAGCGGGCTGGCGGCCTTCTATTAGCATGACCGTAAGGCTAGTCTGTTTCAGCGCCAAAGCTAAGGCACTTCCTACCAAACCGCCACCTACGATGATGACATCTGCGTCAAAATTTTCCATGGAGCGAAGTTTATCAGGCTGTTGCTTTAGAAACCAAACAAAGAACAGTTTGCTACAGCCAATTTTTCACAGCACTAGGGCCTGTTGACGTATGACTCAAGCGGCACTGGCTGGCTATCTGCGGCCGCCAAAGGCTTCAAGCAGCATATCCTGCTGCGGGAGGACTAAGGTTTCTAGCAACGCCGACTTCTCCCACTCACGCATTGCGGGGTGAGCTAGCATCCATTCGCAATAAATAGCCGCATCATCGGGCAAGGCCACGTTATAGCAATGAAAACGCCAAACAACGGGGGCAAACATTGCATCCACAATTGAAAAATCACCAAACAAATAATGCCCAGCCGTGGCGTAGCGACGCGCCTCTCGCCACAAAAAGCAGATTCGCTCAACATCGTGCTTTACATTCATGACTAGCTCGCCACCTTGAGCGCGCAATTTAATATTCATCGGCATTAGGCTACGTAAGCTGGTAAAGCCTGAATGCATTTCAGCTGAAATACTGCGCGCCCTCGCCCTTGCTTGCACTTCCTTTGGCCACATCTCAGGGTGTTTTTCGGCTAAATACTCTGCAATGGCCAAGCTATCCCAAACATTAAATTCTTGGTCATATAAACAGGGATACAGGCCACTCTCAATGTATTCCCGATACTCACACTCCCCCAGCAAGGGCGCGCTTTTTTCAAGAAAATCAATCTTAAAATGCTTCAGTAACAGCCAAGGACGCAAAGACCAAGAAGAGTAATTTTTGCTACCTATATGCAATTGATACATTTGCCACATCCTTTTGCTAGAGCGCTTTCAATAGCCTATGTCATCGGAATGGTTATTACTAGTTACCCTGCTAAGCTAAAACATGCTGACCCGCTATTTACTCCTGATCGCGGGCTTTGTAAGTGGAATATGCCTGCTGCAAAGCCTAGCGTCCCTACCTGTGCTTTGGCCCTTGATCGCCACCGCGCTAGTCTGCTTTAGCTTGCAGCGTAAGCACTTTATTTTTTTATTACTGGCGGTGATGTGCTGCGGCTTTAGCTGGGCCAATTGGCGGGCGCAACTGCGGATGGCGGATAGGCTTCAGCCAGCGCTTGAGCAGCAACTGATTGAGGTAGATGGCTATATTACTGATTTGCCGCAGGCTACGCGTTTTGGCACACGGTTTTTGTTTATTCCAGAATCAAGCGGCCAGCCCTTACCCAGCAAGCTGCAATTACAATGGTATGGCGCGCCAGATAGGGTCAAAGCGGGTGAGCGTTGGCATTTCTTGCTGAAACTAAAACAAGTGCATGGCCAAAGTAACCCAGGGAGTTTTGATTTAGAAAGCTGGTTTTTGCAGCAGGGCATCGGCGCAACGGGCACAGTAAAATCGGGGGTTCTTTTACCCGATCAACGTGCTTGGCTGCATCGGATTCGTGCCCAGCTACGTAGCAAAATTCAGCAGGCCCTACCCGGTGCGCCGTATCAAGGCGTGATGATTGCGCTCACCGTGGGTGATCAGGGTGCAATTCCTCCCGAGCAATGGCAGCGCTTTGCTGCCACGGGCATTACCCATTTAATCAGCATCTCGGGCTTACATATTACTTTGCTTGCGGCGATTGCAGCGGGTATCTGTAAAGCATGTTGGCGGCGTATTCCCTATCTAGCGGCACGTTTTGCCGCCCAACGCGCCGCACTACTCGCTGGCGTATTTACCGCACTTTGCTATTGCCTGCTGGCGGGGATGGCCGTGCCCACTCAGCGCACCCTCTTTATGCTAGCTATTGCAGCGCTCTGCCTATGGCGGGCGCAGCCCAGCGCCAACAGTGCCATTTGGGCCGCCGCCTTATGCGTCACCGTGGCCATTGATCCATTTGCGGTGTTATCCATTGGATTTTGGCTATCTTATTTGACGGTGGGCGCGCTGCTTTGGGCGGGAGGGCGGCAAATTGGGCAAGGAGCTAAATGGCAGATGTGGATCAGCACGCAGGCCGCCGCCACCATCGCCTCTGCCCCCATCTTGCTCGTGGTGTTTGGGCAGCTGCCGCTGGTTTCACCCTTAGCCAATGCGTTTGCGATTCCTATTGTGAGTGTGCTGATTACACCACTCGCCCTTCTTGGCCTACTCGATCCCTTTGGCTACCTACTCTACGCCGCCGAGCGCTTGTTTGCGGGCACCGACTACCTGCTGCAATGGTGCAGCACCTTGCCCAGTCTTGCGTTTAATATGCCCTCCGCGCTCACCCTTATCCCCGCAGGATTTGGGGTGATGCTATTACTGCTGCCACGCGGTGTACCGGGGCGACATTTGGGGCTGATTTGCTGCCTGCCGCTGTTTATACCGACGCCCAATCACATCGCCGCCAATAGCTACCGGCTTACCGTGCTGGATGTGGGCCAAGGCTTGGCCGTATTAGTACAAACAGCCAAGCATCAGTTGCTATTTGATACTGGCCAGCTACCAAACGGTGAGCGCGTGCTGCTGCCTGCCTTACGCAGTCAGAGCATTCGTCAGCTCGATGCACTGGTGTTATCCCACAACGATATGGATCATATTGGCGCGGCCCCGCCCTTGCTCAAAAATATCCCAATTCAAACCATCTGGCATAGCCTGCCCGACGATCATCCCCTCTTCGCCTCACTGCATATCAACCGGCAACACTGCCAGCTTGGCAAAAGCTGGGTTTGGGATGGAGTGCGCTTTCGCTTTATCTGGCCCGATCCGGCCTACTCCGCAAGCACCGATAACGCCCGCGGCTGCTCTCTACTGATCGAAAATGATCAGCATACTGCGCTCATCCCCGCCGATATCGGCATCCATGAAGAAACCGAGCTGATTAATCAGGGCTTGGGAAAAATCGATATTCTGCTGGTGCCACACCACGGCAGTAAATCATCGTCGTCCTTAGCCTTTGTAGAGACAACAACGCCACACTATGCTGTTTTTTCAGCTGGCTATTTAAACCGCTTTGGCCACCCCAAGCCAGAAATCACCGCCCGCTACGCCGCCGCCCAAGCAATCAACTTACGCACAGATCAAGAAGGCGCGCTGATTTTTGATGTGGATAAAGAAATAAAGCTGAACAGCTGGCGAAGAGCCCACCGCCATTATTGGCAGCAGGCCAGTGCGGCGTTTTAGCCGCTGATAGTCAAAACAAACACAAATTTTTACTGAGCATAAGGCGCGGTTAGTGTGCACCGCCATGCCATAACATCGTGCCCAGAATGGCCTGCTTTGTAGATATTTAGCCAGAGCACTGCAATAACCCACGCATACCGTAAGCTATCGCATGCGTCATTTACAGGGGATAAGCTGGGCTGGTAGCTGATAAATCCAGCCATTTTCCCGTTGAGACTTGGTTGAATTTCTTCTGCGCCAGCGCATAAAACTGCTCTGTTGCCACAGGCAGCTGTAAATCCGCCACCGAATCAAGCGCCATTTGGCTAAGCGGCAGCCCATACATGGCAAAGATTTTACGCACGTCTTGGCCGATGATTTTAGAGCTCAGCACATAGAGCAGCTCATGATTGCTGATGGTGTTATTTGCATAACGGCTCATGCCATATTTATTGCCAGCGGCCCACTCCTTGCTGACTAAACGATCCGCCTTGGTCAGCAGGGTAAAGTAATCCATGCTGGCCTGCATGCTAGGCACGGCTTCTTTAGCGCGATATTTGCTGAATAAAAAAGCCAGCTGAAAATGCACCGCTCGCATTGGGTCTTGTGATTCGCCCCCCCACAGACGTGCCTCCATATCGGCACGCTGAGCTTCACCAGTCTTCCCACTTTTCCGGTTTTCTACAATGTACTGATAAAGCGCTGGGTGATCAGTGATATGGCCATTATCTAAGCCGATCAATGCGAACTGACGCATCATATGGGTGCTGGCCAGAATATTATTATCACACTCCACCAAGCAGCCCTTGCCGTTCAGCTCAATATGCATCACCCGTTGCACGGTATTGTGGCCCAGCTCGTGCGCATGGCCCCAGCCGGTGCCGCTGATTCCGGCGTAGCCATCAGAGGGATTACCAGAGCAGAGATAACCGCAGGCAGCAATCCAGCCCACAAAATGCTGCACACCAGGCGCACGATGCACCGACCCATCACATGTCCAACCCGCAGACGTACAGAACGTGGCTACATTGCTCGACATCGGCATATTGCTATAGCCGTTGGCGATATGATTGGAATCGAACAACATGCCTTTAATTTGATCGACGATATAAACTTTTGGATCCAGACTACCCATTGCCTCAATGGCATAGGCCACGGTTTGCTGAATTTCACCGCCGGTAAATTTAGCCGTCTGCCAGCCGAAATCCTTACGATTTAAGGCCGCCACCGCTTCATTAACCTCGGCATCGCTTTGCGGCTTAGTAAAATCAAAATGTGCGTATTTGGCTGTGCCACGAATCTTCAGCGTGACGCTTTGACCAGGCGTTGCGCCGCTGTAATTCAGATAAAGCGGGCCACCAGATGGCGTAACAAAAACGGTTTCACCACTGGTTTTTAGCGGAATACTGAATGAATGCGGGCGGCGTGGCCGCTTATAGCCTTCGCTCACCGCATCGACCAGCGGGTTACCCCAGGTACGCAGGTAGTTGGTCTGCACAGCCAGCTTGCCATTGCCGCCGCTCACTTCAATATAAAGCGGCTGGCCTGGCACAGCAGCGCGCCCAATAGCGGTAGTGCCATCTGTTTGAGCAATGGTGACTTCGATGGTTTCGGCGCTGCTGCTCACTGGTAGGCTTTGTGCCGCTACCGGCATAAAGTCCCCTTGCCCCGCTTTGGCCACCGTGGTGCTAGCACGGTTAAACACCAGCCATGAATCAGCTGCGTAGGTGCGCAAAAACTCAGCGGGCTGGGTCTCACGATTAATTTTGCCGTAGACAATATCTGGGCGATAGAGATCCGCCCATAGCACCAGCAGCTGATGCAGATCGCTAACCGGCTCTGCAAAAATATCAACGCCGGCGCTTTGCTGAGTAGCCAGCTCGTTGTGTAAGGCCGTAATAGCATCAGTGGATGCGCTATCTTTGCTCAGATCAAGGCTCAAACTACTGCTGCTCATTTGTGAAATGGCCTGCACCAGCGGCGACATCTTATCGCCCGCTTTCAGCACATCGCTCAAGGTACGGCCGCTGCCCACCGATGTACCGGCAGTGCTGGCAAAATAATTACCGCCATAGCCGCCCAAACTCATACCTAAGCCCTGCAAGACTTTACGCCCGCCTGCAGAATCGCCCCAATTGGGGTGCATATAAATAACCGCTTTACCGCTATTCAAGTAATTACGCACTTGGCTGGCCAGCGCCGCTTCATCTTTAACCGCCCCACCATAAATCAGCACATCCGCATCCTGCCCGCAGCTGCTCACGGCCAGATCACAGCCGGTGGCTGCTGTACCCATACGGCTTAGCAGCTTAGTCACGGTTTTAGCGTCGTAGCCTGCCGTTGCAAATTTTACTGTGGCAGGTAATGGGCCAGCAGCCTTGCCAGTCAGCACCCAATTAAAGGCTCGGTTAAATAAGGGATAGTGCTGGCTTTCTGTTGATTGAGCCGCCATCCAGCTTAAAACATCGGCACCATAAGCTAAGCCACGGCCCTTGCCATATTGCGCAATCGCCGCCATGCCACGGCCCTCGTCCGAGGTGATGAGCGGGCTGGCAATGGTCGATAAGCCAATGCCTATCAGATTGCTGTTTTTGCCGATATTCAGCGTTAAATCAAGATTAGCAGCGCCATAGATATCGCCCAAGGCGGCATTTTGCTGCTGCTGATAACGCTTAGCCAGCGCTAAAGCCTGCTGTAATAGTGGCTCACGCTGGGCCGTGCTTAAGCCTGCTACGCTGCCATTTTTAACGGCGGTAGCAATTAAAGCGGCATCGTTGCTCGACACACTGCCTGTAGATGAAGCAGTGCTAGATGAATCAGAACCACCACCTCCACAGCCCGTCATTAGGGCAAGGATCAGCGTACTCAGAAGTGCTTGATATTTCATCAGAAGAATGGCCTTTATAAAAAAGCAGTGCTACTCGCGATTTGCTGTGCAGCGAATCGAGAATATTAGAAATTTATAATACTTACAACTGCGCAGAGTATATGACATCAGCGTTTTACACCATCCACAATCTCCGCAATCTGCCCGCCTAAAACTCCCGCCGTCTATCAGACGCCCCTGTCCTCTCCCCCATCTTGGTCAAAAGTGATACAGGCCTAGCCCTCGGTTAATAAAATCTATCAATCACATTTAAACAATCAATTTGTTTTAGCTATTATAAAAACCCATAATCGCTTCAACAAGGAGCCACCATGAAGCAAGACACACTTGGGGAACTCTTTTGCGAACTGCTTGCCAGTCTTAGCTGGATGCAGTGATCCCAATCTTTGCAAAGGAAACACATCATGACATCGAAAAAACTCACCACCCAAGCAGGCGCACCCGTTAGCGATAACCAGCATGCCATGACAGCAGGCCCCCGCGGCCCAATGCTGATGCAAGATGTTTGGTATATGGAAAAGATGGCGCACTTTAATCGTGAAGTGATTCCAGAGCGCAGAATGCACGCCAAAGGCTCGGGCGCTTACGGTACATTTACGGTAACGCACGACATCAGCCAGTACAGCAAGGCCAAGATTTTTTCTGAAATTGGCAAGGAAACGCCGCTGTTTATGCGCTTTTCTACCGTAGCCGGTGAGCGCGGTGCGGCGGACGCCGAGCGTGATATTCGCGGTTTTTCGATGAAGTTTTATACAGAGGAAGGCAATTGGGATCTGGTCGGCAATAACACACCGGTGTTCTTTTTACGCGACCCGCTTAAATTTCCTGATCTAAACCACGTGGTGAAACGCGACCCGCGTACCAATATGTTTAACGCCAATTCGCAGTGGGATTTTTTCTCCAGCCTGCCAGAAGCCCTGCACCAAATCACCATTGTGATGAGCGATCGCGGCCTACCTAAAAACTACCGTCAGATGCACGGCTTTGGCAGCCACACTTTTAGCCTGATTAATGCTGACAACAAACGCACTTGGGTGAAGTTCCACTTTAAAAGCATGCAAGGCATTGAAAACTACAGCAATGCAGAGGCTGCAGCCGTGGTAGCTGCAGATCGTGAAAGCTCGCAGCGCGATTTATACAACAGCATCGAAAACGGCGATTTCCCACGCTGGAAAATGGCTGTACAGCTAATGACTGAAGCCGAGGCGGACAACTACGCCATCAACCCTTTCGATTTAACCAAGGTCTGGCCACACGGTGACTTCCCGCTGCATGAAGTCGGCATTCTGGAGCTGAACCGCAACGCAGAAAACTACCATGCCGAAGTGGAACAATCGGCGCATAACCCAGCCAATGTGGTTCCCGGCATCAGCTTCTCGCCAGATAAAATGTTGCAAGGTCGCTTATTTGCTTACGGAGACGCGCAGCGCTATCGCCTAGGTGTAAACCACGGCCAGCTACCGGTGAATGCCCCTAAATGCCCATTCCACAATTACCACCGTGACGGGCAAATGCAAACGGGTAATTACAATGGCAGCGCCTACCCAAGCTACGAGCCAAACAGCTTTGGTGGCCCAGTTGAAGACCCAAGCGCAGCCGAGCCACCTTTGGCGCTTCACGGCAGCGCCGACCGCTACAACCCGCTGCAAGATCAGCCCGATGATTACATCCAAGCAGGTAATTTATTCCGCTTAATCGGCAAAGCAGCCCAAGAGCGCCTGCTGGGCAATATGGCCGGCGCGCTTAGCCAAGTGACGGTAAAAGAAATCCAAGTGCGCCAGCTGCGCCACTGTTACCAAGCAGACCCGGCTTATGGCTTAGGATTAGCGAGCCGCTTGGGGATAGCTGAGGCTGAGATTAAGTAAACAGATTAGCTAAGCTGTAAATCAATAAAAGGTCACCCGCAGGGGTGACCTTTTTTTATGCTGATCAGCCCTTTAGCTTGAATGCGTTTTATCCGACCAGAGAATTGCGAAAATTTATAACAACTGAGTAAATAACGCTTCAGTAACTTCGGCAGGTTGATTTTGAGCTTGATTACACACAACAGGTAAAACGCCATTTTTACTTCATGCCAAAATCTGGCAGGTCATTACCTCGCTACATTACATACTCACGCCTCGTAAATTATCCCTCCAAACCACACCAAGTTTTAGCTTCGCCCCACACACGGGTACAATCCTCCCTTTGCTGCGCATAAGATTCGCCATGTCTCCCCATTCAGTTCTTGAACACGTCTTTGGTTACCGCAGTTTTCGCGGTGAACAGGAAACTATTGTTAGCCATGTGGCAGGCGGTGGGGATGCGCTGGTTTTGATGCCGACTGGCGGGGGAAAATCGCTGTGTTATCAGATCCCCGCTCTACTCAGGGATGGCTGCGGCGTGGTGGTATCCCCACTGATTGCGCTAATGCAAGATCAGGTAGATGCCTTAAAAGAGCTGGGTGTTGCGGCGGCGTTTTTAAACTCTAGCCTCAATCAAGATGAGGCGCGTGCGGTTGAAAACGATTTTATCAGCGGCCAACTCAAGATGCTGTATGTGGCACCAGAGCGGCTGGTTACACCACGTTTTATGGCGCTATTAAAACGTGCGCAGATTGGCTTGTTTGCGATTGATGAGGCGCATTGCGTATCGCAGTGGGGCCATGATTTTAGGCCGGAATATCTGGCGCTATCCCTTTTAGCCGATGAATTCCCAGGTATTCCGCGCATTGCCCTTACCGCTACGGCGGATCACGCCACGCGCAGCGAGATGATAGAGCGGCTGCGCCTCGAAGACGCGCAAAAGTTTGTCTCTAGTTTTGATCGCCCCAATTTGCGCTACGCCATGGTGGAGAAAAAAAACGCCCGTGATCAGTTGCTCACCTTTATCCGCCGCGAGCACGAGGGCGATTCGGGCATTGTGTATTGCCTGAGCCGTAAAAAGGTTGAAGACACCGCGGCTTGGCTACGCAGCAAGGAAATCAACGCCCTGCCCTACCATGCTGGGCTAGATGTCAGCGTGCGCACCAAGAATCAGCAGCAGTTTATTCGCCAAGAAGGCGTAGTCATGGTGGCGACCATTGCCTTTGGTATGGGCATTGATAAGCCCGATGTGCGCTTTGTGGCCCACCTTGATTTACCCAAAAGCATAGAAAATTATTATCAAGAAACTGGCCGTGCGGGGCGTGATGGCCTGCCTGCGAATACCTGGCTGGCTTACGGCCTGCAGGATTTAATTTTGCTCAATAGCATGATTGATAATTCTGCCTCGCCGGATATGCAAAAGCTGGTAGAACGCCGCAAGCTGGACGCGATGCTGGGGCTAGTGGAGGCCACGGCCTGCCGCCGCCAAACGCTGCTGGGTTATTTTGGCGAAGAAAGCCAGCCCTGTGGCAACTGCGATAATTGCCTGAACCCGCCTAAGCTGGTGGAAATGACCGAGGCGGCCAGAAAAGCGCTGTCGTGCATCTTTAGAACCGGCAATCGCTTTGGGGTTGGGCATTTAGTCGATATTTTGCAGGGCAAGGCCACGCCTAAGGTCAAAGAGCATTTTCATGAGCGCATCACCACCTTTGGCATTGGCAAAGAGGTGGATGAATCGAGCTGGCGTGCGGTGTTTCGCCAGCTGCTAGCCCGTGGAGCCATCCGCCTCAACGCATCCGGCCACGGCGGCTTAGAGCTAACCGATGCGGCAAGACCACTACTCAAGGGTGAAACCACGCTGTATTTACGTGAGCGCACCGAGAAGTTTAATTACAAAGGCGAAAAAGGCAGCGACTTTAGCAATGCTGCCGACCAAACACTCTGGCAAGCCCTGCGCCGCTTACGCAAAGAGCTAGCCGATGAGCAAAATGTGCCAGCCTATGTGATTTTTGGCGATGTCACGCTCAAAGAGATGGTGCGGCTACGCCCTGGTGATCATTATGAAATGTCACGTGTTTCTGGTATTGGTGATCGCAAATTAGAAAAATATGGCAATGAATTTTTAGAAGTGATTGCTGCGCATCATTAAGCACGCCCCTCCATCAAGCCAATAATAGTATTTAATAATAATGTGACTCTGCACAGCTAAAATAAAAAAGACTCATAGTATGCAAAGGATAAAAATGAGCAGCAGAATAAGCCGCTACTTATCAGGCTTGGTTGCCATTGTGCTATTTAACTCAAGCATGGCGGCCGATCTACACGCCTATACCGAGGATTTACCACCACTTAATTATTTGCAGCAGGGCCAGCTACAAGGCTATAGCGTAGAACTACTGCAAATAATCGCTCATAACGCAGGTATTAACATCGATATTGAGGTACTGCCTTGGGCTAGAGCAGTTGCCACTGCCGATGCAGACCCAAACAGCATTTTATTTACCGTCGCCCGCACGCCCGCAAGAGAAGAGCAATACCAATGGCTAGGCCCAATTAGCAAGCGGCGCATTGTATTAATTAAACTGGCTCATCGTGGCCATATTCAGGCTAAAACAGTAGAAGATGCAAAAAAATACACGGTGGGTGCCGTGCGTGAATCAGCATCGGCTAAAAAACTACAGCAACTTGGCTTTATCCCCGATAAATCACTTGATCTATCCCCCAATGATGCCATTAGCTTTAAAAAGCTGATTAAGCAACGCACCGATATTATTGCAATTTTAGACTGGGGTGCGGCATGGCAAGCCCGCGAGCAAGGGCTTAAATATACTCAATTAAGCACCGTTGCCGTACTTGATGATGATCTTGATTATTACTTTGCTTTAAGTAATAAAATTAATCCTCTACAGTTTGCTAGGCTAAAAGCGGCATTAGTTCAAGCAGAAAAAACGGGGAAAATAGAGCAGCTTCGGCACAAATATTTTAATTAAAAGACGCTACTCATTACGCCTTGAGGCATACAAAAACCACCTAGCACGAAGCAGCTAGCACTTTTATCTAAAGTATGGCAAGAAAAGTAAAACCCATATGCCATTGATTTAATTCAGGTATATTTCAGTGAATAAGCCTGCCAGCTCACCCTTACTAGCGATGAACGCTGCTAGCACTTAGGGCTATGTAGCTGGTGTATTTTTGCCGTACCCAATGGAAATAATATGAAATATCTAATCTCACTCTGCTTTTTTGCCAGCATGACCGCCCAAGCAGATTCAATGCGCTGTGGTCAGCAGCTTGTTAGCAGTGGCGATCCTATTTTTGCAGCAGAAGCCAAATGTGGCGCTCCAATGGATAAACGCGAATACAGCATGCCTGCCATCTATATCAATAGTAAAGGCGATAAAAAAACAGATCCCAACAAAGCCCCCATTTTTCATCAAGAATGGACTTACAACTTTGGCTCCGACCGACTTATGATGAAAATTAAAGCCATCGATAATAAAATTAGCACCATCGAAACGCTAGGCTATGGGCATTAATGGCATCCTAGCCTGTAGCCGCGCCTTTAGCGGTACACTGTAGCAAATCCACAAATAAGGAACATCATGTTTCCTCATTCACTTGCAGAACTCGATGCTTTAAGAAGCGATTGCAAAGCTATGGTAAATAAACGGGCAGGGCTTTCTGCAATGGCTGCGGTGATTCCAATTCCAGGCGCGGATATTGGTGCGGATATGACCTTACTATTAGAAATGATTCCTGCCATTAATCAAAAATTTGGCTTAAGCCCTGCCCAGATTGCATCGTTGGATCCACAGCTTAAAAAAATTGTCTTAATTGGCATTACTAGTATTGGCAGTCAACTTATTGGCAAAGTCATTACCAAGCCCATTATTTTTAAAGTATTAAGCCGAATTGGGGCACGCGTTGCCAGCAAATCAATGGCTAAATTTGTCCCAATCTTAGGGCAAGCTTTGGCCGCCAGCATTAGTTTTGGCGCAATGAAACTAGTTGGCAATGCCCACGTTGATGATTGCTATCATGTAGCAAAGCAAGCTTTATTGCTTACGCATAAAATAAGCGAATAAAGTAATAACTTGCCTAGGCTAGTTTTGCCTGCTTGCGCAACTGCCAAACGTAGCGGCAATACACCACATCCAGAAGGCTTGAAGAAACGGCTAAAACCAAAATAAATACATCTGCAGGATTGTGAAGATACATATAAACCGAAATCAAGCCTGTACCTAAAGTACGTAGCCACGCAATTGTCCAAGCATAGCCTACCGCACTTGGCTGCTGAATCAATAATGTCATGCAAAGCAAGCTAATAATAAATTGGCAGATATAGGCAGATCGTGCGCCGATTGGGGTATCAATTCCAGTAAGCGTCATGCTCCAATAAACCAAGATAAAGAACACCACACTACTCCAAACTATTTTTTTATAATGCTGTTTGAATAGCGCATTAGTAAATTGACCAAAGCCCAGCTGCAATACCTGCCAAAAGATAAACAAATCAAAAATTAACCAAGCACGATAAGTCCAAACTAAAAAAACGCCCATATCAGTACGTAATAAAACACCCCATACAAATTCCCAAGCCAAATTACTTGCCGCAGCAATCACCGCCATTTCTACGGCACGATGCCGTTTAGCTTGCAGCAAAATAAACCCATATGCCAACACCCAAAGCAGGCAGCCAACCGCAAATAAACCCAATTGCAGCGGAGTATATAAACTACCATCCACACTCACGGTATTAAACCAAGCGTCTGGATTATTAATTGCACCACCAAATAGAATCATACTTTGCTCGGCACTAAATCTGCAGCAACGCTGCTCGTTACGTGCAACTGCTCAGGAATTTGAAAAGGGGTTCCAGGGTTTGGCCCCGCCCAATGCTTTTGTAATGCGTCCATAAAATATTCGCCATATTCCTGCATAAAGCTTTCGGCAGTATGCGAGCTATTGGCTAAGCGGCTTTTCAAACGGAAAATAAACCGCAGCAAATCAAGCACCCAGCCCCAAGCACTATGTTTTTTTAAACCTAAGTAACGGGCATTACGACGGCCCAATAGCGTGGCCATTAGCTCTGGCACTAGCCCTGCAGCAAGATCAGGGAGATTTGCTTGCAAGAAAGCCACATGGGCATTAGTAAGCATAACGCCCGCTTCAGAGTAACCAAAATTACGCCGCTCCAGCGCTTTCCAAACCTCACGCGCCTCATTCAGATTATTTGGCATGGCCTCTGGCATAATCCCCAAAGCGGCACCAATCACTTTCCACAAATAAAGCTGATCCTCTTCTTGCTGCTTGCTAACTTTAACCCCTAATTGGCGCAAGCCTTCAATCGCCTGCTGCGAGAACGCCAGCATAGTACCAATTAATTCTTCTTGATTAATCGGCACCCCCCAATCTGCATGCCAGTTATACGAGGAGCTGCGTCGCTTAGAACGGGCAAAGTGACGAACTGCAGCATGCATTAAGCGTATCTTACGAATAGTCAGCAAACCTTGTCCACCCACAGCAAGGCTATTGGGTTCGGCCACATTTAAAATAAAACGCAACGTTTCAGATGCTCTACGCTCAAAATGCCCCGTTAACTGCCCAGTTGCCGCTAAAACCTGTGCGCCACCTACTTTGCCCGCATATAACACAGGTAAGGATCGGCACATCAAGCTCAACCCAAAAGGAATGCCATAAGTAGTAAAAAATTGTTGTGCCCGCGCTATGCGTAGCATGTCGATATCAGCGGCTAGCTTAGATGTTGCTTCCAAATAATCGAGTAATTTGGGTGGCATATCGCTAGGCCATGCGATATAAGTATCCATTTGAGCTAAAATCTGATTAGCCTTGCTAATATTACCGCTCAGAATCAGATCGCGCATGCATTGATCCGCCAAGGGATCTGCGCTTATTTTTAGCTGGTCAAGAGTGGCATCTGACCAAATGGGGGAATGAGTTCGTAGCGTCACAGTATGGTTCTTATTCTAAGGCAAATCAGTGGTTTCTTGGTAGGAAAGCCACCAAGTAATGTAAGTTTCACTGATTGGGCCACTAGATTTATTGATAAAGAAACCCGATGAGCTGCTTTACTCAGCACTTTTAGCCGTCATTTCCGTATAGAGCCTGCCCTTGAATACTTGAGTCAGGTACAGGATCTAGCGTATTTGGCACAAAAAAAGCTCTAGTTCTCCGATAAAAGCACTCAGAGATGACGCAATTCAAAGCAAGCGTACTCAGGCTTAAGTTTTGCTGAACAAAGCTACTAATCAGGTAAGAAACGTATTACTTTAAGGCCGAAACGCAAAAACGCTTCTGGCATGCTTTATCTAGGTAAACAGCCTTGACTAGGCCATTAACTTATAAATTAGTTAAGTTTAACAAGTGTATTTTAGCGCAAATAATTACTCAATTGTTATTTTATGTTACTTAAGCAGAAAGTTTGCTACTGGAAAAATAAAATAATCTAGCCTACCTTCACTAAGAACGATCCTGTGCCTACTCTGACACTCCAATATTTTTCCTCCATTTTATCGCTAAGCAGATTGGTTTTTTGCTTTGGCTTGCTAATAGCTTGCCCTAGCCATGCACTTACCATCAATAGTCAATTACCAGGCGTACAACTCGAGCAAGAGCTAAAAATTTGGCAAGATCCAAGCCGCGAAATGAACGTAAATGAAGTAACAGTACAGCGCGATTTAGGCCGTTTTCAAGCGCAAAAAAGCGCGCGGCATTCGCTAGGCTATTCAAGGAATGCCGTGTGGTTTTCCTTTGTGCTAAATAATCCCAGCTCAGCCGACATTGTCAATTATGTGGAATATACCGAAGCACAAATTGCTAGCGTCAGCCTCTATACCCGCTCTGCAGGGGAAAGCTGGCAAGTACAGCATTTTCACGCGGCTCAAAGTGCTAAAAGCCGCCCATTAGCCACAATTAGGCCCGTATTTTCACAAAAAATCCCAGCCCATACCCAAGTCGAAGTATTAATGCGCGTGATTTATAGCGACCAAGAAGACATGGCCGGCCCCATTATTTCTGATGTGCGAATTTGGGGTGAGCAAAATTTTATCCACGCGAATAATGAAGAAATGCTGCTCTGGGGCGGTATGGCAGGGATTATGCTTTTGGTAGCGTTTGCCGCACTGGCGGTTTTTTTTGCATCAAAAGATAAAACCTTTTTATTTTATGGTTTAAATCTCTTAACCCTTACCCTTGCTCACTTAAGTGCCATAGGCGTGCTGCCCTTATTTTTATGGCAAGGCCAATACAGCCTAACGCTTTTATATGTATTAAGTGGGCTTTATTATATTTGCGCAGCACAATTTGCTCGGCAATATTTAAAAACCGCGCAAATCACCCCTAAGCTAGATATCGCCTTAAAAGGAATTATCGGCTGTGGCGCAATAAGCGCATTCAGCGCTTTATTAGGTTTCACCCAATTTACATTATTGGTTTTAGAAATTGGCGGCGTGGGCTTTATGCTTAATATTGTAGCTAGCCTCTATGCGGTGCGATATGGCGTTTCTGGAGCAAAATTATTTGCCTTAGCTTGGGCTATTTATGCGGTTTCAATCACCGTTACCTGGGGTTTACGTGGCACTGGGGTGATCGACCACACCCCACTCACTTACCGATTTAATTCGGTAGGAATTGTGATTGAGATTTTATTATTTAGTGCCGCTATGGCACTGCGCGTTGCCGAAATTAATCGGCAAAAAGAACACCTAGAAATGGTATACCGCCAGCAACTCGAAAAAGAAGCTTCAGAGCTAGAGGCACTGGTAATGCAACGCACTTACGAACTTGATTTAGCAAGGCGTGACGCCGAGGCGGCCAGCTTAGCTAAGGGCAATTTCTTAGCCCATGTAAGCCATGAGATTCGTACCCCACTCACCTCTATTTTGGGCTACGTAGATCGATTAAAGCATGATGAATCTTTAAACTCCCTACAAATGCAAAGCCTAGCGCGTATTGCAGATAGCGGTGATTATTTATTAAGCCTAATTGGTAATGTACTTAATGTAAGCCGCTTAGAGGTTGGCTTAGCCGAATTAGATGAAAGCCCTATCTCAATTGAGATATTAACTCGCCAACTTAATGCCCTATTTGATGAACAAGCCAAAGTTAAACATATTGGACTCGAGGTACATTCTGATGTGCAAGGAGAATTGTTATTAGATGCCGGAAAACTCAGACAAATACTTGTCAATCTATTAGGTAATGCCATTAAATTTACCGAAGCAGGCTTGGTGCGATTACATATTAGCTTGCAACAAATCGAAGAAAAATATTGGCTGATTGCAGAAGTCAGTGATACCGGCCCTGGAATTGCAGACGCCGATTGCAAAAAAATATTTGCCCCCTTTGAGCAAACTCTACAAGGTAAACGCGCCGGCGGCGCAGGGCTTGGCCTATCCATTAGTAAAGATTTTGCCTTACTAATGGGGGGCAATTTGCATGTAGAAAGTACGCTAGGGCAAGGCGCAAGCTTTACCCTCTGTGTACCCGTTAAAATCAAGCCCGTTTCAAGCTGTCAAGCCACCTTAGCAATTCCCAATAAAATACGGCTAGATAGTCAGCATATTTTAATTGCCGAAGATCAAGCCATTAACCGCGAGCTGCTGAATGATCTACTGATCAGTACTGGGGCAAAAGTAACGGCCGTTGAAGATGGATTATCGGCACTGAATGCATGGCGCTGCGATAGCTCTATTGCTACCGTATTGTTGGATTACCATATGCCGCTTCTGAATGGCATGCAAGTCTCACGCAGCCTGCGGGCACTAGGATTTAAAGGACAAGTATTACTACTTAGTGCGGGGCATTCCCCTCAAGCCGATACGCTGCAGGCGGCAGGGATAGACCAATGGATAGAAAAACCTTTTCATCGAGAAACACTGTTTGCCGCCCTACAAAATCAAGCCAGACTGCCTACTCCACCGACAGCGGAACAAGAAATCCTTGATTTAGAGGCGGCCTGCCAAGCGCTCGCTTACTCATTAGAAAAATGTGTAAATATGGCACAAAAAGGTTTAGATAGAATTAGCCAACTATTAGAGGCAATACCAGCAGAAAGTAATCTAGAGAACAAGAGCCGTCATGCACACAGCGCGAGAGGAATTGCAGGGCAAATTGGCGCGCATCAGCTCAGTACTAGCCTTGGCCTATTAGAAAGCCAGCCTGATAATCAACAATTACATATTCAAGCCATAGCCTGTACTCAAGTGGCCTTTATTGCGCTCCAAGCATGGCGGCAACAACTTTTAAAATAAATAGATGACTTAGCGGCGGCAAGTCTCCAACGCAATGGCGGCTAAGCAGAGCAGAAACAGGTATAATCCTTACATAAAATTGATTTATCAATTGCCTTATGCGGATTAAATAATTCAACGCAGCTGGCATAAAGTGCTATATCTCTATATTAAAACGGCTCGGCAGCGTTCTGCTTGGCCGTTTTATGCTTTATAGAGCTTAGTTTATGGCATAAAAGATTTTAGGATTATATGTAAGGGGCTATACAATCCTGAATTACTCTGTGGGATTTACCCGCTTTTTTTAAATCAAGCCCACAAGGTTTGCACTACCGTGATTAAACTTGAAAACGTCAGCAAGGCGTATCGGGTCGATGGCCGCGATATTCCAGCACTTGCTGGTGTGTCTTTATCGATTACTGCCGGAACCGTATTTGGCATTATTGGCCATTCAGGCGCGGGTAAATCCACGCTGATTCGGCTTATCAATCTATTAGAACGCCCAACGGGTGGCCGCATTGTACTAGATGGTGACGATGTTACCCAGCTAAGCACCACTGGGCTACGTGGCTTACGCCAGCAAGTTGGGATGATTTTTCAGCACTTTAATTTGCTGGGTTCCAAAACCATTGGTGATAATGTCGCCTTTCCCTTAAAAATTGCTGGCAAACTTAGCAAGGCCGAGATCAGTAAACGTGTCGATGAATTACTCGCACTGGTTGGCCTCACTGAGCACAAAGATAAATACCCAGCTCAACTATCTGGCGGGCAAAAACAGCGCGTCGGCATTGCACGCGCCTTGGCTAATCGCCCCAAAGTATTGCTTTGCGACGAAGCCACCAGCGCACTCGATCCACAAACCACCCAATCGGTTTTGCAATTACTACTGGATATTAATCGTCAACTGGGCCTGACTATTGTCTTGATCACCCATGAAATGGACGTGATTCGCAGCATTTGTGATCGCGTGGCTGTTATTGATGGTGGTGCTATTGTGGAAGAAGGCGAAGTCACGCAAGTCTTTCTACATCCCAAGCACCCCACCACGCGCCGCTTTGTATTTGAAGCAGAGCATATCGATGAAAATAAGCAATTTGACGACTATGCGCATGTTAGCGGCAAAGTAGTTCGCTTAACTTTTATTGGCGAATCAACCTATCAGCCCATTTTGGGATCGGTAGCGCGTGATTGCGCGGTTGATTTTAGTATTTTAGCCGGCCGTATCGAACGGATTAAAGACACACCTTGCGGCCAGCTAACCATTGCCCTGAGTGGCGATGATATCGACGCCGCCTTAGCGCGTTTTGCCGCTGAAGGAATCGATGTAGAGGTATTACGTTAATGGAACTTTTAAATCAACTGACGGCCAATATTGATTGGGCAGAGATCTGGCTGGCTGGGCAAGATACCTTACTGATGCTGCTTGGCTCCTTGGTGTTCACTTTGGTGCTGGGCCTGCCACTAGGCATCTTGCTATTTTTAACCGGCAAACGCCAATTGCTCGATCAGCCGGTGATTTACAGCATATTGTCCTTTTTAGTAAATATATTGCGCTCTGTGCCATTTGTGATCTTACTGATTATCATGATTCCGTTTACGGTGCTGATTGCAGGTACATCGCTCGGCGTAGCAGGGGCGATTCCACCACTGGTAGTAGGCGCAACACCATTTTTTGCCCGCTTAGTTGAAACAGCACTACGCGAAGTAGACAAAGGCATTATCGAAGCCACCCAAGCCATGGGTGCCAATACACGGCAAATTGTTTTTGGTGCGCTACTGCCAGAAGCATTGCCAGGATTATTAGCCGCCATGACGGTTACCGCAATCACGCTGGTATCCTATGCCGCCATGTCAGGCGTTATTGGCGGCGGTGGACTTGGCGATTTGGCGATTAGATTTGGTTACCAGCGATTTCAAACTGATGTCATGGTGGTTACCGTTGTATTACTGCTGATCTTGGTGCAGATATTACAAATGATTGGCGATCGTTTAGTGAGCCACTTTAGCCGTAAATAAACTTTGGCTGTGTGCTGTGGAGTGCTGATCTTATATGCAAAGCACACTCAACCAGTCATAAGCCATTTTTAGCAAGCACACTCAACTCTCAAGGGAATCATCTTTATGAAAAAGATACTCGCTCTCCTTACCGCAACACTGGCTTTAAATGCATATGCAGCTGACACGCTCACCATCGGTGCAACGGCAGTTCCTCACGCCGAGCTACTAGAATTTGTAAAGCCACAGCTGGCTAAAGATGGTGTACTGCTTAAAATTAAAGTGTTTACCGATTACGTGCAGCCTAATGTGCAATTATTAGAAAAGCGTCTCGACGCTAATTTCTTTCAGCACAAGCCATATTTAGACGAATTTAACAAAGGCAAGGGCGCTAATCTGCAAAGCGTGGCCAATGTACACGTCGAGCCATTTGGTGCTTATTCAACTAAAGTAAAATCCCTTAAAGAGCTGGCTGATGGTGCTACTGTCGCGATTCCTAACGATGCCACCAATGGTGGCCGTGCATTACTACTGCTAGAAAAAGCCGGCTTGATTAAACTAAAAGACAGCAAAAACATCCTTGCAACAAGCCGTGATATTGTAGAAAACAGCAAGAAATTGAAGTTCCGCGAATTAGAAGCAGCCACCCTACCACGCGTACTCACCCAAGTTGATCTCGCCCTGATTAACACCAATTACGCCCTTGCTGCCAACCTAAACCCAAGCAAAGACGCACTCGCCATCGAAGGTGCGCAATCCCCTTACGCGAATATCATTGCTACCCGTGCTGACAACGCCAACAGCCCAGCAATTAAAAAATTAATTGCTGCACTGAATAGCCCAGCGGTTAAAGCCTTTATCCTTGAAAAATACAAAGGCGCCATTGTTCCAGCGTTTTAATATTTTATATAGCATAAAAAACCCAAGCTTCATTGCTTGGGTTTTTTATGCCAAAGATAAAGTGCAGATTAGGGTGTAATCTCTTTATGCCAAACTTTGCTCTACAGCCTCAGTTTTTAGAAAAGAGTATCAAAGCATGCTAATTAACAAGACAATATCAAGCCCAGCTAGCATAGCCATTAAGTAAAGCATTGGGGCTATTGCTGAGCATTCAGTGAAATTAAACAATTACCTGATTATGCCTCTTGCTCAATGGGCTCTGTGTAGATGAAATTTTTGAGTGCTTGCCTTGGTTTTGGAATTGGTGGCGGGTGAAACCCGCGAGCAATGCTGAAGAAATACGCGGGTTTCACCCGCCCTACGATATTTATAATGAGATTGAGCAAGAGGCATAATCAGGAACAATTAAGCAGCAAAGAAAGCCATTCATGCTTGATAAAGACGATGCCAATCAATTTGGCGCTGAGTATCTGCCTGGGCACTTGGGATTGTGATTACAGAATTATCTAGAGACAAGGTCAGCGCGGTAATGCCAGTTCAAAAAAGCTTACTGCCTCCAAATGGCTATTTACATGTGGGCAGCGTGATCAGCTTGGCTGATAGCTGCACCGATTATGGTTATATCGCCATATCTACCAGAAGGAGCAACGGGATTTACCACCATCGAGCTTAAATCCAATCATCTTGGCACAGCACGGGATGGAATAGTAAGCTGCACCACCAAAGTGGCCCATCAGGGTAAAACCACCCAAGTTTTGGATGCGGTAGTTAGCCATCAAGAAACGGGAAAAACCATCGCGTTGTTTCGCTGTACGCAGATGATTCTTTATCCGAAGTAACAAGTACTTCAGCTTAATTGCTATTACGGCTGAATATTTTCAAACTCTGCCACACAAACTGCAGATACAAGTAGGTATGATTTTATAGGCAATAAAAAACCCCGGCGCAAAACCGGGGTTTTTCTTAAGCGGCAATAAATTATTGCGGCTGGATGTTCGATGCTTGCTGACCTTTTTGGCCAGTTGTCACATCAAAGCTTACTTTTTGACCTTCTTGAAGTGACTTGAAGCCACTTGAAGTGATCGCAGAAAAGTGGGCAAACAAGTCTTCGCCGCCTTGATCAGGAGTGATGAAGCCGAAGCCTTTTGCATCGTTGAACCACTTTACAGTACCAGTTGCCATTGCTCTTTACCTTGAACTAAACATTGTGAGCACACGCTCACTGACTCAATAATGCCTGTAAAAAACAATTGATGCAAGGATTAAAGTGATTACTGTGCACATACTTGCAGCTTAACAGTGCCAAAACAACAGTAACCCACTGAATTAACATCACTTTTTTATATTTATCACATCATACGCCGCCATAATCATAGCAGCGCCTAAGCACTAGATAATTATAAAACTTGTTGCTGCGTCCCTAAAATTTAATGCCATCCCAGCTAAGTTTTATAGTCGGTTTCTTTTTTTCTTATAGAAGGATTACAGCTCGCCGGCTCCTTTATGTATATCGATTTGCATATTGCCCACCAAAATCCAGACTAAAACACAGGTTTGGGTACTTTTTAGCTAAGAAGAAAGGCCATGCAAGCAACGGCGTATAATCCAGCCGATCTAAATCAACGTCTAGAAAAAAAATCATGTCTAATATCCCCACTTGCCCACAGTGCACTTTAGAAAACACTTACCCAGATGCAGAAAACTATATCTGCGCCGACTGTGGTTTTGAATGGCCTCAAGCAGCCGCCAGCGACGACAGCGATGATGTGCTCATCAAAGACGCTAACGGCACCGTGCTGGTTGATGGCGATGCGGTTGTACTCATTAAAGATTTAAAAGTAAAAGGCACGTCTACTGTGCTGAAGCAAGGCTCTAAAGTGAAGAGTATTCGCTTGGTTTCTGGTGGCGATCATGAAGTAGATTGCCGGATGGATGCAGGCAACTTTATGCTAAAAGCGTGCTTCTTAAAGAAAGCCTAAGGGTTTGGGTGAAAGCCGATACGATCGGGCTTCACCCTATCAAAAATCATAGCTTACTCAGTTTGAACCGATCTACTCTACTAGATAAAGCAAGAGCAATACTCGTCTAGCCAGTCGCACTCGTGGAGCAATCAATAAGGCGTATCATTCGCTTAAGCCATTTACTTTATTGATCATGCTCCCCATCCTTTATTCCTTCCGCCGCTGCCCTTATGCCATGCGGGCCAGAATGGCGATTCAATACAGCGGCATCGCCGTTGAATTGCGCGAAATTATGCTGCGAAATAAACCCGCTAAAATGCTGCTCGCTTCCCCCAAAGGCACGGTGCCTGTTTTAGTACTAGGCAATCAGCAAATCATTGAACAAAGCCTTGAAATTATGCTTTGGGCATTAAATCAACACGATCCGCTCGATTACCTTTGTCTAAAAAACCCAGCGCTACAAATATCTATCCGCGAACTCATTACTCACAATGATCAAGTTTTTAAATTGCATTTAGATCAATATAAATACGCTGATCGCTATCTAGATCACAGCCAAGAATATTATCGCACCCAAGGCGAGCTCTTTTTGCAGCATTTAGAGCAATGCTTGGAACAAACTACATTTTTGCGACTCAATCAAATATGCTTAGCAGATCTGGCGATTTTTCCATTTGTGCGCCAATTTTCTAGCGTTGATCCAAAATGGTTTGACTCGGCCCCTTATCCTAAGTTAAAGCAGTGGCTATATTTTTTCTGTAGCAGTACCGAATTTTCGCACTGCATGCAAAAATTTCCTGCTTGGCAAGCGGGCAACGATTGCTTAATTTTCCCTTAAATCACAAGTATACAATTCAAACGGTCGTGGTAACCTTGCCGCTTGAATGTGTATGAAGAACTGAGTCATCGTGAGTCAATTTATTCGCCTAACTATGGATGACATTGCCCGTCTGGCCAATGTATCCAAAACCACGGCTAGCCTAGTGCTAAACGGCCGCTCTGCCGAATATCGCATCGCCGAATCTACTAAAGAGCGCGTGCTTGCCATCGCGCGCGAGCATCATTTTCAACCATCCCAATCGGCCAAAACACTGCGCTCGCGCAAAAGTGGCACCTTAGGTTTACTGGTGCCGGAGCTAAGCAACTTTGCCCACGCCAGCCTTGCGCAAGCTTTAGAGCCGCTTTGCCGTGAGGCAGGCTATCAATTACTGGTAATGAGTAGTAATGAGCAAGCCAGCATGGAAACTGCAGGCATCGAGCATCTGCTCACCCGCCAAGTAGACGGGCTGATTGTGGTGCCCTGCAGCAGCGATGCCACGCAGTATTTAAAATGGTCTTTGCGCCTACCACTGGTGTTTGTAGACCGCCATATTAAAGACTGCCCCATTCCCTTTGTGGTGACCGACGCCATTGATGCGGTCACCTCCTTAGTGGTGCACACCATCGCCAATGGCAGCCAAGAGGTGGTGTATTTTGGCGGCCAAGCCGATTTATCCCCCAGCCAAGACCGCCTTGCAGGCTATCGCAAAGGCCTAGAACTCAGCGGCATAACAGAACAGGAGCACTGGGTTTGGCAGCGAGATTACCTGCGCCCATCGGGCTACAGCATGATGGCCGAATGCTATGAAAAGCTGGGGCATTATCCAGACAGCCTGTTTACCGGCTCGCTCACCTTGCTAGAAGGCGCACTGGCCTATATCAACGAAAAACAAAATGGCATGCCTAAGCATTTAATGACCTTTGACGATCATAACCTGCTGAACTGCTTACCTTGGGGCATTCAATCCGTGGTGCAAGACAGCCAGCTGCTCGCCAGCGAAAGCTTATCCCGCGTATTGAAACTGATGCAGGGCAAGGCTGTGGATTCGATATGGGTACCGGCGAGCCTGCATCAGCGCAGCTGATTTCTAGGAAGTGCAGCACACTGGCATTAAACGACATATTCTTATTACGAATGAAGATGTATTATAAATGCTTATTTTAAAGTCCGGACAACAGCAATGCGCCTGAATGTTTTTACCGATTACTGTTTGCGCACTTTAATTTACGTTGGTGTACAGAATGATGGCATTGTCACTCGGGGCGAGATTGCTACTGCCTATGCTATTTCTGACAATCATCTGATGAAAGTCATGAGCTTTCTAGCCCGTAATGGCTTTTTAGACACGACCCGTGGCAAAGGCGGTGGCATGCGTTTATCCCGCCCTGCTCATGAAATGAGCATTGGTGCCCTAGTGCGCTTAAGCGAGGCAGATAGTCCCATGGTGGAATGCTTCGACCGCGAACACTCCACCTGCAGTATCAGCGCGGCATGCCGTTTAAAAGGCGTGCTCAATGAAGCCATGCAAGCGTTTTACAGCGTACTAGATCGCTATACCCTGCAAGATTTAATTAATAATCCGGTCGAGCTCAATGCCATCTTCAGCATTCCACTGGTGCAAAGAAAACACTAGTGATATTTGATATGCCGCTGCACTAGCCAGTACGCGCCGCCACACTATATAGCTCCCCCACAAATTAATCATCACAACAGAAACTCACTGAATGACCCAGACCAATAACCCGCAGCATGGTATTACCTTAGAAAAAATGCTGAGCGATTTAGTTGAACACTTTGGCTGGCCAGAGCTGGCCCGCCGCATCCCGATTCAGTGTTTTGAAAAAGAGCCCTCGATTAAATCCAGCCTAAAATTCCTGCGCCGCACACCTTGGGCGCGCAGTAAAGTAGAAGAGCTGGATGCCAGAATGCGCCGCTAAGCCTGCGGCGCATTCAATCTTCTCATTCAAGCCACTTAATCCTAAGTGGCTCTATTTTTTAGCACTCCTTTTTATGCCTGCAAGATCCTGAATCAGCGCGGGCCAAATATTTTGGGCAGCATTTCGGCTGATGGTGCGCCCTGTGCTTTTTGCATTTTGCCCTCGCTGTCTTTGTAAAACGTGACGGGTGTAGCAAAAAGATCAAATCGCTGCATCAATTGATAATTGGCATCTAGCTTGCTGCGCACGTCTTTAGGGATCTGCGCCAAAGGCTTTACCCCACCGCTGGCATGCTGTATTTCATGTTGATAAAGCGCCGCCTCTGGCGCTTTGGCAGTCATCAGCGCGGCGGCTTTGCCCATGCTATCGCTTTTAATAATGCCCACCATAATATGCCGGATCTGCACCTTGCCAGAGCTAACCCATGGCCGAGCATCGTTCCACAATTTATTGCAATAAGGGCAATTAGGATCGGTAAACATATATACAATCCTTGGCGCATTTTTATTGCCGTCACTAATCCAATGGCTATCTTCTAACTGCTTCCAAAGCTTATTGCTAAATAGCTGATCAACCGGCGCTTGCTTAAGCGCCTCGCCTTTGCTATCGACCATCGAGCCAATAATTGCTTGCTTACCATCGGCAGTTAAATACACCGTAACCGGCTGCTGCTGATACAAAGCAGCGTAGCCTGTTACGCCGCCAGGGGCTTTAAAGCTATCCAGCACTTCCATGCCTTTTCTTTCTAGCGCTTTAATCGGCGCAGGCCAATCGGCTGCGGCCTGTGCATGGCTCATGATCAAGCAGCTACTGACTAATGTAGCGATCATTACTTTCATTGGATTATTCCTATTCTGACTGGGCAGAGCGCAGTAATTTAAGCTTACTGGCTAAAGAAGCTGCAGACAGCTCACCACGATGTGTGTCGAGTAATTGGCCATCTGCACTAAAAAACAAAGTACTTGGAAACGCCACCGCGCCGTATTCCTTAGCTAGCAAGCTAAAAGGATCGACCAGTACATGGCTTAAATTCAGCTTATTTTTGTGCAAATACTGCTCAACAACGGCATTTGCTTCGCCCTGATTTGCAAACACAAAGCGGATATGGGGCTCTACCACCTGAGCGGCTTGCAGCACCGGCATTTCACGCAGGCAAGGCGGGCACCAGCTGGCCCATAAATTAAGCACCAGCGGCTTACCATCCGCTAATTTCGCCAGCGTGGTATTTGTGCCCGCTAAAGGCTGCAAGGGCAAGGCGGAAAGTTGTGCGGGCTTTTGCATGCTCACGATGGCTGTCATGGCTCCCCAAGCCAATGCGCCAGCCAGCAAGCTCCAAGCAAGGGGTTGGCGCAAAGGGATGTTTAATCTCACTCGCCACGCTGCATACAGCAAGGCCGCCACCAAGCCGCCCCATACGTTGTAGCCGCCATCGCGTATATCAATCATGGCCCAAAGTGAGGGGTAAAGATCAAACCACAAGGCAATAAACACCAAGCGCGCGCCCAGCACCCCTACCCATAAAAGATCAAGCAGCAAGGAGCCGATGCCGAGCCCTTTCGCCAGATAGCGCCCCACGCCTGCACCGATCAAGAGCGATAGACCCAACACTGCATAGGCCAGAGGAAAAGGGCCGATACTCATCATGCTATTCATAACTTGGCTTGTGCTAAACGAGCAAGAAAAGCATCGGCACTCAGCTTGCCTACAATCCGCTGTGCTCGCCGCTCTTTGCCATCGGGGCCGATCAATAATAGCGTGGGCGGGCCAAGCACTTGGTAAGCAGAGAGCAGCGCTTGGCTTTGCTCTCCCGAAGCCGTCACATCAGGGCGGATTAACTTCATCCCCGCCAAGGCTTGCTGCACGCGGGCGTCCCCCAGCACATCACGCTCGATTTCTTTGCAAGCCACGCACCAATCCGCGTAGTAATCCACCAAGGCCCACTGCCCTTTTTCGCTGGCCGATTGTATTTGTGCAGCCAATTCGCCAGTGCTGTTCACCGTGATAAAACGCTCCAAAAAAGGGCTCTCTTGGGAATGAGCCGCTGTTGCCTGCATAAAAACCAAGGGCTGATACGGATTATGATTACCAGCGGCAGCGCCCAGCACCATTGCCGCGCCCCAAAGCGCCATCACAGCAGCAAGGCTACGGATTGCCCACGCTTGGCTTGGCAGCAATAAAGCCCACAGGCAAAAAGCCATCGCCAGTAATAAAGCCCCCCATAACGCCAAAGCCAGTGCTGGCGGCATGATGCGGGCCATGAACAAAATAGCCATACCCAGCAGCACAAAGCCAAACACCATTTTGACCCGATTCATCCATATGCCGGGGCGCGGCAGAAAACGTGCACCTAGCGTACCCACCAGCAACAGTGGCAAGCCCATTCCCAGCCCCATTGAGAGCAACGCTAAGCTTCCTTTCAATACATCGCCGGTATTGCTGATATAAAGCAAAGCACCTGCCAATGGCGCAGTCATGCACGGCCCCACCAGTAAGGCCGATAAAAACCCCATCGTGGCCGCACCTGCAATTGTTCCGCCTTGTGATTTTTGATTGGCAAGCGATAGCCGATCACGTACTACGGCGGGCAGCTGCAATTCGTACGCCCCAAACATCGCCAGCGCCAACAGCACAAAAATCATGCCGAACACGCCCAGCGCCCAAGGATTTTGCAAAAAGGCCTGCAGATTAGCCCCTGCCATCGCCGCAGCGGCCCCCAATGCCGCATAAGTCAACGCCATAGGTAAAACAAAAGCCAATGACAGAATAAAACCGCGCCGAGGCGTGGCCCCACTGCCCGCAATCAAGCTAGAGAGAATAGGTATCATCGGTAACACGCAGGGGGTAAACGTCATCAGTAAACCTAGGCCCAAAAACATCAGCAACATCCACCCCAAATGCGCTTGGCTTAATCGCTGTGCAATTTGCTGATCTTCACCCAGCTCGGCTACTGGCCCAGCTTTAAGCACCGGCAACTGACTATCGCTACGATTAAGTGGGCTGGCGGGTCTATCTAAGGCATCCAGCTGATCCAATTTAATTTGCCGTGTTTGCGGCTGATAGCACAGCCCCGCTTCAGCGCAGCCCTGCCAGCTGATGGCCAGCACCTTGGCATGCGGGGCTTTCAGCAGCACATCCACCTGATTAAAATATACCTCGGTTTCGCCGAAGAATTCATCCGTTTTAGCTATACCAGCGGGTAGCTCTGTTTTTTCAATAAGCCCCGCAGGCAGGCTCTCTACTTTTATATTTTTACGATAAAGGTAATAGCCTTGGGCAATATCCCAGTGCAGCTTAATCTGGCCAGATTGCTCCTTGCTCACCACCAGCTTAAAAGCTTGCTCTGGTGGCAAAAAATTATCCTCAGCCTGAGCAAAAGGCAGCCATAGCAGGGCCAGTAGCAGGCCTATCCATAATGAACGCAACATCAATCTCTCCAAAATCAAAACCGGAAATGTAAGGATGTCGCCTTTGGATTAAGGCAACATTAACTGTGCAATAATCTGCGGCCTGAATTCAGAGCAAAGAAAAATCACCCATGCGCGTGCTGCTGGTAGAAGACAACGATTTAATTGCCCATGGCATTAAAGCAGGCTTGCGGGCTCATCAACTCACGGTAGACAGCGTGGCAAGTGCTGCAATGGCAGAGGCCGCGCTTGCCACCTTAAATTGCGATGTGTTGATTCTAGACCTTGGCTTGCCTGACGAAGATGGTATGAAGCTTCTGCCGCGCTTAAGAGCAACAGGCATTGTTTTACCCATCTTGGTGCTCACCGCGCGTGATTCAATTAAAGACAAAGTCATGGCATTGCAACTAGGGGCCGATGATTATCTGCTGAAGCCTTTTGATTTAGATGAATTAGTCGCCCGCTTACATGCCTTACAGCGCCGCGTAGCTGGGCGTTGTGTTGATCTGATTGAAGACGGGCCATTAAAACTCAACCCTGCTACCGGCCATGTCAGCCTTAATGAGCAACCCATCGCCTTATCCCGACGGGAAATGGCACTGCTGGCCGCACTGATGCAAGCCAAAGATCGAATACTCAGTGCCGAGCAGCTTAAAGACCGGCTTTACGACTTCAGCGAAGAAATCGAAAGCAATGCCCTCAATGTGCATATCTATCATCTACGCCGCAAATTAGGCGGCGAGATTATCGAGACGATTCGCGGCATGGGTTATCGCTACGGTGGAATCAAACAATGAGCTTACGTCTGCGTTTATTACTGCTGATTGGTATTTCTTTGAGCCTATTATGGGGCGGTGTAACGGCTTGGACTTTATATAATCTAGACCGGCAAATTCGCCACACTTTGGATCAGCGCCTTAGCATGTCGGCGCAAATGGTAGCGGGGCTAATCTCGCAAAACGCCGCCGCCTGGGATGCGGCGGCCAAAGGCAAAAAACGCGATACCCTGCTACTACCTGCTGGCAAGGGCTTAGCCTGCCAGATCAGCTCTTTACGCGGCGAAGTGCTGGCGCGCACCGATCATACTCATCCGGATGCCACTCGCTCTAAAACGCTGGGCTTTACTGATTTAACCATTAATAAAGAGCAATGGCGCAGCTACACCATCGAAGCCTTCGGCCTGCGCGTCACTACCGCCGATCGGCTAAGCGAAAGAAATCAAATGCTGCAGGATGTGCTGCTCGCCACTACGCTACCCTTTATGGTTGCGCTGATCGGCAGCCTGCTTTTGCTTTGGTTTGGCGTAAAGCAAGGGCTGCGGCCGCTAGAGAAAATTCGCCAAGCCCTTGCAGGCCAAACGCCGCAAACCTTAAGCCCACTCTCTGCCCTGCATATTCCCAAAGACTTGCTGCCTTTAGTAACAACCTTAAATCAATTACTCAGCCGAATAGAGCAAACACTGGAGCGGGAACGCCAGCTCACCAGCGATGCCGCGCATGAATTACGCACCCCGCTTACCGCCATCAAAATCCATTTACAAGTCGCCCGCATTACCGAAGGCGAAGAAGCAAAAACTGCTTTAGATTACGCCGAAGAAAGCGTAGCAAGGCTACAACATACGCTGACGCAACTACTGACCCTCGCCCAAATTGAAGGCGATTTTTGCTGGGATGACGGGCAAAGCACCTCTACCAACGAGATCTTAAAACTTGCCATCAGAGACGCCGCCCCCCAGCGGCCAGAACGAATAGATGCAGGCGAAATAATCGCAGCTCATCAGCTTGCCCTACCTCAAGCGCTGGCCGTAACGGCGCTGCGTAATCTGCTGGATAACGCACTCAATTACTCCCCAGCCAATAGCGTGGTGCGAGTGGAAATACACTACTTGGAAGATGCCATTTGTTTTTGCATTATTGATCAAGGGCCGGGGCTTCAGCCCGCTGAGCTCGCCTTAGTGACCCAGCGTTTCTGGCGGCGTAGTAGCACAAAAGGCAGCGGGCTTGGCCTATCTATCGTGGCCGCCATCGCCAAGCGTTTTAATGGCAAGCTCGAATTAAGCCAGCATGAACATGGCGGAGTAAATGCCATGCTCACCTTGCCAATTCTGCGGTAAATATCTTCAACTAACACACGCAGATCACTTGCATAGGCTGGTCGCTTATTTTCCCCAAGCTTGTGGCGCTTAAGATTTAGTCGATCAGTTTGACTGGCTAGTGCTGGCTAGTGCTGGCTAGTGCTGGCTAGCAGAAGCTTGCGAGTGGCAAGCAAAGTGATGTCTACTAGAATAGATAATACTTACAATAATCCACACAAATACTGACACCATCATCCAAAAAAAATAAAAAAAATCTTCGTCATATTTTGCTGATCTGCTACGACTAAGAGTCAGCAAGCAATCGTGCTTGTTGCCTATCCAGCAAAATTTGGAGAATGACCATGAATCGTATAACCGGAGCAACCTTAGCTGCTGCAGCTGCAACCCTCTTCTCTCTTGCGGCTTATGCCGAGGAAAAGCCTGCTTCACACGATGCAAGCACAGA